>NZ_JACGFN010000002.1:353870-707741 GCF_016950255.1 Pectobacterium brasiliense | reverse complement strand
TGTCCCCATCGTCTAGAGGCCTAGGACACTGCCCTTTCACGGCTGTAACAGGGGTTCGAATCCCCTTGGGGACGCCAATCCGATAATGAGTGAAAGACATTATCACGAATATCTTAAAGATGATTCTTCGGAGTCATGTTTACGATATTGCTCTTTAACAATCTGGAACAAGCTGAAAATTGAAACATGACAGCTGAACATTGATGACTGCCTTCGGGCGGGTCATGATGAATCAGCCTGTCAATGAGTCTCTCAAATAATCGCAGCGCGATGATGAATCAATCGAAACATCTTCGGGTTGTGAGGTTAAGCGACTAAGCGTACACGGTGGATGCCTAGGCAGTCAGAGGCGATGAAGGGCGTGCTAATCTGCGATAAGCGTCGGTAAGCTGATATGAAGCGTTATACCCGACGATACCCGAATGGGGAAACCCAGTGTGTTTCGACACACTATCATGACATGAATACATAGTGTCATGAGGCGAACCGGGGGAACTGAAACATCTCAGTACCCCGAGGAAAAGAAATCAACCGAGATTCCCCCAGTAGCGGCGAGCGAACGGGGAGGAGCCCAGAACCTGAATCAGTTTGTGTGTTAGTGGAAGCGTCTGGAAAGTCGCACAGTAAAGGGTGATAGTCCCGTACACAAAAATGCACAAGCTGTGAGTTCGATGAGTAGGGCGGGACACGTGACATCCTGTCTGAATATGGGGGGACCATCCTCCAAGGCTAAATACTCCTGACTGACCGATAGTGAACCAGTACCGTGAGGGAAAGGCGAAAAGAACCCCGGCGAGGGGAGTGAAATAGAACCTGAAACCGTGTACGTACAAGCAGTGGGAGCCTACTTGTTAGGTGACTGCGTACCTTTTGTATAATGGGTCAGCGACTTATATTCTGTAGCAAGGTTAACCGTATAGGGGAGCCGCAGGGAAACCGAGTCTTAACTGGGCGTTAAGTTGCAGGGTATAGACCCGAAACCCGGTGATCTAGCCATGGGCAGGTTGAAGGTTGGGTAACACTAACTGGAGGACCGAACCGACTAATGTTGAAAAATTAGCGGATGACTTGTGGCTGGGGGTGAAAGGCCAATCAAACCGGGAGATAGCTGGTTCTCCCCGAAAGCTATTTAGGTAGCGCCTCGTGAACTCATCTTCGGGGGTAGAGCACTGTTTCGGCTAGGGGGTCATCCCGACTTACCAACCCGATGCAAACTACGAATACCGAAGAATGTTATCACGGGAGACACACGGCGGGTGCTAACGTTCGTCGTGAAGAGGGAAACAACCCAGACCGCCAGCTAAGGTCCCAAAGTCATGGTTAAGTGGGAAACGATGTGGGAAGGCACAGACAGCCAGGATGTTGGCTTAGAAGCAGCCATCATTTAAAGAAAGCGTAATAGCTCACTGGTCGAGTCGGCCTGCGCGGAAGATGTAACGGGGCTAAACCATGCACCGAAGCTGCGGCAGCGACACTTAGGTGTTGTTGGGTAGGGGAGCGTTCTGTAAGCCTGCGAAGGTGGCCTGTGAGGGCTGCTGGAGGTATCAGAAGTGCGAATGCTGACATAAGTAACGATAATGCGGGTGAAAAACCCGCACGCCGGAAGACCAAGGGTTCCTGTCCAACGTTAATCGGGGCAGGGTGAGTCGACCCCTAAGGCGAGGCTGAAAAGCGTAGTCGATGGGAAACAGGTTAATATTCCTGTACTCGGTGTTACTGCGAAGGGGGGACGGAGAAAGCTAGGTTATCCGGGCGACGGTTGTCCCGGTTTAAGCGTGAAGGTGGATGACTTTGGTAAATCCGGGTCATCGTTAACACTGAGGCGTGATGACGAGTCACTACGGTGATGAAGTAACCGATGCTACGCTTCCAGGAAAAGCCTCTAAGCTCCAGGTAACATCAAATCGTACCCCAAACCGACACAGGTGGTCAGGTAGAGAATACTCAGGCGCTTGAGAGAACTCGGGTGAAGGAACTAGGCAAAATGGTGCCGTAACTTCGGGAGAAGGCACGCTGATGGTAAGTGAAGTGACTTGCTCATGGAGCTGAAATCAGTCGAAGATACCAGCTGGCTGCAACTGTTTAATAAAAACACAGCACTGTGCAAACACGAAAGTGGACGTATACGGTGTGACGCCTGCCCGGTGCCGGAAGGTTAATTGATGGGGTCAGCCGCAAGGCGAAGCTCTTGATCGAAGCCCCGGTAAACGGCGGCCGTAACTATAACGGTCCTAAGGTAGCGAAATTCCTTGTCGGGTAAGTTCCGACCTGCACGAATGGCGTAATGATGGCCAGGCTGTCTCCACCCGAGACTCAGTGAAATTGAACTCGCTGTGAAGATGCAGTGTACCCGCGGCAAGACGGAAAGACCCCGTGAACCTTTACTATAGCTTGACACTGAACCTTGAGCCTTGATGTGTAGGATAGGTGGGAGGCTTTGAAGTGTGGACGCCAGTCTGCATGGAGCCAACCTTGAAATACCACCCTTTAATGTTTGATGTTCTAACGTGGACCCGTGATCCGGGTTGCGGACAGTGTCTGGTGGGTAGTTTGACTGGGGCGGTCTCCTCCCAAAGCGTAACGGAGGAGCACGAAGGTTAGCTAATCCTGGTCGGACATCAGGAGGTTAGTGCAAAGGCATAAGCTAGCTTGACTGCGAGAGTGACAGCTCGAGCAGGTGCGAAAGCAGGTCTTAGTGATCCGGTGGTTCTGAATGGAAGGGCCATCGCTCAACGGATAAAAGGTACTCCGGGGATAACAGGCTGATACCGCCCAAGAGTTCATATCGACGGCGGTGTTTGGCACCTCGATGTCGGCTCATCACATCCTGGGGCTGAAGTAGGTCCCAAGGGTATGGCTGTTCGCCATTTAAAGTGGTACGCGAGCTGGGTTTAGAACGTCGTGAGACAGTTCGGTCCCTATCTGCCGTGGGCGTTGGAAGATTGAGAGGGGTTGCTCCTAGTACGAGAGGACCGGAGTGAACGCACCACTGGTGTACGGGTTGTGATGCCAATTGCATTGCCCGGTAGCTAAGTGCGGAAGAGATAACCGCTGAAAGCATCTAAGCGGGAAACTTGCCTCGAGATGAGTCTTCCCTGGGCACTAGATGCCCCTGAAGGGCCGTTGAAGACGACGACGTAGATAGGCTGGGTGTGTAAGCGTAGCGATACGTTGAGCTAACCAGTACTAATGACCCGAGAGGCTTAACCTTACAACACCGAAGGTGTTTTGTGATGAAAGACTCATATAAGAACGATGTTCAGCTTGTTCAGAGATTGGTTCTGGTGGTTACGTGATGACAAGAGAGAGAAAGTCAGCACAGTAACGGCTGGAATGAAACAGAATTTGCCTGGCGGCGATAGCGCGGTGGTCCCACCTGACCCCATGCCGAACTCAGAAGTGAAACGCCGTAGCGCCGATGGTAGTGTGGGGCTTCCCCATGTGAGAGTAGGGAACTGCCAGGCATCAAATTATACAGGTGCGCTGATATGGCTCAGTTGGTAGAGCGCACCCTTGGTAAGGGTGAGGTCCCCAGTTCGACTCTGGGTATCAGCACCAGTTATTTGGGTTAATGTTCGGCTTAAAAAAGAATTTACCTGGCGGCGATAGCGCGGTGGTCCCACCTGACCCCATGCCGAACTCAGAAGTGAAACGCCGTAGCGCCGATGGTAGTGTGGGGCTTCCCCATGTGAGAGTAGGGAACTGCCAGGTTTCAATTAAGATAAAAGGCCATCCTTAACAGGATGGCCTTTTATTTATTTCTCTTTCAGGATAGTTAACACTTCTTTTTACCTGAATAGACTCGCTTATCTTCTTATTAACCCACCTCATAATAACGACCTGTTTGTGCTGTTTTATTTATCCGTGTTTCAGTTAAGGGTAATAAAAGCACTGTTTGCGTTGTTACATTAATAAATTATTACAATCAGGAACTTGTTGCCTCTGGGTTTAAGTGCAGCTTTACTATAGCGGGCATCGTTTTGTGCCCGGAAAAACAGGAGAATAAAATAAGATGACTGATCTAACGGAAAATGCGAAAGATACGCGTCAACGTATCCGAGCTATAGTTGGCGCTTCATCGGGTAATTTGGTTGAGTGGTTTGATTTTTATGTTTATTCCTTTTGCTCAATCTATTTTGCCCATATCTTTTTCCCTTCGGGAAATACCACCACTCAATTACTACAAACCGCAGGGGTTTTTGCAGCAGGCTTTTTAATGAGACCGATAGGCGGTTGGCTTTTCGGTTACATTGCAGACAAGCATGGTCGTAAAAATTCAATGCTAATTTCGGTTTGCATGATGTGCTTTGGATCTCTGGTTATTGCATGTTTACCAGGATATGAAACCATTGGCACCTGGGCTCCCTTTTTACTGTTATTAGCCCGCTTATTTCAGGGACTTTCTGTCGGTGGAGAATACGGCACTAGCGCAACGTATATGAGTGAAGTTGCCGTTGAGGGACGGAAAGGATTCTATGCTTCTTTCCAGTATGTCACGCTGATTGGCGGCCAACTGCTGGCGCTGTTAGTCGTTGTGATATTACAACAGATACTGAGTGATGAAGATTTGCGGGCGTGGGGATGGCGTATTCCTTTTGCTCTCGGCGCTATTTTAGCGATTGTCGCGCTTTATTTACGTCGCTCTTTGAATGAAACGTCTGATAAAACGACTCGCGGACATAAAGATGCTGGCTCACTTGCGGGTTTGTGGAAACATCGCCGCGCCTTTATTACCGTACTGGGTTTTACGGCCGGTGGTTCTTTAGCTTTTTATACGTTTACCACTTACATGCAAAAGTATCTGGTGAATACAGCAGGAATGGATGCGAAAACGGCTAGCGGGTTAATGACCCTCGCACTGTTTATTTTTATGCTGCTACAGCCGTTCTTTGGCGCGCTGTCGGATAAGATTGGCCGTCGTAGCTCCATGCTCTGTTTCGGCGGGCTTGCGGCATTGCTGACGGTTCCAATTCTGACGATACTGCAGAGTGTAACTAGCCCTATCATTGCTTTCTCGTTGGTGATGCTTTCACTGATTATTGTTAGTTTCTACACGTCTATCAGCGGGATTTTAAAAGCAGAGATGTTCCCGCCTGAAGTCCGGGCGTTGGGCGTCGGCTTATCTTATGCGGTTGCTAATGCACTCTTTGGTGGTTCGGCTGAGTATGTTGCACTTTCGCTGAAATCGTTTGGTATGGAAACGGCTTTCTTTTGGTATGTATCAGTGATGGGAGCAATTGCGTTTATTGTGTCATTGACGCTACATCGCAGAGGCAAGGGAATGAAGCTTTAGTTTTCCGACCGCTGCCATAACACCTAGCCGGTAGTTGCACCGGCCAGGTTCCCAAATGACAATAAAAAACCTCGGCTTCCGAGGTTTTTTTAAAGCAGATCTCGGGTCTTAGAGAATACGACTGATGAGCCGATCGATACGAATACGGCGCAAACGTCGTATCAGTTTGCGGACTTTCACTGGATATTGCGCAATGCTCTCCAGTTCCGTATAGCTTTGTACGACGTGAGTATGCGTCCTGATCGTGTCCAACTCGTCCAGACGTTGTTGCAATAGAACCTTCTGAGGATCGTGAATCAGGATGGCATTTTCCAGATCCAGACGCCATGCGCGTGGGTTAAGGTTATTTCCCGTCAACAGTTGCCACTTGTCATCTACCCACATGCCTTTCAAGTGGAAGCTATTGTCACCGTCTTTCCATAGCCGCACAACAAGCTGCTGATTCTCAATGTAGCGCTCCAGCCGGCTCAGGAAACGGCGAAGGTTTATCTCATAGAGATACGGTAACGCGCCGATGATTTTGAAAGGCTGATCTTCTGGAATATAGAAGTCGTTAGCGGTCTTATCACCGATAATAATTTCTATTTTTTTACCGTCTCGCAATAGCCGAATGATATTTCTCACCAGCAACGCTGGCAGGTTGAAATACGGGGTGCAGATAACCACATGCTCATCAGCGCAATACATCAGGTGATGTATGGTCTTATTCAGCGGGCTTTGTTTTCCTAACCCGACCAGTGGCGTGACGGTTAATTCGTTCGCGTCCGTGCTGTGTTCCGGAGCTTGATAATTGGCAGTACGTAACGTCTGGCGGAACTGCTTGATATCATTTTTTATTTCCAGACTTTTCGGGCGATCGGTATGATCCAATCGCTGTACTGCCGGAGCTGTCAGCATGGTCTGGATATATTGCACCATCGTATCGGCCAATACCGGGTTATGAATTAGCTGATAGCGGTCATAACGGTATTTCTGATGTTGGTGCAGATAAACATCATTCAGGCTGGCCCCGCTGTAGATGACCGTGTCATCGACAACAAATCCTTTCAGGTGCAGCACGCCCAATGCTTCGCGTGTGTTGACCGGAATACCATAGATAGGGAAATGCGTGTCTGGATGTTTTTTCGCCATATCGCAATACCAGTCGGCATTGGTATTTTCTGCTGCTGCGCCGATCCTGCCGCGCTGAGCACGATGCCAGTCTACTAGAACGCGGACATCCAGCTCTGGGCACTGCCGTTTGGCTTCATAAATTGCGGATAGAACTCCCATCCCGCCATCATCGCGCTCAAGATATAACGCCACGATATAGATGCGTTTTTTAGCACTCAAAATGGCGTTGATCAGCGTCGTGCGGAAAAGTTCAGGCGAATGCAACGTCTGAACATCATCTGCGTTCTGGGGAATTCTGGGCAGTTGTGCAAGGTGCTGTTGGTATTTATTGCGTTTAAAATTTGACAGCATCACAGTGCGTTTCTTCTCTCATCAGTTTATACCCACCATACGTCGAGCTGCATTAGGGTATATGACCTTCTGGTCATTATCAAAAGTTAAGGAGTAGCCGAATGGGCGATAATACCATTACTTTCCAGCTGTTGTGAGTCTGTTTTGCCATTGAATCGGTATCACAATTCCCGTTGCAAGAGTCATGTCACGTCTTGCTATCAATTCTTCAGTGGCAATTCCAGCGTCACAATTCCCTCTTCTAATTGTACGTCAATGTGAAAACCGAGCTTTTTGGACAGCTGGATCATGCCTTGATTATGCGGCATGGTGATGCCGGTCAAGCGGGAGAGACCATGCGCTTTGGCGTAATCAATCAGCTTTTCCAACAGGCGTCTGCCAAGGCCCAGCCCTTTTAGATCGGATCGCACTAGCACGGCAAATTCTGCATCCGTATTATCCGGATCGGAAATCGCACGCGTCACGCCAATAATCTCAGTCTCCTCACCGAGCTGGCGCACGGCAACGAATGCCATCTCACGATCGTAGTCAATTTGTGTCATATTGGCTAAGTCTTCGTGAGTAAATTCATTAATTTCGCTGAAATAACGGTAATACAGGTCTTCTTTCGTCACTCTTGCAATGAACGAACTGAGCAGCGGTTCATCTTCCGGCAAAATTGGCCGAAACAGACAGCTATCACCATTTTTGAGGGTAACCGTTTCTTCCAGCTCGTGTGGATAAGGGCGGATTGCCAGCCTTGACTGCGGATCGCCACTGAACGGCGTCAGATGTAGCGTGACATCCAGCAGCGTAAAGGTGTCCCCGGATGCCAGCAGAGGATGAATGTCTAACCGGGAAATTTCAGGGCAGTCGAGAATCAGGTTGGATACCTGAACCAGCAAGCGGCTGAGCGCGGGAATGTCCAGCGGACGCAGCGCGCTGTATTCCCGAATCTTGCCGCCTTTCACCGCTTGCAGCACCAAATAGCGGGCCAGCGTCATATTCAGCGGAGGCAGGGCGACGGCGGCCTGTTTTTCTCGCCACTCAACGCCGCCTTCTCCTAGCATAATCAGCGGTCCGAAAACGGGATCCTGCTCGACGGCAATCCTAAGCTCCTGCGCACCAGCGCGATTTGCCATGCTCTGCACGAGCAGACCGTAAATGCGTGCCTGTGGGTAGGTGCGTTTCACTCGGTCAAGAATAGCCTCTGCCGCCTGCTGGACTTCTCTGGCGGTTCTCAGGTACAGCATGACGCCCTGAACTTCCGATTTATGCGGAATATCGGGCGATCTCAGCTTAATCGCGACTGGGTAGCCAATTTGTTCGGCGATATGGACGGTTTCTGCGCTGTCGCCCGCGATCCAGGTGGGTAACGTATCCAAACCGTAGGCTTGCAGGATGGGCTGAACTTCATGCGTATCGAGTTGCGTCACGCCGTCTGACAGCGCCTGATGAATCAGCGCATGTGCCTGACTGGCGTTGATGCCTAAATTCAGCGGCAGCGCCGGGGTTTCCTTTAGCTGTTTCTGATTACGCCGATATTCGACGATATGCATAAATGCCGTAACCGCGCCTTCCGGCGTGCGATAGGTCGGAATGCCTGCATCGTTAAACAAGCGTCGCGCTTCCTGAGAGGAGAATTCACCGCACCAGTTGGTCAGCAGCGTAATTCTCTTCCCACGCGGATGCTGTTGGAAGAGCGTAATCAATTGCGCAGCGCTATCTGTACTCGGAGCAGCGGCGCTGGGCGCGTGAATGATTAAGAGTGCATCGACTTCATCGCTGTCCAGTAATACCGAAACCGCTGTCTGATAGCGGGCTGCGGTTGCGTCATCACGCAGATCGAGTGGATTACCGATAATGACGGTTGGCGGCAGCGCTTCCTGTAGCGCTTGTCGGGTTGCCTCGCTGAGTTGGGCGAGCTTGCCTTGTCGGCTGAGGAGCTGATCCAGTGCCTGTGCGGCGGGCGACGCACCGTTGCTCACCAGCATCAAACGTTCACCGCGCAGCGGCCGCAGGTGGCTTAACGTTTCCACTGCAGAAAAAAGCTCATGCGTATCCCGTACCCGCAGTAAGCCTGCGCGTTGAATTGCTGCGTCGTAGGCGGCATCCAGACCGTGGCGCTGGTCATTCAACAGTTGCTGTGCCTGCTGGCTGCGCCCGCTTTTTATCACCAGTATCGGTTTATTTCGGGATGCGCTACGGGAGGCAGAAAGAAAGCGGCGCGCATCGCTGATATGTTCCAGATGCAGCAGAATCGCACTGGTTTTACCATCGCGTGCCAGAAAATCTAACAGGTCGTCGACATCGATATCCAGGCTGTCGCCCAGAGCGATGAAATAGGAAAAGCCAATACCGCGCTGCTGTGCCCAGTCCAGTATGGTGTTGGACACGGCGGCCGACTGCGAAATAAATGCCAATTTGCCTTTCATAATCGGGACTGGGGAGAAACTGGCATTCAGGCCTTGCCAGGGAGCGAGTAACCCGAGGCTGTTGGGGCCAAGCAGGCGCATGTGATAGCGCACGGCGCAGGCCTTTAATTCGCTGAACTGGGTCGGCGGCGCGGAGAGGATGATGACGGTTTTGCAGCCTTTCTGTCCCAGTTCTTCTAACAGCGTCAGATTACGGCTGGCGTTGGTGCAAATCACGGCAAGATCGGGCGTCATCGGCAGGCTGGCGACCGTCGGGTAGGCCAGTACGCCGCAAACGGCACGATATTTCGGTGTAACAGGCAGCACAGGACCGCTGAAATGGCCGTCCAGCAGATTTTTCATCATCAGAAAACCGGCTCGTCCCGGTTTTTCTGACGCGCCGAGAACGGCGATAGACTTAGGGCGTAACAGTGCTTCCAATCCGCGCTGGCTCATGCGTCACTCCTTTAGATCAATCTCCTTTGATACTAAACGCTTTCTGCCGCTTGTGCTGTGACGATGGGTAAATTTTCCCGCAAGCTGTGGTGTGATTTCCCAGCCAGATAGTGTCGCCGGAAACGGTCAAAATGCTGTGATAGCGCGTCGGCCGCGACGATATCCCCCGCCTGTGCGAGCAGGGCGATGGCAATTTCGGCGGTACAATGCTGTCCTGCACTACTGGCTTCACGCAGTTGATAGCGGGAAAGTGCCTCTACATTCAGCGACAGGATCGGCAGGTTGTCCAGATAAGGGCTTTTGCGGAACATTTTACGCGCTTCCGGCCACGTACCATCGAGTAAGACAAATAGCGCGGGCTTTTCCGTTGCGGGAAGCTGGTGAAACACCTGACGTCCTTCTTCCGCGGCATCGGCAAGGAAAACCAGATACGGCTGAACGTCCGGGTTTTGCAGGGCAGCAAGCAACTTGGGATCGGGCTCGGTGCGTGACCAGCGAAACGCCTGTGTCTCGGGCAGAATATCGGCAATGAGGCGTCCGGTATTGCTTGGCTTTAACGGTTCGGTATCAAACATTACCAGACAGACGCGGCTGCGAGATTGCTGTGCCTGAATGGTGTGGCACAGACAGTTAGTTGCGGGTAATAAACACTGCTGACAGCGTACTACGCGGCAGCCACGGGCGCGGAACGGTTTGGTTGACTGCTCAAGACGTTGCTGGCGCAGACGGAGTACGGCATTGTCCATGAGGGGACGGTTGACCATTAAAGGATGGTTGAGCATGAAATAGATGACGCCATGAGATTCTGCAACGAACCTGCTTCGTTTTCATCATTGAGAAGCTGATTCAGAAAGGCGACATTCTAATCGACAGGCGGGTTGACCAAAAGGGTAGGAGGCAATAATACCTACGCTCCTACCCTAATTCTCTACAGCGATTCGTCCAGCCAGCTCTCGAACTGTGCTTTTGGCAGCGCGCCGTTGAGAATGTCGACCATCTGGCCCTGTTTAAAGATCATGAGGGTTGGAATACTGCGGATGCGGAAACGTGCGCTGAGCGCCGGTTCGGCTTCGGTATTGACCTTAATAAAGCGGACTTTCCCGCTACGCTCTTGCGCGACATTTTCAAACACCGGGGCAAAGTTGACGCAGGGGCCACACCAAGGCGCCCAGAAATCGATCACGATGGGAAGATCGTCCTGTAACAGCTTATCGAGCGTCGTTTCTGTGGCATTGGTAACGTCACCGCTGAATAAGGTTTCTCCGCAACGACCACACTTTGCATGGTCATCAACACGCTCTTCTGGCAGGCGATTGGTTGTTTGGCAAGATCCACATACCGTATTCATAACAGGGCCTCAGATAAAAGGGCTAAAATAGAGATGTCGCTGATAAAATGCGCGCAATGCGGCATTGGAAAGTCAACGGCATGTTGCTTAAGCGTGAATAAATTATGGTGGGGAGACATTATGGCAACAACGTGGTTTGCCCAATAGCTACAATAGCTTCTGACTGTTAGCGCTCTTTTACCACAAGCGTGTGGCTAAGCGGGTGTACATAAGGTAATCTTCGCGCCCAGCGCGTAGGTGGAGAGAACAATGAGCGATTCATTCAATAGTAAAAGCGGCAAAGTCCGTGTGATGTACGTCCGTAGTGATGATGAGGGCGAGAAAGAGAATAAAAACAAGCGCCCAACTGACAAAGATCGCCGTGGCGATCGGCGTGATGGCGGTGGCTCTCGCGATCAACGCGAAAAGCCGAAGCATCCGCGCGACGTTAACCCGCGCTATGCCCGGGAAAATCCGTCCCGCGACGGCGATAGCAATGCGAAATCGCCGTGGGGCAATAAAGATCGTAACGAACGTAGTGGCGATCGTCCGCGTCGTCCACGCGGTGAAGAGACGGGAGGGTATGAATCCCCGTGGAAAACCGTGTCTCGTGCGCCAAGTGACAGTGAAACGCCGGACCATGGCGGGATCGCTGGCAAGAGCCATATCGATCCTGAGCAACTGCGTCGCCAGCGTCAGGAAGAAACACGTGTCTACGGTGAGAATGCCTGTCAGGCGCTGTTTAAAAACCGCTCTGAAGTGATCGTTCGTGCCTGGTTCCTGCAAGAAGTGACGCCGCGTTTCCGCGATGCACTGCGCTGGATGGCGGCAAACCGCAAGGCTTACCACGTTGTGGAAGAGGACGAGCTGATTAAGGCTTCCGGCACTGAGCACCACGGCGGTGTTTGTTTCCTGATTAAAAAGCGTCAGGGACTGGATGTGCGTGAGTACCTGAAAACGGCTGGCGAGCAAGACTGTGTACTGGCGCTGGAAGATGTGGGTAACCCGCACAACCTCGGCGGCATTATGCGTAGCTGCGCGCATTTCGGCGTGAAAGGTGTGCTGGTACAAGATGCGGCGCTGCTGGAATCCGGCGCGGCCGTGCGCACGGCAGAAGGCGGTGCGGAACACGTTAAAGCGATTAACGCTGACGATTTCCTGTCCGTGCTGACAGAGTTCCGTAACGCAGGCTACACCATCGTGACCACCTCCAGCCATAAAGGCACGGCATTGTCGCAAGCGACGCTTCCGGCGAAAACTGTGATCGTGCTGGGTCAGGAAGGTGATGGTCTGTCGGATAGCGCCTGGCAACAGGGGGACGTAAAAGTCTCTATCGGCGGCACCGGTAAAGTTGAAAGTCTGAATATTTCGGTCGCAACGGGCATTTTGCTGTCCGAGTGGTGGCGACAGAATCAGGCCTGATATCACGCATCGACGCTCAGGGAGAATTGGCTCCCTGAGTCGGTATCACCACGGATGAGAGGACGATTGATGAAGCAGAAAGTTATCGCGGTATCGTTGCTGTTGGGTACATTGCTGGTAAGCGGTTGCCATTCGCTGCCGCACTCGTCCGTTGCCGCTACGTCAGCCGCTGATGCGTGTCAGATTGGCGATAAGCAGGTGCAGACCACGCTTTATTTTGGTTTGAACCGTCCTGCTGGCCCAGTGATTTCAGAGGCCGAATGGAAAGCGTTTTTGGATGGTGACGTTACGCCACGCTTTAAAGAAGGGCTGACGGTGTTTGATGCCAAAGGACAATGGCTAGGGAACGATGGCGTGGTTGCCCGAGAGAACAGCAAGGCGCTGATGTTGATTCACGGTGCTGATAAAGAGCGTGATATTGAAGCGCTGCGTACCATCTACAAATCACGTTTCGCGCAGGAATCCGTCATGCGGATTGATGCTCCCGTCTGCGTCGCTTTCTGATTTTTTCATCAGCCCCTTTTCAGGGGCTGATTATTTTCAATATACAAATATTACAGCACCAGTCCCGCTACTGCCGCAGACAGTAAACTCACCAGCGTAGAACCATAAACCAGCTTCAGGCCAAAGCGTGATACCACGTTGCCCTGCGCTTCATTCAGTCCTTTGATTGCGCCCGCGATAATGCCGATTGACGCGAAGTTAGCGAAGGAAATCAGGAATACGGACAAAATGCCCAAGCCGCGTGTCGACATCTCTGCCGCGATCTTCTTCAGTTCGATCATGGCAACGAATTCATTCGCCACCAGCTTGGTCGCCATGATGCTGCCCGCGTTCAGAATATCGGAAGACGGAATGCCGATCAGCCAGGCTAACGGTGAAAAGACATAGCCCATAATCGCTTGGAAGCTAATGCCGAAGACGGTGCTGAACAGCGCATTCACGGCGGCAATCAAGGCCACGAAGCCGATCAGCATCGCCATGATAATCATCGCCACTTTAAACCCGGCAAGAATGTATTCCCCCAGCATTTCAAAGAAGCTTTGGTCTTCATGCAGCTTTTCCAGCTTCAGTTCTGGCTCGTCGTCAGGCTGATAAGGGTTGATGATTGACAGAATGATAAAGGTGCTGAACATATTCAGAATCAGCGCGGCGACGACATATTTGGCGTCCAGCATGGTCATGTAGGCGCTGATGATCGACATGGACACGGTCGACATTGCCGTCGCTGCCATCGTGTACATCCGCCGTGGCGACATGTCAGCGATGATGCCTTTATAGACGATAAAGTTCTCTGACTGCCCGAGCATCAGCGTACTCACGGCGTTAAACGACTCCAGTTTCCCCATCCCGTTGACCTTAGACAGCAGAGTACCGATGCCTTTGATAATCAGCGGCAAAATTCGCCAGTGCTGCAAAATACCGATCAGGGCGGAAATAAAGACGATAGGGCAGAGCACGTTGAGGAAGATAAAGGAAAGCCCTTGTGCGTTCATCCCGCCAAACACAAAGTCGGTTCCTTGATTGGCGAAAGATAATAGCTTTTCAAACAACCCGGCAAAGGAGCTAATCGCGTTAAGCCCGATACTGGAATGCAAAAGGAAATAGGCCAGCAAAATTTCAATCACCAGCAGTTGCACAATAAAGCGCAGTCGGATGCGTTTTCTGTCGTGACTGACGAGCAGTGCCAGCAAAAAAATGGCTGCCGTTGCCAAAATGAAATGTAAAACCTGTGACATAGAAGAACCACTTAATCCCCGAATAAAAGAGGCGCATTGTAATCGGAATGTGAAAATATGTTTATCCCGAATCTGTAAATCCTTATTCGCTACAGCGCTATAAGAAGGGGATATGTATTTGAGTCATCAGGGGACGGTTGAAGGGGAAAAGAGAATTCCCCTTCGGCCCGTTGCTGACAGAAGGGGAAAGAACGCTTACGGCGAGTTAGTGCGCGCCACCGCCTCCACCGCCAGTGGTAAAGGGCGGTTTAGCGAACCAGACCAGCACCAGCAGAACCAAAAATACGGCGGCTGCCGCCCAGAAGATTTCGTTGGCGGAGATAATCAGCCCCTGTGCGGTAATCTGCTCTGCGATGTAGGCCGAGGCCTGCGTTTGGCTCATTCCCATCGCCTGAAGCTGCTGGTACGTTTCCTGCGCGATCGGATTATACGGTGTGATAGATTCCGTCAGATGCGCATGGTGCAGCGATTCACGCTGTGTCCAGAGCGTGGTGGTAATCGATGTCCCGATCGATCCCGCCAGCGTTCGGGTAAAGTTCGACAAACTCGATGCTGCTGCCAAACGCTCCGGTGGCAGCCCAGACAGCGTGATGGTCGTCAGCGGCATGAAGAAGCAGGCGACGGCAAACCCCTGAACGAACTGCGGCCAGGCCGATGCGCCAAAATCCATGCCCGGCTCGAAGGTATACGCTCGCCAGTAGAAACAGACGGCGTACATGATAAAGCTGAACGTCACCAGTTTGCGCATATCCAGACGCGGAGCAAATCGACCGATAATCGGCGACAGCACTACTGGCATCAACCCAACGGGTGCGGATGCCAGCCCCGCCCAGGTGGCGGTATAGCCATACACCTCCTGCAATAGCTGCGGCAAGAGTACGATCGCCCCGAAGTAAAACATGTAGGCGAGGCTGATACACAGACAGCCAATGGTGAAGTTGCGCGACTTAAACAGCGACAAATCCACCACCGGGTGGTCGTCCGTTAGCTCCCAGACAATCAGGAACGCGATTGCAATCACCGCCACTACGGTTAGCGTGATGATCTCCGTCGAGTTAAACCAGTCCAGCTCTTTTCCGCGGTCGAGCATCATCTGTAGGCTGCCGATGCCGACAACCAGCAACGCCAGCCCGATGGTATCGATGGGTTTGATCTCGGTTTTGGTTTCTCGCCCGCGCAGCGTTTGCATAGCAATAAATACCACGGCGATGCCCAACGGAACGTTGATGAAGAATATCCAGCCCCAGTGATAGTTGTCGCTAATCCAGCCGCCCAGAATCGGGCCACAGATTGGCGCGACGACCACGGTCATGGACCACAGCGCCAAGGCGATACTGCGTTTGGCGGGGGGATAATTGCTGAGCAACAGACTCTGTGACAGCGGGATCAGCGGCCCGGCGACAATCCCCTGCAACACGCGGGAGAAAATCAGCATTTCCAGGCTGGTGGATATTCCGCACAGCCAGGATGTCAGGGCGAAGAGCGCCGTTGACCACAGAAAGAGGCGGACTTCCCCAAACCGTTTGGCCAGCCAGCCGGTAATAGGAATAGAGATGGCGTTGGCGACCCCGAACGAGGTGATGACCCACGTTCCCTGTGAGTTGGACGCACCCAGATTACCGGCGATGGTCGGAATAGCGACGTTGGCGATGGTGGAGTCCAGCACCTGCATAAACGTTGCCAGCGACAGAGCAACGGTCATCCAGGCCAGACTCGCGCCTTTAAGCGGTTCTCTCTGCACGTTTCTCTCCTGCCAGCTTAACCGGCGTTCGCCTGAATAATGGCGCTGATTTCCTGATTAACAGGCGTGAGATCTAACGTCAGCGCATCACTTTGGTAGGCCGGCGTGGTGCGTGAGGTTTCTGCTAACGCGCTGCCTTCGGTATTGGCAGTATCGACATTAACCAGCGCGGACAGACCGATACGCAACGGATGTTCGGCGACTTGCTTCGGATCGATCTCAATACGCACGGGCAGGCGCTGCACGACCTTGATCCAGTTGCCCGTCGCGTTCTGCGCAGGCAGCAGAGAGAACGCGCTACCGGTACCCATATCGAGACCGACCACTTTTCCCTGATACACGACGTCGTCACCGTAGATATCCGCGATCACGGTAGCCGGTTGGCCGATACGCATATTGGCTAACTGTGTCTCTTTGAAGTTCGCATCGACCCACAGGTGATTGGCAGGAACGACGGCCATCAGCGCTGATGTCGAAGAGATACGCGCCCCAATCTGCACGCTGCGGCGTGAGACATAGCCGTCAATCGGGCTGACGATCTTGGTACGCTGCAGCGCTAGCCAGGCATCGCGCATTTCTACGGAGGCTTGCTGTATGGCGGGTTGCTTCTCAAGCGGCGTATCCAGAATCATTGCCTGATTCGCCTGATATTGCTGTCTGGCGACTTCCAGTGCGGCTTTAGCGGTTGCGACGGCATCACGAGCATGCTGCACTTCTTCACGCCCGATAGCATTGGCGCTGCCGAGTGCTTCCCGGCGGCTCAAGTCACTTTGTGCCTTGTTCAGCTCGGTTTGGCGCAGTTCAATATTGGCCTGATACTGCTTACTGTTGATGATCAACTGGTGCGTCTGGCGGACGCTGTTGGCCAGCCCGGTTTTCGCGCGTTCAAACGCCTGCTGGGCATCGGTCGGATCTAACTCCACCAGCACCTGTCCCTGCTTAACAAAATCGGTATTGTCGACGTTAACATGGGTGACGCTGCCGCTGACCTGCGCCATGATCTGAATCTGATTGCCTGCGACGTAGGCATCGTCGGTGCTTTGGTGATGTCTGAGCACCAGGAACCAGTAAACCAGCCAGGCACAGCCTAGCACGACGAAAATAAACGTCAGAAGTGATAACACGCGTTTGCGCTGCTGTTTTTTGTTTTTCTGTGGCGTCTGTGGCACCTGATTTTCCACACTTTCACTCATGCTCTTCTCTCTCTTTTTATTTTCTTTGTATCGGCTATCGCACCAGACAGAGCAGTCTGGCGATAGTCGCAATGAATTCATTTTGCTGTGCGGCTCGGGAGGCTTAAGGCCGCCCGCCCGGAGCGTGAGATTGCCGTTTTGCTAAGCCGCATGTCGCGGTTGCGGAGAGGTCATGCCTATTTTTCGCAGCAAAACGCCCCCGCCCGATACATAAGCATCGGGTCATTCCGGGTGGAAAGGTGCTGACTATTGTTTTTGTTGTTGTTTTTTCTGTTATTCGTTGACTGACTCGTCCATCTCATCCAGCCGGACCAGCAGCTTTCTCATCAAGCTTTCGAGCTGCTTTTGCTCACCAGATTCAAGCACGGAGCAAAGCACATGGAGGCTATGATGCTGCGGTGGAATCAGTTGACCCAGAAATGCTTTGCCTTCTTCTGTCAGATGCAGATGCAGGCAGCGTCTGTCGCTACTGCTCTCACGTCGTTCAATCCAGCCTCTTTTCTCCAGATCGTCGGCAATGCGCGTCGCGTTAGTGCGTGACGATCCCAGCGCGGCACTGAGTTCAGAGGGCTGAATGCTATAAGACTCTTGAGATTCCAGCGTCAGCAATGCCATGAAAAGGGTTTCATTGATGCCCTGTTCTTTCAGCATTCTGTTTCTGTGTTCCAGGATTTTGCCCTGAACGTGCATGAATAAACGTAGCAGTAGCACTTCCTGACGCGGGAAGTCGGGCTTACGCGAAGCACGCAGGTCGAGCATTTGTTCTATAGGAGTGAATGAACTGTCCATTTTTTATATAAACCTCATTAATCACGGTATGCATAGTAACTAATGTTACTAAATGGGTAAACGGCATTCGGGTGGGAAATTGTGCTTATTTATGTGACAGAAAGTAAGCGGACAATCGCTTAAAATGAAGATTATTCACCACTTACCTTATTTAAATCAAAATGTTATATGATAATTCTCACGGCGGATTCAAAGCAGCTTAAAGGCAATGCCGTAGCAGAGCGCACCCAGTAACGTTGATAAGACGATACTGCGGATTTTATAAAAACAGGCGGTCAGCGTAATGAATCCTACCAGCGTTGGCAGCAGCTTTTCACGATGCGCGAGAATATCCGGCACGCTGGAAACAATCAGCAGCGCACAAATGGAGGCAATACCGATGCTATCAAGCAACAGTGCTTTTTTACCGCGTTGCAGCGAACCGGAAGCGCGTGAGGCGCTCAGCCGTAGCGGCAGATAGCGGAAGAGGTAGTTCACCAGCCCGACAATCAGCCCGATAAGAATGACTTCTGTACTCATGCGTTCACCTGTGGCGTGGCAGGATTAACCAGCGAAGCCAGACAGCCGCTGAGAATGCCGAACAGTATTGCGGCTGGGATGGAGGAAAGCAGCAGACCAAGCAGCGCGCCGCCGAGCGCGCAGGCGACGACCAGACTCTGCTTCCGCCGGAAGGACGCGAGTAAAAAGCTCAGGAAAAGTGCGGGCAGCATGAAAGACAGCGCTGCTTCGACGGCAGGGTAATCATTCAACGGGCCGTTACCGAACACGGCTCCGATCACCGTACCGAGCACCCATGAGAGCCAGGCGAGCAGCGACACGCCCATCATCCACTCTTCTGACCAGCGGCGGTTATCTTTCGCGAGTCGGGTGGCGGCTGCGGCAAAGACTTCGTCCGTCAGGCCGAACGCCCACAGCGCGGTTTTTCGGGTCGGCAGCCGCTGCGCAATACGATGCCGTAACGCGGGTCCATACAGCACATGGCGCACATCCATCGCCATGACGGTCAATGCCGCCACCCAGATGGACATGCCTGCGCTGAGCAGGGCGGTGATGACGAACTGGCTGGCCCCCGCGTAAATGATGCAAGAAAGGAAAATGCCTTCCAACGGGGTAAAACCTAGCTTGACGGCGTTCATGCCAAACGCGAATGCGACGGGCATGTAGCCGATAACAATCGGCAGGCTGTCAAATACGCCTTCGCTAAAAGACGCAGATTTTGTCGGTGCAGATGAGGTTAATGTCTTCACTAGCTTGGTATGTTTTGTTCTTAAAGGAAATTAATCGATAACACTAGCAAAGCGTCACCGGAATTTCACGTTATTGCGTAACAGGCGTGATGGTTTTTGATGCAATGATATCGGGC
Source organism: Pectobacterium brasiliense (assembly GCF_016950255.1). Classification (NCBI taxonomy): domain Bacteria; kingdom Pseudomonadati; phylum Pseudomonadota; class Gammaproteobacteria; order Enterobacterales; family Pectobacteriaceae; genus Pectobacterium; species Pectobacterium brasiliense. The sequence continues at coordinate 688,561 of NZ_JACGFN010000002.1, read as the reverse complement.
GTAATTTTCTCGCGAGAAACGGTCTCAAATAAGACAGTCTCACGCGAGCGTGTGGCAAATACGAAGGTCTGTGTTGCAAATATGAAGGTTTATAGTGCCGCCATCGCTTCCTGCGTTTCGTGATGATGGCTTCGCCACCACACCAGCAGATTCAACAGGCTGATGATGCCGCCCGCGGCACAGACCCCAAGCCAGCCCCACTGCTGGTAAGCCGAGGCGGAAAGAAGCGAACCCAACGCGCCGCCGATAAAATAGCTGGTCATGTAGCCTGATGTCAGGCGATTACGCGCTTCGGGCATCATACGGTAGATCACGCTCTGGTTGGTGACGTGTACGCCCTGAACCGCCAGATCCAGCACGATGATGCCAATGAGCAGCGCTTCCACGGAATGAATACCGAGCGCGATAAAGCCCCACGACAGCAAAAGCAGGATAATCCCTACGCTGGTGGTCGGCTTGGCTTTGCCCTGATCGACTAAACGCCCAGCGCGTGATGCCGCTAAGGCTCCGGCTGCACCAACCAAACCGAACAGGCCGATAACGCCTTCGGAATAACCGTATGGCGGTGAGGCCAGCAGGAAGGCCATTGACGTCCATAGAATGCTGAAGTTAGCAAAGGACAGACAGCCCAGGATGGCACGCGTGCGCAGCAGCGGGGTGGTGGAGAACAGGCGGAAGATTGAGACGAGCAGTTGCGGATAGTTCAGCGTGTTTTGCTGAGGAATGCGCGGCAATGCCCGCCACAGAATCAGCGCCATGATAACCATCAGCGTGCTGGCAACCCAGTACACGGTGCGCCAGTCACCGAGTGAAGCCAGTGCACCCGCGACGGTACGCGCCAGCAGAATCCCCAGCAGCAGGCCACTCATAATCGTGCCAACGACTTTACCGCGCGTTTCCGGCGTCGCCAGCGTGGCGGCGAGAGGCACCAGCAGCTGTGCAACAACAGATAACAGCCCAGTTAACGCTGTACCCGCAATCATGATCCAAAGCGTGGGCGCAGAGGCGGTGATCAGCATCCCGCCTGCGGCGAGTAACGTCATGCCGACAATCAGCGTCCGGCGTTCAAACATATCCCCTAGCGGCACCAAAAACAGCAGACCGACGGCATAACCCAACTGCGCAGCGGTGACAATAAACCCAGCCTGATTGACGGAAAGCGCAAAAACTCTGGCAATGGTCTCCAGCAGCGGCTGGGCATAATAGTTACTGGCGACGGCAAGACCGGTCGCGACAGACATAATCAGGGTCAAAGACAGGCTAAGCCCCGGTTGCGGCTGGGGTGATACAGATTGTTGCTGAAGAGACATAGTGTGAACGTTAATATGATGTTAAAAACTGAGGGTATAGTATCCGGCAGAGCCTAATGAGATACCAGAATATCTTTACGCTTCTTAAGTTTGTTTTGTTTTTAATGATATTGATTTAGCTTATCGCCAGCGTCATAACATCATCGACAGGGGACATTATGCTTAAGCATTATCAGGTAGTTAAGAAAAAAAGCGTTGCAGTGTTAATGGGATGTGCACTTCTGCCCGCAGCTGCACTGTGGTCGATGGGCGCGCAGGCGGTAACGGCCGTTTACGTTTCTGCTGCCACTGACGGCGCAATTGATGCCTACACACTCAATACGCAAAGCGGTGAATTAACCGCTACTGGGAAAGCCGCCGCAGGCGCGAAAGTGATGCCGATGGCCGTTAGCCCGGATAAATCCTTCCTTTATGCTGCGACGCGCGGCATTCCTTACTCGGCGGTTAGCTATAAAATCGACCCTAAAAGCGGTGCGCTGAGCCCATTAGGCAAAGCTGAACTGCCGGACAGCATGGCCTACATCTCGACGGACCGTACGGGAAAGTGGCTGTTCAGCGCCTCGTACGGCGGTAATAAAGTCGCGGTTAATGGCATTGATAAAGACGGTAAAGTGAACGCGAGTGCGGTCACGGTGGTGCCGACAGGCGAGAAGGCACACAGTATTATTGCCGATCGCAAAAATAAATTCGTTTTTGCCAGCAATCTGGGCAGCGACCAAATCGTACAGTTCCGGTTTGATGAGAAAACCGGCACGCTGACGCCAAATGAACCGGCAGAAATTAAGCTACCTAAAGGAAACGGGCCGCGCCATCTGGTGCTATCGCCAGATAATAAAACGCTCTACGTGAGCAATGAACTGTCCGGCAAAGTCGCGCGTCTGGCGTTGAATGAAAATACAGGGCAGCTCACGCTGTTGGATTACACGGACACCGTACCAGCCGATGCGGGGATGCGAGCGGGAACCGTTACGCCGGATAAAAATAGCACAGACAGCCGCCCACAGATATGGAGCGCAGATTTACGTCTGACGCCAAATGGAAAATTCCTGTACGTATCGGAACGCACCAAAAGCACGATTGCGCTGCTGCGGGTAGAACCGAAAACTGGACAGCTGCAATACATTACGCGCTACCCGACGGAAACGCAGCCGCGCGGTATTCAGATCGATCCAAGCGGGAAATTCCTGATCGCCAGCGGCGAAAAATCGACATCGCTGTCGGTGTATCGCATCAATCAGGATAACGGAGATTTAGTGCGAGTCGGGCAATATCCGACTGGAAAAGGCGCGAACTGGGTCGAAATCGTTAACCTGCCGTAATTATCGCCCATCAATAAAAAACGCCCCTTTCTGTGAAAGGGGCGCTCGTCTACCGGTGATTATTTCGCGGCGTCAGCAGCGGTTTTCACCCAGCCGTCAAACAGCTGCTGGTGGGCTTTGATCCAGCCATCAACATGACGTTCGATATCTTTCTGTGAACCCTGGCCTTCGTGCATACGCAGGTTCTGCGCATTTACGTCAGCAATCGGCAGCTTCATGATAGCGAACAGTTTCGCCGCAGCTGGGTTTTTCTCGGCCCACGCTTTATTCGCGGCAATCTTCATTGTGTTGACAGGGAAGCCATAGTCAGCCCCGTTAGGCAGTTTGGTGCTGACATCCTTCATTTCTCCCGGTTGGGAAGAGAAAGGCACCTGCAACCAGACTACGTCACGTCCCGGCACCAGCACATCACTGACCCAGTACGGCGTCCACGTGTAGTACAGAATCGGTTTACCTTCTTTATAACGGGTGATGGTATCGGCAATCATCGCCGCATAGTTACCCTGATTATGTTCTACCGTGTTGGTTAAGCCATAGGCAGGCAGGTGATGATTAATCGCCGCTTCACATCCCCAGCCCGGCGTACAGCCCGTCAGATCGGCTTTGCCGTCACCGTTGGTATCAAACAGCTTGGCGATTTTCGGATCTTTTAGCTGCGCAATATTGGTGATTTTATATTTCTCAGCCGTTTTCTTATCGATCAAATAACCTTGTGCAGCACCGGAGACATATTCACCCTGACGGTAGAATTTCGCATCCCCGCCCGCGGCTTTGTACTGATCGGCGTGCAGCGGATCCCAGTTCACGGCAATAAACGTCGCATCGCCGGAGGCAATTGAGGTGTAGGCCACGTTGTAGTCCACTTCACGTGGAGGCTGCACGTCATAGCCCAGCTTTTCCAACGCGCGGCTGACCAGCAGCGTCTGGAACGTTTCTTCGGAGATGGTGCTTTGCACCGGAATAACGGAGATACCTTTACCAGGTTGCGCGGTGTCTGCGGCGTAAACCTGCGTACTCAACAGGGCGGTAGTCAGGGCGGTGGCCCAAAGTGTGGTGTTACGCATCATGATTCCCTCTGTTTTTATCGTGCGTTATTGCTTGATGAAAGGACGGGTCAGCAGGCCAATCGGGCCGCTGGTGTACCAGCTTTTGTTGCCCTTGCTGCGGCGATCGCGTCCCAGAGACTGCGTCAGGCGGTCAAGAATAATCGCCAGAATAACGATCCCAACGCCACCGACGGCAGCCAGACCCATATCCAGACGACCGATACCGCGCAGTACCATCTGGCCCAAACCGCCTACGGCGATCATCGAGGCGATAACCACCATCGACAGCGCCAGCATCAGCGTCTGGTTAACACCCGCCATGATGGTCGGCATAGCCAGTGGAAGCTGAACCTTAAACAGCATCTGGCGCGGACTCGCGCCGAATGACTCGGCAGCTTCGATCAAATCGGCTGGCACCTGACGAATACCCAGAATCGTTAAGCGAATAATTGGCGGCAGGGCAAAGATTATCGTCACCACGACGCCCGGCACGTTACCGATACCGAACAGCATGACGATAGGCACCAGATAGACGAACGCGGGCGTCGTCTGCATGGCATCTAACAGTGGCCGGATAAACTTCGCCGCCCGTTCGCTACGCGCCAGCCAAATCCCCATGGGGAGTCCGATGAGCACGCAGAAGAACAGCGCGGTCAGCACCAGCGCTAGCGTGATCATGGCCTGAGACCAGGCACCAATCGCACCAATGGCGATCAGAGACAGCAGGGTGGCGACACCCATGCCGAAGCTGGACATCTGCCAGGCAAGCAGCGAGAACACCAGAATGGCAATCGGCGCTGGCATACCCAGCAGCAACTGCTGGAAACCGCTCAGAATGAAGTCGACCGGGACGCGAACGCCCTGAAAGACCGGTCTGAAGTGCAGCACAACCCAATCGATCCCATGAGTGACCCAACTGTCCAGTGGAATCAGCGTGTCCTTAAACGGATCGAGCAGGTTGAAATGCTCGGGCGTTGCAGGGGCGGCGTTATTCAGCCAGTCACTGCCGGATTGCGCCGCCTGATGGGCGGCATCGGCGGAACCATCGGGAGCCGGTGCGGTGCTCCAGGCATCGCTGCCGTTAGCCGGTGCATCCTGAGCGGGTGCGCCAGTGGACCAGGGATCACTTTGCGTTGCGTTGTGTTGGGCTGGAGCCGAATCGGCAGGCGCGTTCTGCGTGCTGGTCGACCACGGATCGTTTTGCTGGGCGCCATTAGCCTGTTCAGGGGCTGCATTTTGATCGGCTGGCTGATGTTGTGCCGTGGTGTTATCCCACGGATTTGATGTTGATTTACTCATTGGTCACTCCTTCCTTATCCAGTGCCTGTAGCAACATTCCTTTGGAAATGATGCCAATGTACTCATGGTTTTCGCCGACGACAGGAACGGCACAGGGAGCCTGTGCGACCTGAGAAATCAGCTCGTTGAGTGACATATCTGCGGGCACGGGAGCAGGTTCAGGCAGTAACGCCTGTTCCAGCGGCTGCTGTTCTTTCAGCGCCTGCTTCAGTGAATCAATCGAGACGACGCCAATGAAGCGTTTTCCGCCTTCGAGTACGTAGCCGTAATCACGGTCTTCATCCTGAAGGATTTTCAGCGCGGAACGTGGGCCCACGCCGGGCGTTTTACGGATTAAGGTGACCGGGCGACGGCGAGCGATATCTTTGGCGCTAAATACGTGGCTGATATCGACGCCGCGGAAAAAGGTGCGCACATAGTCATTGGCTGGGTTATTCAGGATTTCATCGGGTGTACCGACCTGAATAACTTCACCGCCGTGCATAATGGCAATGCGGTCGCCGATGCGCATCGCTTCATCCAGATCGTGCGAGATAAAGACGATAGTGCGTTTATGACGAGACTGGAGTTTGACTAACTCATCCTGCATTTCAGTACGGATAAGCGGGTCGAGTGCGGAGAAAGCCTCATCCATCAGCAGGATATCGGGGTCATTTGCTAACGCACGTGCCAGACCGACACGCTGCCGCATCCCGCCGGACAGCTCATCCGGGTAAGACGCGGCGTAGGCTTCAAGACCAACCTGCTGCAAGGCATCCAGCGCTTTTTGCTCACGTTCCGCTTTCGGCACGCCAGCCAGTTCCATACCAAACGCGGTATTGTTGAGGATGTTCAGATGCGGCATCAGCGCAAAGGATTGGAACACCATACTGATCTTCTTGCGACGTACGTCCCGCAATGCGGTATCGGATATCCTGGAGATATCCTCACCGTCGATCAGCACCTGACCCCGAGTGGGTTCGATCAGACGATTGAGAAGGCGTACCATGGTTGATTTGCCGGAACCGGATAATCCCATGATGACAAATATCTCGCCTTCTTCAATGGCCAGACTGGCATCTTTCACTCCGACAGTAAGCCCTGTTTTTTCAAATACCTGATCTTTGCTCAGGCCTTTATCAATCAGTTTAAATGCTCTGTCAGGATGCTCGCCAAATATCTTATAAAGATTCTTTACTTCAAGTTTAATTGCCATGAAATTATTGTTTTCCTATGTCGTTTATAATTCTATAACGTAGCCCTGATAATGATTAAACATAATCTACCCTACCATAATCAGATTCTGAGACAACCCTTGATTACCTCAGAGGTGTTTCTCGTAAGGCTAATATTCGCGATAGCAGTAACGCTATTATTACTGTCTTATCTTCATGATTTACGTGATCTTTATGATTTTTGATTGGAAGGGTAATTCTTTTTATAACAGTGTGTTACCTGTTGATTTTTACACGTTGGATTCGGAGGGGATATAACCTTTTCTGATGGTGGATAAACCGCGATTTATAGTGAATTTCACTAATCGAATAATATGATAAATAAATCACATTTTTCGGGTTATAGACACTCAAATAGGCCGACGTAGGTACATTTTTTACTTATGATATCTGTCGGTATTTTATACAGTATAGCAAAGATATTGCGGGTAAAATGATTGCGTTAATTCCCACCAATAAATGAGAGTGTTCTGAATAATATATCTGTCATATTTAGGGGGAATAAAAACAGGGTGGCAGAGCTGATTTGATAGGATACTTTGTGAACCATCGTGTGTTTCTCTTTTGCCGATCGCGATCATATTATCCATGATAAAACTATGGTTATAGTGGCTAGATATCACCCACAGCGATTATCGAAAGGGGCCATCGTGTTAGATCACCTGAGCATTCCGGTGAGGGATATTACCCGTAGCCGACAATTCTATGAAATGGCGCTCAAGCCGTTGGGTTATCGCCTGATTAAGGACATGTCATTTGCCGTCAGCTTTGCAGTGATGGAAGGGTATGGGCAGTCAAGCGATCCCGGCGGCGAGTTCTGGATTTACCAGTCGAAGGGCGAACCGTGTCCGGCGGTGCATTTTGCGTTCAGCGCCGCCTCGCGAGAGCATGTTGAGGCTTTCTTTGCCGCCGCTACTGCGGCAGGAGGCATAGATAACGGGCCGCCGGGGCTGCGCCCACATTATCATCAGGATTATTACGCCGCATTCGTGCACGACCCCGATGGCTACAATATTGAAGCGGTGTATCACCGCCAGCCTTGAGGATGTGAGTTCGGTAGACGTGGCAGAGGGGAAAAATCCTCCCCTCTTACTATTCGCTCATCAGGCTGACGTGGGCGGCGACAACGCGCCAGCCTTCGGGCATTTTTACCCAGGTTTGCATTTGGCGACCGATCTTCGTACTGCCCACGCGGGTAAACTCCGTGCTGGCGACGGCCATATCATGACCATAAGTGGTGATGACCGTATTACGCAGGGCTCTGTCCAGACCGGCAGAGGGGCGAGCGAGGCGAAAGGCGCGGATTTCCTCGATCCCGTACAGATTTTCTCCGGCACCGTAGCGCACCGTTTTTTCATCGTGCCAGAACAGTTCATCCAATACCGCAACGTCATTACCCGTTAAGGCTTTCTCATAGCGATAGAACGCGGCAGTCACGTCGGCCAGCACATCCGGTTGGTTAATATCCTCAGGCAACATATTTTCTTTCCTCTACTTTGTAGGTTATGCCCTGCTGCTCCAGCGCCCACGCCGTCCGCAGACAAAGATCCTCGCGCCACGGTGCGGCAATAATCTGCACGCCTATCGGCAGGCCGCTGTTGGTTGCTACCGGCACTGTCACGACGGGCAGCCCAACGAAAGAGATCGGCTGTGTCAGCATGCCCATGCTGGCGCGGACGGGCAGATCGGTATCATTAATGCGCATGGTTTCCTGCCCAATGAGCGTGGCGGAACAGGGCGTTGCTGGGGCGATCAGCAGGTCGGTGTGCTCAAACAGCGCCAGCGTCTGTTGACGGAAATAATGACGGAAGCGCTGAGCCTGCACATACCAGGCCGCGGGGATCATAGCGCCTGCCAGCAGCCGCTCACGCGAAAGGGGCTCGAAACGCTCGGGCTGCGAGCGTAAGTCTGGCAGATACTGATTGCCCCCTTCGCTAGCCGACAGAATAAAGGCGGCGCTACGTGCCAGTGCGGCATCGGTTAGCGTCAGGCTGTCCTGCGCGCCCAGCGCCTGTGCGATCTGACGAACGGCGGCGTTGGCCTCCTCGCTGGCCCACGTTGAGAAATAACCGTCAAGCACCGCGTAGCGTAATCCGCCACTGCCCGCTTCCAACTGTGCGGCGGAATGCTGCGTTTCCCGCTTGGCCTGAAAGCGATCGTGTTCATCGCGACCTTGTAAGGCATCGAACACCAAGGCCAGATCGTCTGCGCTACGCGCCAGCGGACCGATATGGTCGAGGCTGGCGACAAACGGGTGGCTGCCGTGACGTGATAAACGACCAAACGTTGGCTTTAGCCCGAAAATGCCGCAGAGCGACGACGGTACACGGATCGAGCCATTGGTGTCGCTGCCCAGTGTGAAGTTAACCAAACCGGCTGCGACGGCCGCAGCCGATCCGCCAGACGACCCACCCGCAATGCGCTGTGTATCAAGCGGGTTACGCGTGGGGCCGTAATGGCTGTTTTCGGTGGTAAAGCCGTAGGCATAGGCATCCATATTCAACATGCCGGACAGCAGCGCGCCCTGACTGGCAAGCTGTCGGATGGCAAAGGCATCCTGTGCGGCGGGCGGTCGCTGGCTGAAAAGCTCGGCACCTGCCAACGTGGTTTCGCCGCTGACATCAAACAGGTTTTTGACGGCGTAAGGCACGCCGGCCAGCGCGGGTAACGTTTCCCCGCGTTGACGGCAGGCGTCGATGCGTTCTGCCTCTGCCAGCATGCGTTCGCTGGTGACATGGGTGTAGGCATTAATCGTGGGGTTGGCCTGCTCAATGGTGCCCAGCGCCTGCTGTGCAAGCTCTTTGGCGGAGAACGTGCCGGCCTGCAAGCCTTGCTGAATCTGTCGGATGGATAACGATGAGGGGGCGCTTCTGGCGTGTGAACTCATAGCGTATAAACTCCGGCAATTTCCTGATGCTCATCAAGAGGAAAATCCATCAGCGGCTGCGCCATGGCGTGAATGCGGTTGAACTGCACTAACAGCTCCTGACGCCGTTCCTGACTGAGTTGCAGCGCGTGCAGCGTTTCCATGTGCTGAAGATAAGCGGCTAACGTGTCGTTATCGATGGATGTTGTTGTCATGCGGTGTTCTCCCGGTTGAGTCATGATTAAAAACCTGCCGCGCTGCCGTTGCTGCGTGGGTCGAAGGCGCCTTCCAGCATGCCGTTGGTGTGCCGTACGATGGCCCCCGCGTGGCCTACCGTTTCACTAAAGCTGCTCAAGAGTTCGACATCGTGACCGAGCTGACGCAGAGCATCCACGGTGGCGGGTTTAAAGCGATCTTCGATCTTCAGCGTATCGGAGACCTGTCCCCAGGTACGGCCAAGCAGCCAGCGCGGAGCGGTAATCGCCTGTTGTAGCGGCATCCCCTGCTGGATATGGCGAATAAAGATAGCCGCCTGCGTCTGCGGTTGTCCGTCGCCGCCCATCGAGCCATAGACCATCGTTCGACCATCGGACAGGCGTGCGGCGGCAGGGTTTAAGGTATGAAAAGGCTGTTTACCCGGTTCTAGCGCCAGCAGGTGTGCCGGATTGAGGCTGAACGAGGCACCGCGGTTCTGCCAGAGCACGCCCGTGCCCGGTAATACCACGCCGCTGCCAAACTCGTGGTAAATGCTTTGAATAAAAGAGACGCACAGGCCGCTGCTGTCGCATACGCCCATCCAGACGGTGTCGCCAGGGCCTTTCCCTTCTCCGCACGGTGCGGCTTTTCGCGTATCGATTTGCCGAGCCAGCACGCCGAGCGCATCACTTTCCAGCAGTGCCTGAACGTCCTGCGTCATCAGCTTGGGATCGGTAATAAAGCGGTCACGCAGGCCAAACGCCAGCTTGGTTGATTCGACAATGCGGTGGATCGTCTGGCTATCGCTTAGATCTTCCATGTCTAAATGATCGGTCAGGCCGAGAATCGCGAGCGACACCAGACCCTGCGTCGGCGGCGCGAGGTTATAGATGTCGCCTTTGCTGTGCTTCAGCACCAGCGGCGTTGTCCGCTTGGCGCGGTAATTTGCCAGATCGTCAGCCGTTAGCGGCATCCCGAGTTGCGCCATCTGTGCCGACAGTCTGGCAGCGACGGAGCCGCGATAAAAACTGTCCAGCCCTTCAATACTGAGCGTCGTCAGGGTATCGGCTAAATCCGACTGCGTGAAACGATTGCCCGCGCGCGGAATATTTCCCTGCGGCATAAACAGCTGGCTGAAGGCCGGACAATCGCCCAGTTCGTGATAGCGCTGGGTGAGTGCATCTTCCTGAGACTGCGTGACGGGAATACCGTCAGCCGCATAGCGAATCGCGTCAGATAGCAGACGAGCCAGCGGCATCGGCGTGCTGTCTATTTCGTGTGAATAGGCTAGCGCTTCCTGCCAGCCGCCGACGGTGCCTGCGACCGTCAGCGCCGCTTTCGGGCCGCGGTGCGGAATGCGGCTTTCGCCCTGATAGTATTCACGGCAGGCCAGCGACCCAGCTGCACCGCTGGCATCAATGGCTACTGGCTCACCGTGTGGTGGAACAATCAGCCAGAAACCGTCGCCGCCGATCCCGTTCATATGCGGGTACACCACGGCAATAGTTGCCGCCGCTGCGACCATGGCTTCAATGGCGTTTCCACCTTCACGCAGAATCGCCAACGCGCTGGCACTGGCTAAATGATGAGGTGCTACCGCCATGCCCAGCGGGGCGGTGTTGCTTTGCATCATCTCAGGATTCCTTTTTAAGTTTTATGTAGGGTGATGAGTTCTATTAACCCTAGCTATAAGCAAACGGCGTTCCAGTTTTTTATTGCGGTGGAAAGTCTGTATGCGGTGCCGGAGGAGGTATCTATATCATCCTGACAATCCTGTGCTATGTTCTGCGACATGAAACAAACGTTACAGCAAGCGCAACGGGTGAGAGACGATGATGCAAATAGATGAACGATTACGGGATCGCTACAGCGAGCTTTCACCGCAGGAACAGCGTGTCGCGGATTTCATCTTCGATCACTTTGACGATCTGATTAGCTACAACAGCGCCGAGCTGGCACGGCTGAGCGGCGTCTCCAAAGCGACCGTCAGCCGATTGTTCAAACGGCTGGGCTACCCCAGCTACCGCGACATGCGCGATGAGCTCAGAACGCTGCGCCAGAGCGGGATGCCGCTGGCGGATAACCGGGATGCCGTGCAGGGGAATACGCTGCTGGCGCGGCATTACAAGCAGGAAATGGCGAACCTGACGCAGTGGATAAACCAGATTGATCCCGTGCAGTTTGGCGCGGTGATTCAGGCGTTGATGCAGGCGCAGCGCCTGTGTTTGATTGGACTGCGCAATAGCTATCCGGTGGCGCTGCACCTGCGCCAACAGCTGCTCCAGATCCGCCAACAGGTCACACTGCTGACGCAGCCGGGGCAGACGTTATCCGAAGAGCTGGTGGATCTCACTGCGCAGGATGTCGTGATTGTGGTGGCTTTTCGCCGCCGTCCGCGCCTGATTCAGCCGCTATTGGTACAACTGCAAAAACGCGGCGTGCCTGTACTGCTGCTGTGCGAACCGCAGGTGAGTACGCTAATGTCGCTGGCAACCTGGTCGCTGTGCGTCCCGCTGGATAGCGTCTCGGCGTTTGACAGCTATTCGTCCGCTATGAGTCTGGTGAACGTGATCAGCAATGCGCTGCTGCATGAAATGCTGCGTGACGGACGCCAGCGTATTCACCAGATCGTGGATCTTTATGGTGAGCTGGATGAGCTTGAGCAACGCTAATGGGGCGTTAACTTGGTGCTTTTGCACCTTAATGGTGCATTTTTGACTGATTGTTATATAGCCATGCAGATCGTTTCGGGCGTGATAGCTCTGGATTATTTTTGTGACGTAGCGCCACGCCCGACATAGGGCAGCTCAAACGCCGCTTGCCCTATGAACCCAGGCTTTTTTCGCGGAATTGCGCCGCTTCGCGGTACCTTCGGTGTTCATGCCCGCAACACGGACCGCCAGCGACACGCTCCCGACGCGGCGCTGACTTTCGCGGCGTCCATGCCGCTCATCCGGCGGTCATGCTCACCTCAGCGCAATTTTTTACGCGAATAAGGCATAAAAAACAGAAGACTCGGGCGTGGTGCATGAGTTGCATAAATTATCTTTCTGCAATCACGCCCGAAACCTTTCACTGATATTACATACCCATACCATAATCATCTCCATCGCTACCCCGTGATTTAGAAAAACTCTCTGACTTTCTACGCTGTTCCTCATCGTTAAGAGTACCTGCGTAATCTGGCACACTCCTTGCTTGGTATCTGTAACGATAGTTTCAATATTTGTTTTTAAAGAATCTTTCGTTTCAATTATACTAACCGGGGGCAGAGACGATGTTGATCAATAAACTGGGCATCAAAAAAGGGTTACTGGCGGTGATGGGCGCGGCAATGTTACTGATTCAAGCCGGTAGCGCGATGGCCGATCAGTTGCAGGATATCGAGAAGCGCGGTGTGCTGCGTGTCGCCGTCCCGCAGGATTTCCCGCCGTTTGGATCGGTAGGAACGGATCTGCAACCTCAGGGGTATGACATCGATATCGCTCGCTATCTGGCGAAAGAGATGAAACTAAAGTTGCAGCTGGTTCCTGTCACCAGCGCCAACCGCGTGCCGTATCTGCAAACCAACAAAGTTGATCTGGTGATCTCCAGTCTGGGCAAAAATGCCGAGCGTGAAAAAGTGATCGATTTCAGCCGCGCCTACGCGCCGTTTTTCCTCGGCGTATTTGGGCCGAAAGACAGCACGCTGACATCGTCTGAAGCGCTGGAAGGCAAGAGCATCGGCGTCACGCGCGGTGCGGTAGAAGACATGGTGCTGACGGATATCGCGCCTAAGGCCGCACAGATTAAGCGCTACGAAGATAACAACACCACGCTGTCGGCGTACCTGTCCGGGCAGGTGGAATATGTTGCGACGGGTAATCTGGTTGTCGCGGCTATCGCCGAGCAGAACCCGACGAAAGCCCCCGTAGCGAAGTTTATGCTGAAAGATTCGCCGTGCTACATCGGACTGAAAAAAGATGAGCCTGCGCTGAAAGCGAAAGTCGACGCGTTGATTGAGCAAGCGCTGAAAGACAATACGCTCAATACCCTGTCGGAAAAATGGCTGAAAGCGCCGCTGCCGGCCAGCATCAAAGCTTAACGGGAGCACGCCATGACCTATCAGCTTAATTTTTCTGCGCTGTTTCCGTTCTGGCCTGAGCTGCTGGAGGGATTGTGGGTCACCATTGAACTGACGGTCATGGCAACCCTCGGCGGCATTGCTATCGGCATCTTCGGTGCGGCCTTGCGCAGCGGCAAGCCCACTCTGCTGAGTCGGCTATGGGGGGTCTACGTTGAACTGATCCGCAATACGCCGTTTGTGGTTCAGCTGTTCTTCATTGTCTTCGGCTTGCCGAGTCTGGGCTTGAAGCTCACCGCCGGACAGGCCGCGCTGTTGGCGATGTTGATTAATCTGGGAGCGTACAGCACCGAGATTATCCGCGCGGGGATTCAGGTGACGCCGAAAGGCCAGTGGGAAGCTGCCCGTGTGCTGGGGCTGACGCGAATGCAGACCTTTTTACGTGTGATTCTGCCGCCCGCACTCCAGCGGATTTATCCGGCGCTGGTTAGCCAGTGCATCATCGTCATGCTGGGGTCGTCGGTGGTGTCGCAGGTGTCTTACGAGGAACTGACCTTTGCCGCCAACCTGATTCAGTCCCGTACGTTCTTGAGCTTTGAAGTGTATCTGGCAACCACGCTGTGTTACCTGGTGCTGTCTGTTCTGATGCGACAACTCTTACTGTTGGCAGGTCGGCGCTTTCTGGGGAATCCGTCATGATGACATTTACCGACTGGGATATTGTGCGCAACCTGCTGCTGGCGGCACGTTGGACGCTACTGCTGTCGCTGACGGCGTTTATCGGCGGCGCGATAGTGACTTTTCCGCTGATGCTGCTGCGGCTGACGAAACGCAAATGGCCGACGCGCTTTGTCCATCTGTATTCCGAGCTGTTTCAGGGTACTCCGCTGCTGATGCAGCTATTCCTCGCGTTTTTCGGGCTGGCGCTGTTCGGCATCGATGTGAGTCCATGGACGGCGGCGGCACTGGCGCTGACGCTCTTTACCAGCGCCTTTCTGGTGGATATCTGGTGCGGCAGTGTCGAAGCGTTGCCGAAAGGGCAGTGGGAAGCGTCGCGCTGCCTCGGGCTGGATTTCGGCCAAACGCTCTATCGGGTGATTGCACCGCAGGCGATGCGTATCGCCATCGCGCCTACCGTGGGGTTTTCCGTGCAGGTGATTAAAGGTACCGCGCTGGCGTCAATTATCGGGTTTATCGAACTGACCAAGGCGGGAACCATGTTGAATAACGTGACCTATCAGCCGTTTAAAGTGTTCGGATTGGTGGCGCTGGGTTACTTCCTGATGTGCTATCCGCTCTCTTACTACAGCCGCTATCTGGAGAAGAAATTCAATGCCGCTCATCACCATTAATCAGGTTCAAAAATATTACGGCCAGAACCATGTCCTGAAAGGCGTGGATCTGGATATTGAAATGGGTGAGGTCATTTCGATCATCGGGCGCAGCGGCTCTGGTAAAAGCACGCTATTGCGCTGCATGAACGGTCTGGAAGGCTATCAGGACGGCAGCATCAAGCTGGGCGGGATGACGGTCACCGACAGGGATTCGCAGGCGCGGGAAATCAGCCGCTCGGTCGGGATGGTGTTCCAGAACTTCAATCTGTTTCCGCACATGACGGCGCTGGAAAACGTGATGTTGGCACCGCGCCGCGTGCTGGGTAAAAGTGCGGCGGAGTGCCGTGAGCTGGGCGAGCGGGTGTTGAAAAAGGTGGGGCTGGGTGAGCGCCTTCACTATTACCCTGCCAACCTGTCGGGCGGCCAGCAGCAGCGCGTCGCGATTGCCCGCGCGCTGGCGATGAGCCCGAAAGTCCTGCTGTGCGATGAAATTACCTCGGCGCTCGATCCTGAATTAGTCGGCGAAGTGCTGAAAGTGCTGGAACAGCTGGCCGCAGAAGGTATGACGCTGATTCTGGTCACGCATGAAATGAATTTTGCCCGTGAAGTGGGCGACCGCGTGGTGTTTATGCATCAGGGCACGGTCTGGGAGCAGGGCGACAGCAAAACGCTGTTCGCTAACCCACAGACCCGTGAACTGAAACAGTTCATCGCCTCGGTCCGGGGACTATCGGAAGCGTAAGGCTTCCCTCTTTTGAGCTAATCACGCACGGAAACGCGCATCAAATCATTCGATTAGCAGATCAGTAACGTAAAGAATCTGGAGCACATAACCATGAACAGCGAACTGTACGCGCAAATTAATCCCCCTCATCGCCTGCTGATGGGGCCGGGGCCGATCAATGCCGATCCGCGCGTATTACGGGCAATGGCCAGTCAATTGGTGGGTCAGTATGATCCCGCGATGACGAACTACATGAATCAGGTCATGGCGCTCTATCGTCAACTTTTCCGCACGGAAAACCGCTGGACGATCCTGGTGGATGGCACCTCGCGCGCGGGCATTGAGGCGATTCTGCTGTCGGCGATCCGTCCTGGCGATAAGGTGCTGGTGCCGGTGTTTGGTCGTTTTGGTCATCTGCTGTGTGAGATTGCCCGCCGCTGTCGTGCTGACGTTCATACCATTGAAGTGCCGTGGGGCGAGGTGTTCTCGCCGGATCAAATCGAAGATGCGATCAAAACGGTACGCCCGCGTTTACTGCTGACGGTGCAGGGCGATACGTCGACCACCATGCTGCAACCGTTGGAGGAACTGGGCGAGATCTGCCGCCGTCACGGCGTACTGTTCTATACCGATGCCACGGCGTCTTTTGGCGGCAACCCGCTGGAAACGGATAAGTGGGGGCTGGATGCGGTTTCCGCCGGATTGCAGAAGTGTCTCGGTGGGCCATCTGGCAGTTCACCGATCACGCTCAGTTCGCAGATGGAAGCGGTGATCCGCCGTCGTAAATGCGTGGAGCAGGGGATCCGAACGGACGCGCATCAGGACGGCGACGATGAGATGATCTATTCCAACTATTTCGATCTGGGCATGGTGATGGATTACTGGGGGCCGGAGCGCCTGAACCACCACACCGAGGCGACGAGCATGCTGTTCGCCGCACGCGAGTGTGCCCGAACGATCCTCGAAGAAGGGTTGGATCGCAGCATTGCCCGCCATGCGCTGCACGGCAGTGCGCTGGTGGCGGGGATTCAGGGAATGGGGCTGGAGATCTTTGGCTCGCTGACCCACAAAATGAACAACGTACTGGGCGTGGTGATTCCTGACGGCGTTCACGGTGAGCAGGTGCGCAAGCTGCTGCTGGAAGATTTCGCCATTGAGATCGGCACGTCCTTTGGCCCGCTTCAGGGCAAGATTTGGCGTATCGGGACGATGGGCTACAACGCGCGTAAAGACTGCGTGATGCAAACGCTGACGGCGCTGGAGGCGGTGCTGAATCGTCTTGGTTTCCGCAGCGTGCAGGGCGAAGCCTTGCAGGCGGCCTGGAATTGCTATGCGGCGGATGAGGGACGTGCATGAGTGAAATGTTGATGTTGCCCGCTGCTGCACAGGCCGCTGCCGAGCAGATTATGTCGCGCTGCGATGCGCTGGCTGAGATCAGCGAAACGCCCGGCCAACTGACCCGTGTTTATCTGTCGCTGGAGCACCTGCGTGCCAATGCGCAGGTGGGGGAATGGATGCGCGAAGCGGGCATGAACGTCTGGCAGGATAGCGTTGGCAACATTTGTGGTCGCTATGAAGGATTAACACCGGATGCGCCAGCGCTGTTGCTCGGTTCGCATCTGGATACGGTGCGCAATGCCGGACGCTATGACGGCATGCTGGGCGTATTGACGGCGATTGAAGTCGTGCGTGCACTCCATCAGCAGGGGATGCGTTTGCCCGTGGCGTTGGAAATCATCGGCTTCGGCGATGAAGAAGGTACGCGTTTTGGCATTACGCTGTTGGGCAGTCGGGGATTGACGGGCACCTGGCCGGAGAACTGGCTGGCGTGTCAGGATGCCGAGGGCACCAGCGTGGCGCAGGCGTTGACCATTGCGGGACTGGATCCGCTTGAGGTGGCACTGGCGGCACGTCCGGTCAGCGATATCACCGCCTATCTGGAATTGCACATCGAACAGGGGCCGTGTCTGGAACAGCAGGATCTGGCGCTGGGCGTGGTCACCGCGATCAACGGGGCGCGGCGGCTTAACTGCACGTTCCTCGGGCTGGCGGGGCATGCGGGCACGGTGCCGATGACGCAGCGGCAGGATGCGCTGGCAGCTGCGGCTGACTGGATGGCGCAGGCTGAGCGGATAACGCGGGAAAGCGATCCTCATCTGGTCGCCACGTTTGGCACATTACAGTGCTTACCGGGTGCGGCGAACGTTATTCCCGGTGAGGTGAAGATGACGCTGGATATTCGCGGGCCGGAGGATGCACCGCTGGATGCGTTGCTACAAAAACTCCTGACGCTCGGGCAGACTATTGCGCACCAGCGCGGCTGCCAGTTCAGCGCCGAAGAGTACTATCGTATTGCGGCAACCCGCTGCGATCCTGCGTTGCAGTCGGTATTAAACGACGCGGTAACGCAGGTGCAGGGGAAAATGCTGATGCTGCCGAGCGGCGCGGGACATGATGCGATTGCTATTGCTGAACGCTGGCCGGTAGCGATGCTGTTTGTCCGCTGCCGCGGCGGCATCAGCCATCATCCTGACGAGTCCGTGACCACGGCAGATGTGGCGCTGGCGCTACAGGCGTACAGTCAGGCGGTGTTCTACCACGCTTCAGCACAGTAACGACAGCTACAGCCACAGCCACAGCCACTACAGCGTAAAACGATCGGCATCGCGCCAGGCGGGGAAGGATTCCCGGTAGCTTTGCAGTGCTTCCAGAGACAGTTCGGCGTCCAGACGCGCAGGCTGGTTGGGAGCGGCAGAGGCCAGAATTTCCCCTTGCGCATTAATAATCAGGCTATCGCCGCGGTAGCTGTGGCCGTTGCCGTCGGTACCGACGCGGTTGCAGCCTGCCACGTAGGCCTGATTCTCAATGGCGCGCGCCGCCAGCAGCGTCTGCCAGTGTGCGGCTCGTGGCGCTGGCCAGTTGGCGACATACAGCGCCAGATCGTAGTCCTGCCGATTGCGCGACCAGACCGGGAAACGCAGGTCGTAACAGATCATCGGACAGATACGCCAGCCGCGCCACTCAAGGGTGACCCGCTCCGTACCTGCCTGATAGTGATGGTGTTCGTCCGCCATGCGGAACAGGTGGCGTTTATCGTAGTGATACACCTCGCCGTGCGGATCGACCAGCAGGAACCGGTTCACCGCACCTTTTGGCGTATTTACCGCGACGCTGCCGCCGATCAGCGCATTGGTCTTCTGCGCCCACTGGTGCAGCCACGCCTCTACAACCGACTGATCCAGACTGCCTTTGGCGGCTTCCATCGCAAAACCGGTGGTGAACATCTCCGGCAGGACAATCACATCACGCCCGCTCATCTCCGCTAATAAGGTATCGAAGTGGCGCAGGTTGGCTTCGCCATCGCGCCAGACCAGCGGCTGTTGCAGCAATGAAATCTTTAAAGTCGACATAAACGCTCCGCAGCGGCATCCAACGTTGCTTCCTGTTTAGCAAAGCATAGTCGAATCAACGTATGTGGGAACGGATCGGCGCAAAAGACGGACAGCGGAATGGCCGCGACGCCAACGTGTTCGGTCAGCCAGCGGCAAAAGCTGACATCGTCCAGATCGGAAATCGCCCGATAGTCCGCCAGCAGGAAGTAAGTGCCTTCACAGGGCAGAATGTCAAAACGGCTGCCTGCCAGCGCCTTGATGAAACGATCGCGACGTGCGCGGTAAAAATCGGGGAGTTCACGCCAGTGTTGCGGCTGTTCACGCAGCATATCGGCGATGGCGAACTGCGCGGGCGTATTTACGGAGAACGTCAGATACTGGTGAACCTTACGCACTTCTGCGCTTAAGGCGGCTGGGGCGACGCAATAACCGACTTTCCAGCCGGTCATGTGGAACGTTTTGCCAAATGATGAAACGGCGATGGCGCGTTGGCGCAGCGATGGATGTGCCAGCACACTGGCGTGTCCTTCGCTGTCGAAACAGATGTGCTCGTAGACTTCATCGCTCAGCACGAAGATGTTACGCGCGGCAATCGCCTGCCACAGCTGCTCAAAATCAGCCTTCTGCCAGACGGTGGCGGATGGGTTGTGCGGCGTATTCAGGATGACCAAACGAGTGCGTTCGCTCAGCAGCTCAGCAAAATGCGACCAGTCCACGCGAAACGCGGGCGGTTGCAAGGCGATGCGTTTGAGTACGCCGCCGGCCAGCGTAACGGCAGGCGCATAGCTGTCATAGCTGGGATCGAAACAAATCACTTCGTCGCCGGGACGTACCAGCGCGGCAATGGCGGCAAACAGCGCTTCAGTCGCACCCGCCGTGACGGTCACTTCGCTATCGGCATCCGGCTTCCAGCCGTACAGTTCTTCCGTTTTTTCAGCAATTGCCTGACGCAGCGGCGCGACGCCGGTCATTGGCGCATATTGGTTGGCGCCCTGACTGACGTGATACGCCAGCCGCTGTTGTAAATAGTCCGGGCCGTCAAAATCAGGGAAACCTTGTGATAGATTGATGGCCTGATGCTGTTGGGCCAGCGCACTCATCTGGGTGAAGATGGTGGTGCCCAGCGAAGGCAGTTTACTGTCGGGGATCAGAGCGGCGCTCATAGCGGGGTGGAACTCCTGCAAGCCTGTATTGCTTGGTAATATAACATGCTGTTAGTATTTGGCAATCAAGACGCTTGGACGTTTAAACGGCTAAATGCCTTTGCGTGCTAAGACATAATGAAAAGATCTAAACCTGCAACTGCATGCTTTGAAACAGAAAGACCAAAAACGGGAAGCCTCATGACTGAAAATCAACAATTGACGGCGCTGCTTGCGGCCTGCCACTGGATCGGCGAGAAAGGCTGGTGTCCGGCGACGGGCGGCAATATGTCCGTACGCCTTGATGACGCGCAGTGCCTGATTACTGAATCGGGTAAAGACAAAGGCAGCCTTCAGGCAGAGGATTTCCTGCTGGTGGAGATTGCCACTAACCATGTGCCGAGTGGTCGCACGCCGTCGGCGGAAATGGGGCTGCATACGCTGTTGTATCGCCGCGAGGAGACTATCGGCGCGGTACTGCACACGCACTCGGTGAACGCGACGGTGCTATCTCGGGTGGAGAACGGCGCTGAGCTGGTGCTGCAAGGCTACGAAATGCAAAAGTCGCTGGCGGGGCAAACCACTCATTTGGATCGTGTGGCGATCCCGATTTTCGATAACGATCAGGATATTCCGGCGCTGGCGCAGCGGGTAACCGAGTATGCCAGCCACACACCGCTACGCTACGGATTTCTGGTGCGCGGCCACGGTCTTTACTGCTGGGGCGCGACGGTGAAAGAAGCGCGTCGTCATCTGGAAGGGTTAGAGTTCCTGTTCCAATGCGAATTGCAACGTCGGCTGCTGGAGGCGAAAGCATGATTAACGCGATTGTGACGGATATTGAAGGTACCACCAGCGACATCCGTTTTGTTCACAGCGTGCTGTTCCCTTATGCCCGCGAACGTCTGGCCGACACCGTTCGGCAGCACGGTAGCGATCCTGAGATCGCGCAGGCGCTGGACGCGTTGCGTCAGGAGCTAGGTCAGCCCGATGCGGATAGCGAGACGCTGATTGCCGCGCTGAACCAGTTTATGGATGAAGATCGTAAATCCACTGCGTTGAAGCAGCTGCAAGGCATTATCTGGCGTACGGGCTACCGTAACGGCGATTTTCAGGGGCATCTGTACCCTGAAGTGGCGGCACAGCTCGCTGCATGGCAGCAGCAGGGCCTGCGCCTGTATGTGTACTCGTCAGGTTCGGTGGAAGCGCAACAACTGCTGTTCGGGTATAGCAACGCGGGCGATCTGCGCCCGCTGTTCAGCGACTATTTTGATACCCGCGTCGGCGCAAAGCGGGAGACCGATTCTTATCGCACGATTGCACAAGCCATCGGGCTGCCTGCTGAGCAACTGTTATTCCTGTCGGACATTCGCCAGGAGCTGGATGCCGCGCAGGAAGCCGGTTGGCACACCTGTCAGCTTATTCGTGATGACGCGGATAACGTAAGCCGTCACCGTCAGGTGGCACGTTTTGACCAGATCGACTTACCGGAGTACGCCCAATGAGTGGATTAACCATTTTTAGCGACAGCGATGCAAGCCAGCCGATTTGGCAAAGTCAGGATGCCGACGCGATTCAGAAACAACTGAATGAAATCGGCGTACGTTTTGAACGCTGGGAAGCCAGCCAGAAGCTGAGCGATGCGCCGTCGTCGGAGGAAGTGCTGGCGGCCTATCAGCATGAGATTGATAAGCTGGTGGCAGAAAAAGGCTATCAGAGCTGGGATGTCATCAGCATGCGTTCTGATAATCCGCAGCGCGCGGAGCTACGCACCAAGTTTTTATCCGAGCATGTGCATCACGAAGACGAAGTGCGCTTTTTCGTGGAAGGCGCGGGGCTTTTCTGTCTGCACCTGAACGGCAAGATTTACCAGATCCTGTGTGAGAAGAACGATCTACTGTCTGTACCCGCGGGCACCGCGCACTGGTTTGATATGGGGCCGGAACCGCACTTCACCGCCATCCGCCTGTTCGATAACCCGGAAGGCTGGATCGCGCATTTTACCGGCGATAAGATCGCGGATGTGTATCCGAAATTGGAGCGCTAGCGCACCGCTAATTATTTAAGATGAAAGGGAATTTTTATCGGTCAGATGCTTGTAAGTATCTGACCGATTTTTTATAGGCGTAAAAAATTGTGCTGAGGTGGGCATGAGGGCTGGGTGAGCCGCATGGATGCGGCGAGAGCCAGTGCCGCGTCGGGAACGCGTCACTGGCGGCCCTCAAGCAATCATGAACGCCGAAGGCACCGCGCAGCGGCACAATTCACGCCAAAAGCCAGTGGTCAAGGAGCTGCGGCAACTGAGCGCTCCTTGTCGGGCGTGTGATGAAATTACAGAAGAATCGAGTAATTAACACGCCCGAAATATTCGCGCTATCGGACATAGAAAAATGGCGTTTTTTACCACTCAATGGCTTTTCAACGCTGTCTGAAAGATCCCTTCTTTGACGTCCTGTGGCGTGACCACGCCAGTATCGAGTATCCAGCCGCTGATTAATTCGGCGGGAGTAACGTCAAACGCTGGGTTGTAGACTGATGCATTCTGCGGTGCCCACTGGCAGTGGCCGAAGCTGCCGGAAACCCCGGTGACTTCGGCGGCGGCACGCTGTTCGATAGGGATAGCTCGGCCGTCCGGGCATACGGGATCGTGCGTGGTGTGCGGTGCCGCGACGTAAAATGGAATCTGGTGATAGTGCGCCAACACCGCGAGGCTGTAAGTGCCGATCTTATTGGCGACGTCGCCGTTGGCGGCAATGCGGTCTGCGCCGACCCAAATCGCATCGACCTGACCCTGCGCCATCAGGCTGGCGGCCATCGAATCACAGATTAGCTGATAAGGAATGCCTAGCTCGCCGAGCTCCCAGGCTGTGAGGCGTCCGCCCTGCAAGAGTGGGCGCGTTTCATCGACCCACACCTGAGTGACCTTTCCCTGCTGATGTGCGCGCAGCAGCACGCCGATGGCGGTGCCGATGCCTGCCGTTGCCAGCCCGCCGGTGTTGCAGTGGGTCAGCAAGCGGCTGTTTGGCTTCACCAGCGCTGCGCCGTGATCGGCAATGCGTTCACACAGCGCGCGATCTTCTTCTACCAGACGCAGAGCTTCCTGCACCAGCGCCTCGACAAACTGCGGCTGTGCTAGCGCCAGCTTCATGCGATCCAAATTGTTCATCAGGTTCACGGCGGTAGGGCGCGATGCCCGCAGCGTCTCCAGCGCCTGCGCCAGCTCGGCCTGCGATAATCCTTCCTCAGCCAGAAGCGCCAGCAGCAGGCTAGCGGACAGGCCAATCAACGGTGCGCCGCGTACGCGTAGCGTCTGGATATGTTCAACCAGTGACGCGACATCCGGGCACGGGCTCCAGCGTTTTTCTTGCGGTAGCGCCTGCTGGTCGAGGATCCACAGTTGGTTATCAACGATTTTCAGGCTGGTTGTGTTAAGTGTCTGCATAGGTCGTTAAATCCATGTTGCATCGATATTCTTATTCTGCCAAGATGCCTAATAGATGTATAGACGTCCGAACGTTTTTATGTCCGTATCTTGAATTTAAGCATAGCGAGGGGTTGGAATGTCACTTTACCGCACTTTTACGGCGGATGACGCTGTTGAATATGCCCGCCAGTACGGCGGTGTCAGTCAGCCGCAAACGCTGGTAGCCGCAGAAGAGATCGGCGATGGCAATCTGAATCTGGTGTTTAAAATTAAAGATGAAACGGGCGTTAGTCGAGTGATTGTTAAACAGGCGCTGCCCTATGTGCGCTGTGTCGGGGAATCCTGGCCGCTGACGCTTGATCGCGCCCGTATTGAGGCCGAAACGTTGCTGACGCATGCGCGGTTTTGTCCACAGCACACCGTGACCGTGCTCTATCACGACCCCGAATTAGCGGTGATGGTGCAGGAAGATCTCTCCGATCATCGCATCTGGCGCAGCGAGCTGGTTAACGGCGTGGATTATCCGCAGGCGGCGGCACAGCTGGGAGAGTATCTGGCGCAGACGTTATTCCATACCTCTGATTTTCATCAGCATCCACATGAGAAGAAAGCGGCGGTAAGCCAGTTCACTAACCCAGAACTGTGTCAGATTACCGAAGATCTTTTCTTTACCGACCCTTATATCGATCATGAAAGAAACCAGTTTGACGCTGCGCTGACGCCGGATGTGCTGGCATTGCGTGACGATCGGGCGCTGAAGCTGGCGGTTGCTGGGCTGAAGCATGGCTTCCTGAGCAAAGCCGAGGCGCTGCTGCACGGTGACATCCACAGTGGGTCGATCTTTGTCGCAGAAGGGCGCTTAAAAGCGATTGATGCTGAATTCGGTTTCTACGGGCCGATTGGCTTCGATGTCGGCACGGCAATCGGCAATCTGCTGCTGAATTATTGCGGCCTGCCGGGGCTGCAGGCACCGCGCGAGGCGGCGGCTGGACGCGAACGACGTCTGGAAGATATCCGTACGCTGTGGCAGACCTTTTCCGCCCGTTTTCTGGCATTGAGCGAAAGTGAAAGTTGCGATCCGGCACTGGCGGAATCGGGCTATGCCACGCTGTTTTTACAGCAGGTGTGGCGGGATGCCGTTGGCTACTGCGGAACCGAACTGATTCGCCGCACGATTGGGCTGGCGCACGTTGCCGATCTGGATAGTATTCAGGAGGCGGAAGCGCGTTTAGCGTGTCAGCGTCATGCTATTTCACTGGGCAGAACGTTGGTACTAGCCGCCCCGCATATTGCGGATGTGGATGCGCTGCTGGCGCGTGTGCGACAGAGCGGTGCCTAGTCGTCGCTAGCCACGCTATTTCATAATCGCTCCCGTCAACGAACCTGATGGGAGCGGCAAACCGATTATTTCTTCCCTTTATTCATCATGGCCTGCAAATTTGCGAAAGGATTATGGGTGGCAACACCGACATCCTTCTGCGCATCTTCACCTGCAACGACGGTCGAACCGTACATATCCGCATCGGTATATTTCGAATGCTCATGGTCGTGGCAGTAGAGACACAGCATTTCCCAGTTACTGCCGTCTTCCGGATTATTGCTGTGATCGTGATCGATGTGGTGAACGGTTAATTCACGCAGGTTGGAATAGACGAATTCGCGTGAACAACGACCACATACCCACGGGAAAAGTTTGAGCGCTTTTTCGCGGTAGCCGCTTTCAAGTCTGGCGTAGTTCTTGGGGATGTAAGCCATGTGTCGGGTTTCATTCAGAAGGAAAGATGATGTGGATTTTACAACTGATGTGCCTTTAAAGGAAAGAACAGGCCGCCATATTGGCGGCCTGATTCTGTTTATGCTGCTTCAGTTTTTCTTTCCGGTTGCGGTACGGGCGCGGGCTTGTTGGCGGCCAGTGCGTCGAACGCAAAGTCATCCACGTTGATTGAACGTAAGCGGCTGGCTTCGGCTTTGGTCAGAATATCCGCTTCTTCTGCAGTAATCTGACCTTCCACCAGCGCCTGTTCTGCCAACTGATCCAATCGCATGAACGGCAGCGGTTTGTCGCTGGCTTTCGACAGGCGTTGGTAAATCGGCTCGGCAGCCATGATATCCAGCAGTGCTTCTTCCAGCAGCCCGACAGGGTTATGCTCGCTGGCAACCAGATATTGGCCGCGTCCCAGACGGCTGCGTGTTTCTGACGGCGTTTGCAGAATCTTCGCGACCTCATGATCGAGGCGGTCAGACGGTGCTGGGCAGCGCAGACCCAGTGGGAAGATAATAAAGGTCAGCAGCCCTGCGACGGCACGGTTCGGGAAGTTACGCAGCAGATCGTCCAGCGCCTGCTCGGCCTGATGCAGGCTGTCCTGCACGCCCCAGTGTACCAGCGGTAAATCCGCTTTCTGACGCCCTTCGTCCTCATAGCGTTTCAGTGTCGCAGAAGCTAAATAGAGTTGGCTGAGAACATCCCCCAGACGCGCCGAGATACGCTCACGACGCTTCAGGCTGCCGCCCAGAACCGCCATCGATACATCCGCCAGCAGAGCCAGGTTTGCACTGAGTCGGTTGAGCTGCTGATAGTAGCGACGTGTTGTGTCGTTCACCGGCGCACTGCTCAGGCGGCCATTGGTCAACCCAAGCCAGAAGCTGCGTACTTTGTTGCTGCCGACGTGGCCGATGTGACCCACCAGCGAACGGTCAAAGCGTGATACGTCGTTTTCCTGCGCGGCGGCCATCTCTTCCAGCACGTAAGGGTGGCAGCGGATGGCACCTTGCCCGAAGATGATCATACTGCGCGTCAGAATATTCGCCCCTTCCACGGTTATCGCAATCGGTGCGCCCTGATAGCTGCGCGCCAGGAAGTTGGATGGGCCAAGACAGATGCCTTTACCGCCGGCGATATCCATCGCATCCATTACGCTGCGCTGACCACGGTGGGTACAGTGATATTTGACGATAGCGGAGAGCACCGCCGGTTTTTCGCCCTGCATGATGCCGCTGGTAATCAGCGTTGCGGCGGCGTCCATCACGTAAGCGTTACCCGCGATGCGTGCCAGCGGTTCTTCAATGCCTTCCATCTTACCGATGGAGATTTTGAACTGGCGGCGAATGTGCGCGTAAGCACCGATGCCGAGAGCAATCGATTTCAGCCCACCAGTAGAGTTGGACGGCAGCGTAATACCGCGTCCGACCGACAGACACTCCATCAGCATACGCCAGCCCTGACCGGCCATCTTCGCGCCGCCGATGATGTAATCCAGTGGAACAAAAATGTTCTCACCTTGCGTCGGGCCGTTCTGGAACGGCACGTTCAGTGGGAAATGGCGGCGACCGATTTTAACGCCGTCGGTGTCCGTCGGAATCAACGCACAGGTAATGCCTACGTCGTCTTGATCGCCTAACAGGTGGTCGGGATCGTACAGCTTAAAGGCCAGCCCCAGCACGGTGGCGACGGGGGCGAGTGTGATATAGCGTTTATTCCAGGTCAGGCGCATACCCACGACCTGTTCGCCGTGCCAGTTGCCGTAGCAGACAATACCGGTATCGGGAATCGAGCCTGCGTCTGAACCTGCTTCCGGGCTGGTCAGCGCAAAGCAGGGGACTTCCTGACCGCGTGCCAGACGTGGCAGGTAGTGATCTTTTTGCGCTTCTGTCCCGTAATGTTGCAGCAGTTCGCCGGGGCCGAGTGAGTTAGGAACGCCGACGGTGATCGCCACAATACTGGAGACACCCGCCAGTTTTTGCAGTACCTGCGCCTGTGCATAGGCCGAGAATTCCAGCCCGCCGTACTGCTTCTTGATGATCATGGCGAAGAAGCGGTGTTCTTTTAAATATTCCCACAGTTCTGGCGGGATATCGGCACGTTCGTGGGTGATTTCAAAGTCGTTTGCCATTCGGCAGGCTTCAGCAACCGGCCCGTCGATAAATGCCTGCTCTTCGGCGGTCAGCTGTGGACGCGGGTAGTTATGCAGCTTTTTCCAATCCGGCGCGCCGCGAAACAGATCGCCTTCCCACCAGGTGGTTCCGGCATCGATCGCTTCTTTTTCCGTGTTCGACATCGGCGGCATGACCTTCTGGAACATGCGCAGCGCGGAAGCGGAGACCAGCTTTTGACGCAGGGCGGGAACCGTAATCGGAATCAGCAGAATCACGAGCGGAATCATCAGCCAGACAGGCCACAGTAACATAGCGGACATGGCTGCGAAGTAGGCCAACAGGATGGCGCTGCCGAGAAGCAGACTGAGCCGATGGTAAAACATCGCGCCGATGATAATCAGTAGGAGGAGGATACTGACAGCAACCATAACGTGTCTCCAGCATTGTGATCGAATGGAGGGTTTTCACCTTTCCACCAGGCGTTGTGTGGCGGGGGAAAGCGAGAACCGTTTTTATCAGTGAAATAAGGCGTAATAGGTCAATGTTATAAGAGGTCTGACCTGTTGCTTATATTCGTTGTAGTTTATCTGATTATTTTTATCAATTCGTTTACATCATAATTACAACTCACTTCACAAACCGAGCGGCAGTTGCGCGTTTTCTGACGGGCGTCAGCGATCCTCTCAATCCCGTGATTACACGCTTCTCGCTGTTGGTTCGATCCGCTACACTGCTGGACAGAAAAGAATGTTGTCACCAGACAAAATGAGAGGATTCCATGTATCAGGATTTAATCCGTAGTGAACTGAAAGAAGCGGCAGAAACACTGAATAATTTCTTGAGTGATGATGCGAACATTCAGTCGATTCAAAATGCTGCGGTACTGCTGGCTAACGCGTTTAAAGCAGGTGGAAAAGTGATCTCCTGCGGTAACGGTGGTTCACACTGTGATGCCATGCACTTTGCCGAAGAGCTGACGGGTCGCTACCGCGAGAACCGTCCGGGCTATCCGGCCATTGCGATTTCCGACCCGAGCCATCTGTCCTGCGTCAGCAACGATTTTGGTTATGATTTTGTCTTCTCGCGCTATGTCGAATCGCTGGGACGTGAAGGCGATGTGCTGCTGGGGATTTCCACTTCGGGCAACTCCGGCAACATTATTAAAGCCATTGCCGCAGCAAAAGCGAAGGGCATGAAGGTCATTACGCTGACCGGGAAAGACGGCGGTAAAATGGCAGGCTCAGCCGACGTGGAAATTCGTGTTCCGCACTTTGGTTATGCCGACCGTATTCAGGAAATCCATATCAAAGCGATTCATATCCTGATTCAACTGATTGAAAAAGAGATGGCGGATCAGTAAGCCACATTAATAATAAACTCTAAATAGTTCGAGTTTCAGGAAGGCGGCAAGGGAAGGAATCCCGATGAGCTTACTCAGGTAAGTGATTCGGGTGAGTGAGCGTAGCCAACGCACATGCAACTTGAAATATGACGAGAAGGGAAGGGTAGGAAGTCAGATGTGTGAACTGCTGGGGATGAGCGCGAATGTACCGACGGATATCTGCTTTAGCTTTACCGGGCTGATACAGCGCGGTGGGAAAACCGGACCGCATCGGGATGGCTGGGGAATTACCTTTTATGAAGGGAACGGCTGTCGTACGTTCAAAGATCCGCTGCCAAGCTATAATTCGCCGATTGCCCGGCTGGTGCAGGATTACCCTATCAAATCGTGTGCGGTGGTTTCACACATCCGGCAGGCTAATCGCGGCGCGGTGTCGTTGGAAAACACCCATCCCTTTACGCGCGAGCTGTGGGGACGGAACTGGACGTACGCCCACAATGGGCAGTTGAAAGGCTACCATACCCTGAAAACGGGGATGTTTCGCCCTGTTGGCCAGACGGACAGCGAATTTGCTTTCTGCTGGCTGCTGTCCCAACTGGCTGAGCGCTACCCGCGTACGCCGGGCAACTGGCCGGCAGTATTCCGCTATATCGCCAAACAGGCGGATGTCTTGCGGGAGAAAGGCGTGTTTAACATGCTGCTGTCGGACGGGCGCTTTGTGATGGGGTACTGTTCAACCAAACTTTACTGGATCACTCGTCGCGCGCCGTTTGGTAAAGCGACGCTGTTGGATCAGGATGTGGAGATTGATTTTCAGCAGCAGACGACACCCAATGATGTCGTCACCGTGCTGGCGACGCAGCCGCTAACGGGCAACGAAACCTGGCATCAGATTATGCCAGGTGAATTCGTTCTATTTTGTTTCGGCGAACGCATACTTTAAGGTTGGCTGGCTGGTCATCAACGGTGGGTTAACGACGTATTGTCCGTTAAACACCGTGACGGCCGGTGGCTGATTGTGCTGATTAAAATAGGCATACCCCGGCTGGAGCTGTTTCCAGAAGCTGGCGTAGGTGGAATTACGGTGGCGATGCATGTTCTGTTCCGTCATACGGAACGGGTAGATGGCGATATCAATCTTCGCCTGTCCGTTGCGTAACGCAGCTTCGGCATAGCGATAAATCTCATCCATATAGGTGTTGGTCATGGCATAGCAGCCAACCGACACACATTCGCCGTGGATCATCAAATAGCGACCGGAATATCCCTGTGATTTATCATAGTCGTTGGGGAAACCGATATTGATCGCGCGGTAATATTGGCTGTCTGGCTTGAGCTGACGCAGATCGACCTGATAAAACCCTTCCGGGCTTTTTAAATCGCCTTCAACGCGTTTTGGTCCTAATCCGCCCGAATATTTACAAATTGGATATTGGTCCAATAAACGGTATTCGTTACCGACTTTCGCATAAAGTTCGAATATTCGCTCTTCTTTAAAGATCTGAATATAGATCGGAGAGCCTAATAATTGCTGTTTTAATTCTTTTGCTATCGGCGCTAGCGGCGGTGCGATCTCGCTGGCGGCGCTGGTAACAACAAGAGAAGGCAAAAAAAACAACATCGCAAACGACAGCGCGATTTTTTGCATCGTGGTTCCTGATAATAAGAGTGCTGTGCTATACGCGGCATCCGCGTCGCGCTACTGGTGTGTTAGCGAAAGCGTGGGGACAGCCGTTATCGGTATATATTTCGTCGGCGAATAGATAACGACGAAAACGAAATCACATTATCATTGGTTTCATATTAATCAAGCGTTGAAAAGCGCTAAAAAATAACATTTACAAAAAACAGCCCGAAAGGATACGGGCCGTCCAATTTGAGATCGTTTTGAGGTCGTTAATTGCGGGGAAAGCGTGTCAGGCGCGAGTAGCTTCTATCATCATAATGTCGGCGACAAAGGAACCGTCTGTCTGTACGTCAAAATGCTGTACCACCTCATCCGGCAGCGTTTTTTGCAGTTCACGAATCGCGACCGCGAAATGTTCTGGCGTGCGCATACGGGCGATCCAACTGCTGAACTCCAGCGTCAGCCTGTCGCTGGTGACGTTACGCACGATAAACCCAGCGTCGGTAAACAGGCTCAGCCATTCGCCCGGCGCGTAATTGCGCACGTGTGAGGTATCGCGCAGCTTCTCTACCGTCTGCAAATAGCTGTCCAGCAGCGGATGACCGGGCGAAACGACATCCATCATGATCGCGCGCCCACCCGGTTTCAGAACGCGTCGCATCTCACGTAACGCTTGTCCGACATCATGCCAGTGGTGCGCAGAATAACGGCTGATGATGATATCTGCGCTGCTATCCTCGAACGGTAAAGACTCGGCGACACCTTGCTGAACGCGGATGTTATGCAGTCCTTTTTCTGCGGCAGCCTGACTCACCACGTCCAGCATTTGGGAAGACAAATCGTAGGAGACAACCTCCGCGACGGCCTGTGCGGCAATGAAGCTGGCATGTCCGGCACCACAGCCTAGGTCGATCACGCGCGCCTGCGGGAAGGGCGCTAATAAAGCGGCCAGTTGGGTTAAATCTTTGCCCTGTGCATGCACCGCGCTGGTCAGGTAGTTCTGCGCCTGTGAGCCGAACTGATGTTCGACGCGATGATTATGGTTCTGTTTTTCTTCCATCATTGCTCTCGCTTTATCTGAATTGCTTTCGTTTCATCATGGGTTAAACGGCGGCGCGCCAGCCACTAAAGAAGACGTCGGTCTGAGAACACTATAGTGAGGGAAAAATACGGGTACAATATGAGCATTTATACGGGTATAAAATACTCCCTGTTTGATTAACACCGCTTTCACTCATGCTGTTGTCGTCTCGAGCTTGCCTTGACGAACAGGATGAAAAGGACATCTGACTATGTCTGCACATTCGTTTATACCTGCCAATTCTCTGAGTGGCCCCAAAGCGCTAGGGGCTTTCTTACGGGCGCTGCGTGAGCGGACGACGCCGGAAATGGTGGGCCTGCCAGCCTCTGGGCGGCGGCGCACCAGCGGATTACGTCGCGAAGAGCTGGCGCAAATCGCCCGCATCAGCACCACCTGGTATACCTGGCTTGAACAGGGGCGTGATGTGTCCGCTTCGGCATCGGCGCTGCTCCGCGTGTCGCAGGCGTTAAAACTGGAACCCGCAGAGCACGATTATCTTTTTAGCCTTGCTGGCGTGAAGGATCCTCAGAAGCAGAGTAGAGCAACGTCGCCGGATGCGCAGATTGCCGCCAGCCTGCACCACATTACTTGTCCTGCATATCTTCTGGATGGCAGCTGGAATATGCTGGCGTGGAATGCGCCGTCGGAACAGCTGTTTGCCGGATGGCTGGGGAACGATCCCGAGCCGAACCTGCTGCGTTTCATGTTTCTGAATCCGCTGGCACGATCGCTGGTGGTTAATTGGCCGGAACGCGCGAAGCGAGTGGTGGCGGAGTTCCGCGCGGAATCAAGCCATTACGCGCCGACTGACGCCGTTCGGCAAATCGTGATGTCGCTGTGTGAAGAAAGCCGTGAATTCAACCTCTGGTGGTCACAGCAGGCGGTAACCGCCCGTGAAGGCGGCGAGCGACGTTTTCATCATCCTTCGTTTGGCGATATAGCCTATCACCAACAAACTTTTCACCCTGCCATGCAGAGCGAATTTAAGCTGGTTATGCTGATCGCCCAGTAAACGCGGCAGGCATCGCGCAGCTTGTCTATACTGACTTTGATCTGTATATTCATACAGTGTTGTTAGAGGGCCAGTATGCGCAAAATCATTCATGTTGATATGGACTGCTTCTACGCAGCAATTGAGATGCGTGATAACCCGCGCCTGCGCGATATTCCTCTGGCGATTGGTGGGAGCGCCGATCGCCGTGGCGTCATCAGCACTGCTAACTATCCTGCCCGACGCTACGGCGTCCGCAGTGCGATGGCAACGGCAACCGCCTTGCGGCTGTGTCCACACCTCACGTTGTTGCCGGGGCGCATGGAGGTGTATAAATCCACCTCGCGCCAAATCCGCGAGATCTTCTCCCGCTACACGCCGCTGATCGAACCCCTTTCTCTGGATGAAGCCTATCTGGATGTCACCGATAGCCCGCACTGCAACGGTTCGGCGACGCGCATCGCCGAAGAAATTCGTCGAACCATTGCGGATGAACTGAATCTGACTGCCTCGGCGGGGATCGCACCGATCAAATTTCTGGCAAAGATCGCGTCTGAGTTAAATAAGCCGAATGGACAATATGTGATTACACCGGAGCAGGTGGATGATTTCCTGCTGGCACTGCCGCTGGAGAAGATCCCTGGCGTCGGGAAGGTGACGGCTAAACGGCTGGAAGAACGTGGCCTTTATACCTGCGCGGATGTTCGGGTGTATGCGCTGGCGGATCTGCTTAAAGAGTTCGGCAAGTTTGGCCGGGTACTGTGGGAGCGCTGTCAGGGGATTGATGAGCGACGGATTTCACCGGATCGGCTGAGGAAGTCGGTCGGCGTGGAAAAGACGCTGGCGCAGGATATTCACGACTGGGAACAGTGTGAAAACCTGATCGAACAGCTTTATGATGAGCTGGAAGTCCGCCTGAAACGGGTGAAGCCCGATCTGCATATTGCGCGTCAGGGCGTCAAACTGAAGTTTGATGATTTTCAGCAAACGACGCAGGAGCATGTGTGGCCGATGCTGAATAAACAGGATCTGTTGAAGCTGGCGCGACAAACCTGGCAGGAGCGGCGTAAATCCAGAGGTGTCCGGCTGGTTGGGCTACATGTGACGCTGCTCGACCCGCAAATTGAGCGACAGCTGGTGTTTGATTGGGGATAAGGCTGTTGAGTTGAGGATAAAAAAGGGCGACGTCTATGCGCCGCCCTGATTTTTACGACTACGTGATTAAACGCGTGGCGGAATCGCTTTCAGCAGCGCTGTCAGCAATTTCCAGTACAGATCGACGCTGCCGATATGCACTTGCTCATCCGGCGAGTGTGGCCCGGTGATGGTCGGCCCAATGGAAACCATATCCATGTCTGGGTACGGCTTTTTGAACAGACCGCATTCCAGACCGGCGTGAATCACCATGATGTTCGGCGTCTTGTTGAACAGCTTCTGATACGTTTCGCGTACCAGCGCCATGACCGGCGAATGCGCATCTGGCTGCCAGCCTGGGTAGCCGCCTTTCGGTGATGTTTTCGCGCCAGCCAACTGGCCCAGTGCTGTCAGCGTACCGACGACGGCATCTTTACCGCTGTCGATCAGCGAACGAATCAGGCAAATAATTTCCGCGTGATCGTCTTCCATCGTCACAACGCCGAGGTTCAGCGACGTTTCTACCACGCCTTTGACTTCATCGCTCATGCGGATCACGCCGTTCGGCGTGGCGTTGAGCAGCGCCAGCAGGCGATCGCGGCTGTCTTGCGTCAGCGGATGCTCATTGCTGTCGCTGGCTTCCACCAGCACGGTCACGTTTTTCTCAACGACGGACAGTTCATTTTTCAGCACGGCCAGATAGTCCTGGCTCAGCGCTTTCAACTGCTCGACGTTAGCGGCAGGCAGTGACAGCGTGGCGAAGGCTTCACGCGGAATCGCGTTACGCAGCGTCCCGCCGTTCAGATCGAGAATGCGGATATCCAACGCTTTCGCCTGCTCGAACAGGAAACGTGCCAGCAGCTTGTTGGCGTTGCCCAGCCCAAGATGGATGTCGCAACCAGAATGGCCGCCTTTCAATCCTTTAATCGTCAGCTTCAGCGTGTGGTAACCGGCAGGTGGCAGTTCGCGCTCTAGCGGAAGGCGGGTAATGAAATCAATACCGCCGGCGCAACCCATGTAGATCTCGCCTTCTTCTTCTGAGTCGGTATTGATCAGGATTTCACCCTGAAGCCAGTCAGGTTGCAGACCAAACGCGCCATCCATACCGGCTTCTTCCGTCATGGTCAGCAGCACTTCCAGCGGACCGTGCTCGACGTTCGGATCGGCCAGCACCGCCAGCGCAGAAGCCATACCGATACCGTTATCTGCGCCCAGCGTGGTACCGCGTGCTTTCAGCCACTCACCGTCAACGTAAGGCTGGATCGGATCGGTAGTGAAATCGTGTACGGTGTCGTTGTTTTTCTGCGGCACCATGTCCAGATGCGCCTGCAACACGACAGGTTTGCGATTTTCCATGCCTGCGGTTGCCGCTTTGCGCAGCAGAATATTGCCGACCTGATCGCGCTCGGTATAGATGCCTTTCTCTTTAGCCCATTCCAGAATGTGCGCGGCCAATGCTTCTTCATGATAAGACGGGTGCGGAATGGAACAGATCTTGGCGAAAATATCCCACAGCGGCTGGGGGGAAAGTTGAGACAATTCAGACACTATTTCAGTCTCCTTTTTAGCGGCCAGCCTTCGCGTTCTGGCGGGCAAAGCTATAGGTTAAAAGTTAATCGCGGTTAGCCACGGACCATGGCATGTCACGACAGAATATCACTTTCCATCAAAGCAGGGGAATTGCCGTCAGCCCTGTCTTACTTTTCCTGCTGCAATATGAATCAATGGGCCCAGCAGGGCGCAGCTTGTCAGGAAAAACTCGATTCTCACGTTGAGAAAAACTGGTTTTTATGTTGTTGGCTATCTATAATCTCGCGCAACCTTTTTCCCCCCTCAGACTCAACTTAAGCCGTTTTTTATTCGGCTGGGATATATTTTATGAGCGAAAAGTACGTCGTAACCTGGGATATGTTGCAAATTCATGCCCGCAAACTGGCACAGCGTTTACTGCCTGCCGATCAATGGAAAGGCATCATTGCCGTTAGCCGCGGTGGTCTGGTGCCAAGCGCGCTGCTGGCGCGTGAGCTGGGTATTCGTCACGTTGACACCGTTTGCATCTCCAGTTATGACCACGACAACCAGCGCGAAATGAAAGTGCTGAAGCGTGCCGAGGGAGATGGCGAAGGGTTTATCGTGATTGACGATCTGGTTGATACCGGCGGTACGGCGAAAGCGATTCGTGATATGTACCCGAAAGCGCATTTTGTGACCATTTTCGCGAAACCTGCCGGTAAACCGCTGGTTGACGACTACGTCATTGATATTCCGCAGGACACCTGGATTGAACAGCCGTGGGATATGGGCGTGGTGTTTGTTCCGCCTTTGTCTGGCCGTTAATCGCCTGAGCGAATATTCGTTTCCAACAATGCCCGGTTTAGCCGGGCATTGTCGTTTTTGACGATTGGTATTTATGACGATTAGTGTTTATGGCGACGGTTGTTTCTGAACGGTCGCCATTTCTAGCGCAGGCTTTGATCCGATCGTGTGTTTCTGCTGTTGATATTTGTCTTCTCTGGCCTGAGTTCGTTACACTTTAGCGGGTGACGAAGAAGTCGTCTGATGTCCGCTAACAGCGGTTTACATTAACGGAGGCTGCTGTGGCGCAAGCTAACCTGTCTGAAACGCTATTCAAACCATCCTTTAAACATCCAGAAACCTCGACGTTGGTCAGACGTACGCGGAATAGTCAGGACGTGCAGGGGCTACATTCTACGCTGGAAGGGGAGAAGACCCGCAGTTGGTATCGGATGATTAACCGACTGATGTGGATTTGGCGTGGCGTCGACCCGTGGGAAATCGAAGACGTGCTGTCGCGCATCGCTGCCAGCAACGCTGACAGAAGCAACGAGCAACTGCTCGATACGGTGATCGGCTACCGAGGCGGTAACTGGATTTATGAATGGGCGAAGCAGGGCGCAGACTGGCAGCAGCGGGCGCTTGAGAGTCGCGATGAGTCGCAAACCGGGCAACTCTGGTTGAATGCCGCCAACCTCTACAGCATTGCTGCCTACCCGCATATTAAAGGCGATGAGCTGGCGGAGCAGGCGCAAACGCTGGCAAATCGCGCCTATGAAGAGGCTGCCAAGTATCTGCCTTATGAACTCAAAGAATTAACCTTCCCGATTACGGGCGGCGGTACGCTGACCGGATTTCTGCATATGCCAGCGCAGGCGAAAGCGCCTTTCCCAACTGTGCTTATGTGCGGCAGTCTGGAAATGTTGCAGAGCGATTATCATCGCCTGTTTCAGGACTATTTTGCGCCAGCGGGCATGGCAATGCTGACGATTGATGTTCCCTCCGTTGGATTTTCTTCCCGCTGGAAGCTGACTCAGGATTCCAGCTTCCTGCACCAGCAGGTCTTGCGCGCGCTGCCGGATGTTCCGTGGGTCGATCACACTCGCGTTGCCGCGTTTGGCTTCCGCTTTGGTGCCAACATTGCCGTTCGGCTGGCGTATCTGGAATCGCAGCGCTTACGCGGCGTGGCCTGTCTCGGCCCCGTGGTGCATCACCTATTAAGCGATCCGACTCGCCAGCAGCAGGTGCCGGATATGTTTATGGATGTGCTGGCGAGCCGGCTCGGTATGCCGTTCTCGACGGATACCTCGCTGAAAACCGAGCTGGGACGCTATTCGCTGAAAACGCAGGGGCTGCTAGGACGCCGCTGTCCGACGCCGATGCTGGCAGGCTATTGGGATAACGATCCGCTCTGCCCGAAAGAAGAGGCCAGCCTGATAGTGAACTCATCCGCACAAGGGAAACTGCTGCCGGTGAATTTCTCGCCGGTGTACCAGAATTTCCACCGCGCACTACAGCAAATTAGTGGGTGGTTGCAGGATAAAGTGTAGAAAAGCGGGGGCCACGCACG
The DNA here is from genome assembly GCF_016950255.1 of Pectobacterium brasiliense. Lineage (NCBI taxonomy): Bacteria > Pseudomonadati > Pseudomonadota > Gammaproteobacteria > Enterobacterales > Pectobacteriaceae > Pectobacterium > Pectobacterium brasiliense. The sequence goes on along the minus strand of NZ_JACGFN010000002.1, from coordinate 651,320 downwards.
GTCTGTGCAGGCGAGTCTTCACTACACGGACCGTTGTTCCTGCCAGACGATAACCGTCGATCACAGGATCTTTTTGGCATAGCAAAGCCTGTCCATATCAATCACTTCAACCGTCACTGACAGGTTCTTCAATTCCAGTGCTTCAATCTTCTGAAGTACCCGATTGGAGAGACTGCTTTTCTGCTCCTGCGTCCGTCCAGAAAGCACCTTGATTGCCACATGAATAAAGCTGGCTCGTACGCCACCTGTCGTGTAGCTATCGTAAGCAAGAGATCTGACTTTGATGTCGCTGCCGTCGCTGGCAAACAAACCGGATTCGAGCGCGCCATGATAGATCGCAGGAAGTAGGGTATTTACATCAATGTCTGACGAATGTTCGGCGATACAATGGGGCATGGGCGTCACTTCTCAATGAACGAAAACGAAGAGACCAGAGTATTGAATACCCCGTGTCGATCGGCAATCCTTTTCAGGAAAGTCTGTGCGGATAAGGGGGGAGATAGGGCCGTCATGTCAGATGGTTCATAAACAATTTTTACCCGTTTTGGGATCGTTGAAGGATGCAATGATGTGGGGAATATTATCTCGTCAGCAGCAAAGCCTGCATGACATCTGCTGTTCAGACCTACCGCTGGAAAAGAAAAAACGACAAATCGACCGTTTTCTGGCACAGGGCGGCAGCATAAATGAAAGGCAGCGCCATACTGCTAATGTACTCGGTTTGCTAACGGTCAATACGGACGCACCGGATACAGAGTTGGTTCGTTACCTGCTGGATAAGGGGGCTTTTATTGAACAGCCTGGAGGATTCAGCGCATTGCATAATGCGATCGAGTTTTTCCATCTGGACCTTGCCGAGCTTTATCTTCAGTACGACGCTGATGTGCACTACCTCAATTTTTTCAGCAATTCGTGGCTGAACTACCTGTACTGTCCTCAGGATCGACATACCTACACCGACGAGCAGCGTAAGCAAATGCTGGATCTGTTGTTACGCTACGGTTTGGATCTCAATCGTGAAACCATTTTCTGGACATCGCTGGAGACCAGCTTTCCGATTGAGATCGTGCTCTGTGAGAAGGATGTGAGCCTGCTGGAGCACATTTTTCAGCTCGATATTCCGATCCATTTCGCTGAAACCGGCATTTTTGAGCGCATCTTTAACTATAAAAGCGAGTGGCTTCCGCTGACGCTTTTTCAGCAAATCGTGAAACGGGCGGGTGGGGCTGCTTATCGCGAACCTGGCGTGATTCTTTCCGAAGACAAGAAGATTCGTACCGATGGCTCGCTATTGGAAATGGCCATTTTTTACTGTGCGGATGAGCGACTCTGTGAATGCTTGCTCGATACCTATCCTGATATCCGCTGTGATTTAAGCAATTACAGCTTCGTTCTGGACACGTTACTTAACCGCTATTCGCTTGAATTGGTGGAGCGAATTATTCAAAAAACGGCGGATATCGATCGTCCTTATTCCCTGTTCATTTCTTCTGGCCGGAAAAAACAGAGCGGGTGGGAGGCCGATGCGTACCCTGACGTAGGTAGCTCGGCCATGATGCAGTTTGTGGACAACCGTCTGATAAAGGCGCTGAGCGAGCCTGACTATTACGTCTATTTCTACGATGCCATGAGCCTGTTGCTGCAATACGGCGCGTCGCCTCTGGTCGATAAAATGAGCGGAGGGCGCAACTATGAAATGCGGAACTGGTCATTGCTTTACCTCGTCTGCGTTGAAATGGTGTCGCAGAATAACTTTCGCCCCGACCTGCTGGATTTACTGGTGGCACACGGTGCGAATTTCAACGTGAAGAAAAGTGCGGTCAGCGAACCACTCTGCATTACGCTGCTTCAGCGTGGCTACAATTCGACACATGAAGATGTGCTGCTTCAGGTGATGAATTACCTGTACGAACACGGTATGGATTTACAGGCGACCAATGCTTACCTGATCAACACGGCAGCGGCTGCGGGGATTGGCTCTCGACCACAGGTTTTACAGTGGCTTATTGCACACGGTGTGGATATTCACACCCTGAGCGGATTCGACAATTCCCCCGTTCTGCATAAAACCATCAGCCTGTATAGCGATGAAGCACTGACGCCGGAGCGACGTGCTGAAACCGTCGCGGTACTGCTGGATAACGGCGCGAATATTGATGAGTTCTCGATTGATGAACAATTCACGCCGCTAATGTGCGCGGCCTACTATGGTGAAGCGAAGTGTGCCGAGGTGTTGCTGGCGCGGGGAGCCGACCCATATGTCCGTAGTGCCAACGGCATGACGCCCTTGCGCTGCGCGCTACACCGCGCGGATGCGGCGGCGGCGCGAATTGTGACCCTGCTTCATCAGTATGGCGTGACGATAACGCGGGTGGACGAAGAGGGTAACGATCTGCTGGTTCGCTGTATTCGCAATAAACACGACGCGGTGTTCAAAGCGCTACTGGAGATACTGTCTCCTAGTCTGGATGACATGCATCGGCTGTTGGACTGGCTGGCGCAGGGCAACCGCTACTGCTATTTCTCCGATCAGCTACGCCAGCAGATTGCGCGACTCAGCGCTGGCGAGCCGTCTTCCCACCATTCGTTGCCGCTATAAGGACGTTGTATATGTTTGGTTCATCTTCCAAAACGGATACGTTAGAGACGATTTGCTTCTCTGATGTCCCCACCAGCAAGAAGCGGAAACTGATCGATCGCTATCTGGCGGCTCAGGGCGACATCAACGCGCTGAGCGGTGGGCAAACCGTTCTGCATCAATTGAGTCAGGATCGCGACACGGAGATCGATCTTGTACGCTATCTGCTGGAAAAAGGGGCGAGTATCGAAACGCCTGAAGGCGAAAGCGCGCTCTTCGCGGCGATCGCGTCTTACTCTCCTGAGCTTGCTGCGCTGCTTTTACAGCACGGTGCCCAGCTAGATTTTCATGATAATCAGGGGCGCGGTTGGCTACACTGCTTTTTTGATCTGCCCGAAAGCCCGGTCTATACCCATGCTCAGCGCAGTACGATGTTGGGGGTGTTGCTGGCAAATGGGCTGGATATCAATCAGCCTGTCCTGTTTCATCCCGAGGCTGAGAAACGCCATTCCGTCGATATTCTGCTGGAAAAGCAGGATCGCTTTTTGTTAATGCGGCTGTTCCAGGCTGATAGCTCGGTACGACTGACGGGGACGTCGATACTGGAAACGGTATTTCGGCACGCCGGAGCATGGATGACGCTGGATGTGTTTCAGCCGATCGTTACACAGGCTGCACGTGAAGGGATGTTGGAATCGGGCTTTACGCTGTCATTTCATCAGACTGCGGAACATCAAGAGCAGAAAACCTCGGTGACCTGGCTGGAAATGGCGCTGCATTGCGGCCTGCCTGCGCCGCTGTGTGCGTTCTTATTAGATGCATTCCCAGATATGCGCTGCGATGTGCCTGCGTACAGCATTCTGCTGGATGCGCTGGAAAGGTCGTTTCCTCCTGCGCTGGTACGGCGTATTGCGGAACGGGCAGCCGATCTCAATTGCCGTTATCCGCTGCGTCTTGAGCAAAACGAATCTGACGATGATGAGGATGATGCAGAGTATGAGCGCGATGCTGAGCGTGAAAATGATGTCAATCAGGGCACGGTACTGGCGCAATATCTCATGTTGCGAGCCAAGGCCGCGGTAACGGATAGCCGCGTCCATCGCGTGTTCAGTTCCTCTCTCCAGCATCTGTTGGATCTGGGCGCTTCTCCCAATATTGGCTATACGATGTGGGAGGAGGAGGATGACACGCCGACGACGTGGCCAGCGCTTTATACGCTCTGTGAGGCGATGATCGCCACCGGACAATATCATGCTGACCTGCTCGATCTGCTGATAGCGCACGGTGCGGATTTCAATCAACAGCAGGTACTACAAGAAAGCGGTGTGCTTCCGCTGGGGATGGCGCTGCTCCTGTATTTACCGTCCAGCCCGCATGAAAGCGTGCTACTTGATATTTTCCGGCACCTGCATTCCTGTGGGATGAACCTGCATAGCACGGCACCAGACGGGATGAACATGGCTTACGCCGCTGCGGCAGGGTGTCGTCCGCTGGTGCTAAACTGGCTGATTCAACAAGGCGTTAGCCTCAATGCGGAAACCGCAAGCCACCTTGCTCCGCCGCTGCATCGCGTTATTTATAATGTGGTCGTGACGCCGGAAAGGCGTAAAGCGACGCTTGAGGCACTGCTGCAACAGGGGATAGAGAAAGACATCGCGTGGGGCGAACACGGGATGACGCCGCTGATGCTGGCGGCGAAACAGGGCGCGCAGCATTGTCTTGACGTGCTGCTGCAATATGGTGCCAACCCGAATGCGCGTGGCGCAGGTGGCATGACGCCTGCGCTGTGTGCGATAACGAGCCGCCGCGCTATTGATTTCCCACCGCGCCCTGAGTCGGTGTCCGCCCGCATGTTGGCGATGCTGCATGCCTACGGTGCGGATCTCTGCCAAAGCAATGATGATGGAGTCACGCCGCTGTCACTCAGCGTGCAGGAAGAGCGGAAAGAGATCTTCGAAGCGTTGCTCAGGCTGGCGACGTTTACGGAAGAACAGCTGCGAAGCGTGCTGGACGGCAAGCGTTCGGTTCACGCTTATTTTGTTGAACGCCTGCAAACGCTGCTGGCATTGCCTGCGCCACACGCTGAAATGGGGCTGTCACGCTTTGCCGTGCAGCCTAAATTCGTAGCATGACAGTGCATTGGTATTGAGGCAGAACAGCCGGGCGTCGGGCAGTAACCTGATGCCAGGTGGTTGATAAATTGCCATTCTCTGCTAAAAAGAATGTTCAACCAGAGGAGATCGTAGATGATGTTACCGAGTGGACACCCCAAAAGCCGACTCATGAAAAATTTTACGTCGTTGGGGCCTTATATCCGTGAAGCGCAGTGCGAGGATACCGCGTTCTTCTTTGATTGCCTGGCGGTTTGCGTCAACATTAAGCCCGCGCCAGAAAATCGTGAATTCTGGGGCTGGTGGTTGAATTTGGAAGACACTGGCAAAGGCTTTACCTATGACTATCACTACGGTTTGTTCGATAAACAGGGCAACTGGCGTGAAGAAAAAATCAAGGACAAAGCCGTGATGGAACAAGTGGAAAATGCCAGAAAGGCTTTCCATGTCCGTCTGGAGAAACAGCTGCACTCGTTGGAACCCGCCTGTACCCTCGTCGCACGACCGTGATACTTCCCTGACGATCCCCGATTTATTCGCAGGTTTTCGCGTTGTGCCTGTTGGCATAACGCGTCTGTCCTGCTACAACGTTTTCCTTATTCTTATTTTTTGACATCCAACGGCAGAGAAATTATGAGCGGCAGCCAGACTTTGGTTGTGAAACTGGGCACCAGCGTGCTAACCGGCGGTTCGCGCCGTCTTAACCGCGCCCACATTGTTGAACTGGTGCGCCAGTGTGCGCAGCAACATGCGGCAGGGCATCGGATTGTTATTGTCACCTCAGGGGCGATTGCCGCCGGGCGTGAACATTTGGGTTACCCCGAACTCCCCGCCACGATTGCGACCAAACAACTGCTGGCAGCCGTGGGCCAAAGCCGCCTGATTCAACTGTGGGAACAGCTGTTTTCCATCTACGGTATTCACGTCGGGCAGATGCTGCTGACGCGTGCAGATATGGAAGATCGCGAGCGTTTCCTCAACGCGCGCGACACCATGCGGGCGCTGCTGGATAACAATATCGTTCCGGTTATTAATGAAAACGACGCCGTTGCGACCACCGAGATCAAGGTCGGTGACAACGACAACCTGTCTGCGCTGGCGGCGATTCTGGCCGATGCGGATAAGCTGTTGCTGCTGACCGATCAGGCTGGTCTGTTTACCGCCGATCCGCGTAATAATCCCGATGCGGAGCTGATCCGTGAAGTCACTGGCATCAACGATGCGCTGCGCAGCATTGCGGGTGATAGCGTATCGGGCCTCGGAACGGGCGGTATGTCGACCAAATTGCAGGCTGCTGATGTGGCTTGCCGTGCCGGTATCGATGTGGTGATTGCCGCTGGCAGCAAGCCGGGCGTGATTGGCGATGTGATTGCGGATATCTCCGTCGGAACGCGTTTTCATGCACTGGATGCGCCTCTGGAAAGCCGCAAACACTGGATTTTCGGCGCACCGCCGGCGGGGGAAATCACCGTTGATGATGGCGCGCTCTCGGCGATCCTCGAACGCGGCAGTTCGCTGCTGCCTAAAGGCATCCGCACCGTAGAAGGGAACTTCTCTCGTGGTGAAGTGATCCGCGTGCGTAGTCTGGCGGGCCGCGATGTGGCGCATGCCGTGACGCGCTATAACAGCGATGCGCTGCGTATGATTGCCGGACACCACTCTCAACAGATTGCTGAGATTCTTGGCTACGAATATGGTCCGGTGGCTATCCATCGCGACGATATGATTATCAATTAAGGAGTTCGCGATGCTTGAACAAATGGGTAAAGCGGCAAAAGCGGCCTCTTATCAGCTGGCGGTCTTGAGCACAGCGCAAAAAGATCGCGCTCTGCTGACGATTGCGGATTTGCTGGAAGCTGAAAGCGCGACGATTCTGGCGGCTAACGCGCTGGATTTAGCCGATGCCCGCCAAAATGGCATGAGTGAGGCGTTGCAGGATCGTCTGCTCTTAACGCAGGACAGGCTGAGCGCGATTGCCAGCGATGTTCGTCAGGTATGCCGCCTGACCGATCCCGTGGGGCAGGTGATTGACGGCAGCATGCTGGATAACGGGCTGAAGCTGGAGCGTCGCCGGGTGCCGCTGGGCGTAGTCGGTGTGATTTATGAAGCGCGCCCGAACGTCACCATTGATGTGGCGTCTCTGTGCCTGAAAACCGGTAACGCGGTGATTTTGCGCGGTGGAAAAGAGACGTACCGCACCAATGCGGCGACGGTAAAAGTGATTCAGCAGGCGCTGTCGCAGTGCGGCCTGCCAGCCGCTGCGGTACAGGCGATTGAAAGCCCGGATCGTGAGCTGGTCAATCAGCTGCTGAAGCTGGATCGCTACGTAGATATGCTGATTCCGCGCGGTGGCGCAGGCTTGCACAAGCTGTGTCGCGAACAATCGACGATCCCTGTCATCACTGGGGGTATCGGCGTTTGTCACATCTATGCTGACGACAGCATCGATTTCGTCAAAGCGCTGACCGTCATTGAAAGCGCCAAGGTGCAGCGCCCTAGCGCCTGTAACAGCCTGGAAACGCTGCTGGTCAATCAACATATTGCCGACCGTTTCCTGCCAGAGCTGAGCAAGAAAATGGCGGCGGCAGGCGTTACGCTCCACGCCAGCCCATCAGCGATGCCTTATCTGACTGGCGGCCCGGCAAGCGTCGTTGCGGTGGAAGAAGCCAACTATAACGATGAATGGCTCTCTAACGACCTGAACGTTACGTTGGTGGACGATCTGGATGCGGCGGTTGCCCATATTCGTGAACATGGTACACAGCACTCTGATGCGATTCTGACGCGCTCTTTGAGCAATGCGGAACGCTTCGTGCGTGAAGTGGATTCCTCTGCGGTGTATGTCAATGCCAGTACACGCTTCACCGACGGCGGCCAGTTTGGTCTGGGTGCAGAAGTGGCGGTCAGTACCCAGAAACTGCATGCGCGCGGCCCAATGGGTCTGGAAGCGCTGACCACCTATAAGTGGATTGGTTATGGTGACGATTTGATTCGCGCCTAATCAATGCATAGCTGCGTATATCGAGAGATATGCGCAGCGTTATGTTCACTCCGTTTTATTACTTTTCTCTTTTTGTCTAAATAAGACATCTCATTCCAACTGTGATTTTTTGCTGTGTTATATATATTTAACGTAAAATTTAATACAGCAATAGAATTTCAATAAAATAACCGCATCAGAGAAATATCCTCCGATAGTAACAGATTATGCTCTGTGGGGCGTATTCACAAATACATAGCCTGTATTGCTATCGGAGGATAAAGGGTAATAGTGACTTATCCTCTATTACAATAATACGTTATTTCATATTAACGTTGATGTTTCTCTGCGGCATTGTGGATGGAGTCGGCGGTTTCACGAGCATTTTTTTCCGCGCGGCTGTTAAAACCATCCGCTTTAGATTTGACGTCGGCCCAGCCTTTTTCGGCGTCTTTTCTGGCTTCGGATTCTCGGGATTTCACATCAGCTTTGACTTTGTCTGCCCTTTCTCTGGCTTCTGGCTCCCTTGATTTGAGATCCGCTTTGAAATCATTAGATTTTTCCCGCGTTTGGGCTTCATGCTCATGCGCCTTGGTTCGCGCTTCTGACGCTTTTTCTCTCGCTTCAGTGCGATCGTGACTGAGGGCCGATTCTGCTGACGCCCGGGCGGAATCCAGATCATTTGCTGCCACCATGCCAATGTAACTGGTTCCCAGAATTAAGCCTAAAAACAGTGGTTTCATATTCATGGTCTATTTCCTCTTACTGCGCTCTATGACTACGCTAACAATAACCTTGTCGTCGACAACGTATTATTGAAAGCTTCACGTTAAGACCGCCTCCTTGTCGTCTTGGCCATTTAAGTAGAGCAAAATAGAAAATAAAAAGAATAGGGAATTATCCTAAACAGTACACTTGGGTTTTGTTATGTATTGCATTTATACCTGAAAGGTAAAAAGATATTTTTATTGTAAATATCACCCTTTATAAAACAGGAATATTCATCTGCAAATAAAACGGTGTTTTCACATGATTAGGGACTGTCTTTCTTGTACTTCACCCGAAGAAGATGGTGGCATAGGAAACATGCTCCGCATGCGCGTCCGTTAAGCCGAAAAGCTATAGCCTATAGCGTTATTAGCACGGAAAATTATCAGAACAGCGTGGATGCTGATAAAACCAGCAGACGATCGCCAAACGCTTGACTTGACGTACCATTATCACTAATTTGTCACCCCGTAGTTCACGTCTGGCTCTCGCCACGACGATCTCAAAGCCGATATAGCTCAGTTGGTAGAGCAGCGCATTCGTAATGCGAAGGTCGTAGGTTCGACTCCTATTATCGGCACCAGTTTTTATCATAAAATCATCAAGTTAACGTTGCGATCTTTTGTTTTATTCAACACTAGCATGCGCTTTTACGCACTGTGAGTGTGGAAAAATTGTGGCATGGCTAATTGGTCAGCATTACATCGTTACGCCCAACAAACCAATTCATTATAAACGCGACATGTTTGCCTTACCGGAAACGTTGTATCAAGGAAAACCTAGTGATGAAAAAAACTTATTAATTAACAGCTTAAAACGTATTACCTGAGTTGCTTAAGTGTCAGAAATGAACATTCGATTACATAACAACGAGTGATACAATTAATTTGGTGAATGTACTAGACCTAGGCAATTGATTACTCTTTAATTAATAACGGCACGCTCATAAGGCATCACTTTCCTGCAATGAGAAATGTAGCTAACGATGTCGAACTTGATGAATTTATAGTAAACTTTGCAACAAGAGAACATGGGTGTATGAGGGGTTATGGCTACTGCAGAGCAGATCAAAGCTTTATTGAAAAGCCACGTTGATCGTGATGATCAGCGTTTCTTTTCTATTGCTTTGCAAGTGGCAGCTAAGGAAGCAAGACAAGGTCATCATAAGCTTGCTAATGATATAAAAAACTTAGTTGATAAAAATCAGAAAACAACGAGTTCTGTAGGTTTAGTTGAAAAACGACTTACACCATTTGTTAAGCAGCCTGATGGTGATCTTAAGGGATTACTTGAGCAAACGAACAGGCCAGTACATCTTCAAGAACTAGTAATTTCTGTAAGCGTAAGAGAAAGGTTGAATCAGGTCCTGCTTGAACAAAAACAAAAGGATAAACTTTCTGAGTTTGGGCTTATTCCAAGGAGAAAACTACTTTTCACTGGCCCTCCGGGTACTGGCAAGACAATGTCTGCATCAGTCATTGCCACAGAGTTAAAATTACCACTCTATACAGTCGTCTTAGATAATCTAATCACTCGTTATATGGGTGAAACGGCAGCCAAATTACGTTTGATTTTTGACCATATACGGCAAACAAGGGCTGTATATTTTTTTGATGAGTTCGATGCTATCGGAACTCAGCGTGGTGCACAGAATGACGTCGGAGAAATCCGCAGGGTTTTAAACTCTTTTTTGCTCTTTGTTGAGCAGGATGATTCTGAGAGCATAGTGTTAGCTGCAACCAATCATCCAGAACTTTTGGATCGCGCATTATATAGACGATTTGACGATATTATACCGTTCATAAGACCTGAGGGGGATTTAATCAGGAACCTTATTGAACAAAGACTAGCCGTCTTTGATCTCTGTAGTTTATTTTGGAGTAAGATCATTGATAGTGCTTCAGGTTTAAGTGCAGCAGAGATTACGCGGGCAAGCGAAGATGCTGCCAAAGAATCAGTACTTTATAATGAAAATAATATTACAACCGATTTATTAGTGAAGGCTATAAAGCGTAGGCAAGAAAGTAGACAATAAGGGATGAGATGACTACCAACAAGAGGCATATTTTATTAAACGGCTTTGTTTCCCCCGAAAACTATCGCTCCAGGAGTACTGGTCGTAGTCCCCAAGTTCCAACTCGTGATAGAGTGGTTCAAGGTACATCATTACTAAATCAATATAGCCGTATATTGAATCATTATGATGAAAGGCCGAAGCTCCCTCCTATTACTGATGAAAGTGGCATTTATGTTAGACTAATCAGTTTCGAACAATGTGATCTTCCTATAGAAAAAATCGATAATACTTATTTCAAGCTTTGTTCTTTAGTTAAGTCAAATAACCGTGAAGCCGCGATTATATACATTAATGAAAGTGATAGAGCTAAATTTGCTAAAAAAATAAATGATTATTTGAATCCTTCGAAAGATGGTATCGAATTCCCTAGAAATCATTTATTAATTGACAGTATAGAGCATATTGAATTAGCAGATATAACTTCTTTCTGGACAGATAAAATAGATCTTATTCCAGATGGCCTCGATACTGAAAAGTGGTTCGAGCTTTGGCTTAAAGGTAATAATGAGGGTGTAATAAATATTGCTCGGCGGTTATGTGAAAGAATTAATGGAAGGCTCGGGAATACTTCTATTAACTTTTTCGATACTACAGTTGTTCTTATTCGTACGAGTTTATCGAGATTAAGCATTTGCCCTGAATTAATATCTAATTTAAAAGAGATCAGAGCAGCTAGGGATGATATATCAGTTATAGTAAATTCTTTACCTACTGAGCAGCATCAGTGGACAGAAGATGTTGTCGCGAGAATTACCCATAACAATGAAACTGATGTCTCTATTTGTATATTAGATACAGGTGTTAACTACAACAACCCACTATTATCTAGTTTTACTAACTCATCGCTGGCAGTGGCTTGGGACATATCTTGGCCACTTTTCGATAATTATAATCAAAGGCCTTATAATGATCATGGTTCCAGACAAGCAGGACTATGTGTTTATGGAGATTTCCTGTCAGTTGTATTGAACGATCAGGAGATTTCGATTCCGTACAGTATAGAATCAGGAAGAATACTTCCTCCAAGAGCCACTAACGATCCTGCGCTATACGGAGCTATTACTACAGGAACATCAAGTCGTCTGGAGTTGGAAAATCCGCACTGGCGTAGAGTTTATTCACTTGCGGTGACCGCAGAGCCTAATACTCTTGGGGGGCAACCCTCCTCATGGTCTGCAGAAATTGACAAGTTTAGCTTTGGTTTAGAGGATGATATTCGTAGATTGTTTATAATTTCTGCGGGTAATTCTCAACCTATAAATCTGAGATTAGATTATTGGGATTCAGTGACTCTTGCTGAAATTGAGGATCCTGCTCAATCTTGGAATGCATTGACTGTGGGAGCGTATACAAATAAAACAACCCATACAGACCGAGGATATAATGGCTGGTCTCCTTTCGCTATGTCAGAAGATGTCGCACCGTCATCACGCTCATCGGTATCTTGGGCGTGGAAAAAGCATGCACCATATAAGCCAGATTTAGTGGAGGAAGGCGGAAACAAACTTTTATCACCTAACCGTGATGAAATTACAAATACAATTGAGCTATCTTTGCTAACAACTTCTGGTAGGGCAACAAACCAGTTGTTTGAAGTTAATTCAGATACTAGCGCGGCCTGTGCTTTAGTCTCAAAACATGCAGCTATGCTAATGGCTCAGTACCCAGAATATTGGCCTGAAACTATCAGGGGATTACTTGTTCATACAGCAAGATGGACTAGTCGTATGCACGAACGATATAAAACAGAACTTGCAAGGGGAACAGCCAAATCGGCTAAAGAAAGCTTATTAAGGATGGTTGGTTATGGAGTGCCTAATTTACATCGAGCAATGCATAGTGCAGAAAATGCGCTTACATTAATATCTCAGTCTGAAATTACTCCATTTAATCGAAATGGTTCTAATGATCCTATACTGAATGAAATGCATCTATTTTCACTCCCTTGGCCCGTAGAAGCTCTTCGCTTACTGTCACATGAAACAAATGTTATTTTAAGAATCACCTTGTCGTATTTTATTGAACCAAATCCAAGCCAAAAAGGGTTCAGACGACAATATACCTATCAATCTCATGGACTGAGGTTTGCAGTCATTAGACCTAATCAGAGCCTTGATAACTTCCGCGCTTCGATAAACCGAAATGCAAATAATGAAGAATATAATGGACCTGAAGGGGATGCATCAGGATGGTTTCTTGGTCCTCAATTAAGAGTTAGAGGTTCATTACACTCGGATGCTTGGAAAGGCAGTGCTGCAGATTTAACAGAGATGAATACTATCGCCGTCTATCCCGTTGGTGGATGGTGGAAATACCGTACAGCGCAGGATCGCAATACTAATAATGTTAAATATAGTTTATTAGTTAGCATTGATGTACCAGATGAAAATATTGATATTTACAGTGAGGTTGAAAATACCATTCGAATTGAAAATCAAATAGATATTGAAATTTAAAGTGCAATATTTAAGGTTTTATAGATTCGAAAGAAAATGTCCTTCACTAATTAGTTGGATCAATAATTAAGCTCCTCCTAATATCATCGATGATGGTGCTGGCCTGATATTAGAGCATATCTCTATCAGGTATAAAGATGTGACATGGACGCATCATAAAGCCGGAACGTCTGGTTATGCATTGTGGGAAATGACGAAGTTCATGAACTAAAAAGTGCAGGGGAGACCCTACATTCATTTTTCATCAACCCATGTGAAGAACTTCCCTAATCCGAAGCAAACTACAATCGCGATGATGAGATGAATGGTCTTTTCATTCCACGGAGCATACCCAACCAATAAAATGTAGATGATACAAAGAAAGGATATGCTGAAAAGAGAAAATATGATGTTTTTAAATAAAAAAATAAGCCGATTTTTTAATATTTTAAGCATGTCATTGGCTCATATTCATTTTTTATCGAACCAGTCAGATAATTTCCCTAACCCAATAAAAATAGAAACTGCAATAATTAAATGGACTGTTTTTTCACTCCAGGGAGCATAGCCAACAAATAGAATATAACAAATCCAAAAGAAGCATATGCTGAAAAGAAACATGGTTATGTTGTTTAATATGAAAATAAATACCTTTTTTAGAAAGATAGTCATGTCACTTAATCCTATATTCTATTTTATCAATTAATTGATTAAACATTCCATTACCATACGTTCTCCTCATCTTTATCGCTTCGGTTAGCGGCTCAACATTTTCTTCAAAAAGGAAGAACAGAAAATCTAAATCATCCCTTCTCAATTCTGAATATACTTCAGGTGTGTTATTTTTTAAATGCATTGAACGATATATTGACCGCTTCGCCATCCCACCAAGCAACAAGATATAGTATACCGTACCAGTAGATACTTTGGGGGCATTGCCGATTCTCTTCGCTATTTGAAATACTGCTTGTGAAACAAGCATACTACCCGCTACGGAGCCTACTGCTTTATGGTAAATTGCTTCCTTTTGAGATTCAGAGGCATTGCGATTAAAGACCTTAAATATTCTTTTTATTGCCTCAATGATTTTTTCTCTTGATACAACCCCTCTATGAACCGCTTTTATCAATCTTTCCATTTCTCGAGATTTGGCATACCGTGTATCAGTATCAATAAAATCATAGGCCAGATAGCCAAAATTCTTACCTATCTCTGATATTCCATTTCCCATCCCTTCATAAAAATCCGTAGTGGTTAGCATCTTTACTATACGGTCGGCCAGTTCATCCAGATCTGCTTCAGTCATTGTTATTCCATCCATGAATGACAAGATTACTCAGCGTGGATTGTAGTGTAATCGACTAAGGAGCGAAATACATTCCAATGAAATTAATATCGTGATAATTATTTCCAAATTAATTTATTACTATATTATTAATTTCAACCTAGGGCTACACTTCCTGCACGCTAATCAGGCGTCATTTCTCGATATGTGGTGAAAACGCCTCTTGAGCCACCAGCCCCGACTAAAACCCCAAACATAATCGGGATACTCGCACAGTCGCGGGAACCGCTTGGGCAAGAACGAGGTGCGCAACACGATGTGTCCGCAGGTCATCCGTATCGATGAACTTCTCTAGGCATTCTGCTTTGGGCGCGTCGTATCTGTTCTCTCATTTCGTCTTTCTATCGGACATAGAAAATCACGTTCAGCCTGGAATCGTCTTCTACCGAATAACTGCCATTTTTTAACCTAAAAATGACGTTAAAAAGATCATTTCACTGCCTACTGCAATGGTTTTTGTTAGTAAATAACGCAAAAATACCAATGTAAGCCATTGATGCTATTTTTGTGTTTTTTTATAGTATAAAAACCTAATAATTTTAATTAAATAATAAATGATTGCTAAACTATCTAATATTTATTTCTTAACAGGGAAATAGTTTATTAATGTAATGGAGGTATTTGTTCTGTCAAAAGTAAAAAATAGAGGGTAAATATTTTCACTAAATTAAAATTAATGGGGTTTTTGTTATTGATGATTTTTATTAGCGCATTAAGTATTTCGTTTTTAACGAAATTAAAAGGCATAAAATATATGCCTTTTCCGTTAATTGAAAATCAGAGGTATATTATTTTTTCTTCTGTTTGTTTTTACTTAAGTTTAAGTTAATTTGTTGTTTTTAATGTATTTTATGTTTTAGTGGTTCCGTTTAGTTGCTCTGCTATATAAGCATTGACCGTGCGTTTGTGTTGTGTGTATGATCTAAACTCAAAATATAAATGTATTTAATTCCTTCTTGGTGTGATTCTTTTTACGCCGATATAATCCGTAACATTACGGTTTTATTATGCTTTTTAATTCGGTTTTTAATTTATTTCATCTCGCTGGTCGAAAAACAAATGCGTTATTTGTTTGCCGAATTGCTGCCGTCCTTATGGATTATGGCGGGCTTTTGGTAGGAATCGACTTTACTTCTCCGGGCCCGAGTGCCCTTACGTTGGTATAGACACATGGCAAAAGGAACTGATGGTGCATCTGTCGCACCAAAGGAACGTATTAATATCAAATATGTTCCGGCCACTGGTGGTCAGCAGGCGGAAATAGAATTGCCGTTGACGCTGATGATCGTGGGAAATATGAAAGGGCGCACAGAGGAAACGCCGATCGAAGAACGTCAGACCGTATCGATCGATAAGAACAACTTTACCTCAGTGATGAAAGAAGCAAATCTGGAATTGAACTTCAGTGTGCCAAACCGCCTTGAAGAAGAAAGTCAGGATGACCTGCCAGTGAAACTGAGCATCGGCGGTCTGAATGATTTCTCCCCTGACCGCATTGCCCAGCAAGTGCCTGAATTACGTAAGCTGCTTGATTTACGTGAAGCACTGGTGGCGCTGAAAGGCCCCCTCGGCAATATTCCCTCATTCCGTAATCGTTTGCAGGATCTGTTGTCCAGCGAAGAAGCCAGAGAGCAGCTTCTGAAAGAGCTCGATCTGGTCAAACCCGCCGAATAATTGATGTTTATTGACGAAATAGGGAAACGAATATGTCAATAGTTGAAGAACAGGTTCAGGCAGGAGCCACCAGTGCTTCTGGATCGCTGCTTGATGACATCATGGCTCAAGCGCGTATCAGCCCGGTTGATGAAGGCTACAGCGTCGCTAAACAGGGCATTGCCGCGCTGGTCGCTAACATTCTTGATAGCGGTAATGCAGCAGAACCCGTGAACAAAGCGCTGGTCGATAGCATGATCGTCGAACTGGATAAAAAACTTAGCAAGCAGATTGACGTTATTCTGCATGCGAAAGAATTACAGGAACTGGAATCTTCCTGGCGTTCGATGAAACTGCTTATCGATCGCACCGATTTCCGCGAAAACATCAAACTGTTGGTGTTACATGCGACAAAAGAAGAGCTGTTGGAAGATTTCGAATTCGCCCCTGAAATCTCACAGTCTGGCTTCTATAAGCACGTGTATTCCAGCGGCTACGGCCAGTTTGGTGGTCAGCCTATCGGCGGCGTAATCGGTGACTATGCGCTGACGCAAAGTTCACCGGATATCAAGCTGATGCAGTATGTCAGCGCCGTGGGTGCGATGGCGCATGCGCCGTTCATCTCTTCCGTTGCGCCGACCTTCTTTGGCGTGGATCGCTTCACCGATCTGCCTTCCATCAAAGATCTGAAATCCGTTTTCGAAGGCCCGGCCTACACGAAATGGCGTTCGCTGCGTGAGTCCGAAGATGGTCGCTATCTGGGGCTGACGGCACCGCGCTTCCTGGCTCGCTTGCCTTATGACCCGGTAGAGAACCCGATTAAGGGCTTCAACTACAAGGAAGATATCAGCACCGATCACGAACACTATCTGTGGGGCAACACCGCCTATCTGATGGGAACGGCGTTGACGGACAGCTTCGCGAAATACCGCTGGTGTCCGAACATCATTGGCCCGCAGAGCGGCGGTGCGATTACCGACCTGCCAGTGCATGTTTATGAAGCCATGGGGCAACTTCAGGCCAAGATCCCGACTGAAGTCCTGATCACCGATCGTCGCGAATATGAAATGGCCGAAGAGGGCTTTATCACGCTGACGATGCGTAAAGACAGTGACAACGCGGCGTTCTTCTCGGCTAACTCGGTGCAGAAGCCGAAGGTGTTCCCGAACACTAAAGAAGGCAAAGAGGCGGAAACCAACTACAAGCTGGGTACGCAGCTGCCGTACATGTTCATCATCAACCGTCTGGCGCACTACATCAAAGTGCTACAGCGTGAACAGATTGGCTCATGGAAAGAGCGTCAGGATCTGGAGCGTGAGCTGAATACCTGGATTAAACAGTACATCGCCGATCAGGAAAACCCGCCGGCAGATGTTCGTAGCCGTCGTCCTCTGCGTGCCGCACAAATCAAAGTGCTGGATGTAGAAGGAGAACCAGGTTGGTATCAGGTCACCATGTCTGTGCGCCCGCACTTCAAGTACATGGGGGCGAACTTTGAGCTGTCGCTGGTAGGGCGTTTGGATAAGGAATAAGACTTATGCCGTCTCTTTCTGCCTGGGAAAGGGGAAACGCGGCAAGTCTGTTTGATCGTATCCGTGGGGAGGAGCGTCGCTCCTCCCCTGAAACGGAAGTTGAAGCACTGATCGAGTCCGTTAAGCGTCAATTGGACAATGTGCTCAACACCCGGCCCGGAAATTGCCGCAGCGCACCTGAGCTTGGCGTGATTGATTTTAATGACGCGACGCAGGGTGGGGCGGACATTCGAGGGAAAATCCGGGAGGCGATCCGACAGTGTATCTGTCGCTTTGAACCGCGAATTGTTCATGTGGATGTCGACACATCGGACTATTTATCGAATCCGATGGAGATGTCGTTTCAGGTTACCGCCCGGGTCAGATTGGAAGATCTGGAGCAGGTTGCCTCTTTCAATATCCATATGGATAGCCACCGCCACTACAGAATGATCTGATTATGTCACTGGAACATTTTTTCAGGGATGAGCTGACCTACTTGCGCCTGCAAGGGCGTGAATTCGCCAAGGCGCACCCTGAGCTTACCCGATTTTTGTCAGAACAAACCACGGATCCAGACGTCGAGCGTCTGCTGGAAGGGTTCGCCTTTTTGACAGGGAGCCTGCGGGCGAAGATCGAGGATGAATTTCCGGAACTGACACACGGTCTGCTGGGCATGCTGTGGCCTAATTACCTGCGCCCCGTACCGAGCATGACGATTATGCAGTTTTCGGTACTCCCCGGCGCGATTGCCCAGCCCGCGTTTGTTGAACGCGGCTGTGAACTTGATAGTCTGCCGATTGATGATGTGGTGTGCCATTTTCAGACCTGCCACGATGCCTGGATTTATCCTGCGGATATCCGTGAGATCAAGGTACAGAGCGGCAACGATCTTTCCACCATCACGCTGGATATTGGGCTGCATGGCCCGCTATCGTTAAGCGATCTGCAACTCGACAAGCTGCGCTTTTATCTGGGCGGTGATACCTATACGGCCTACGAACTCTATTTCTGGATTGCCAGCCAACTGTCGCACATTGAGCTGGAAGTCGATGGTCAGCGTTTTCGTCAGGAAGCCAGCGTGCTGAAAACGGTCGGCTTTGAGCGGGAAGATGCGCTATTGCCGTATCCCGGCAATGTCTATTCCGGCTACCGCATTTTGCAGGAATACTTTTGTTTTCCTGAAAGTTTTCTCTTTTTCCAACTCGCAGGCGCGGTATGGCCGGAGCTTCCGCTGACGGTAACGGAATTCCGTCTGCATTTTTGCTTTGACCGCCCGCTGCCGGCGGAACTGAAGATCCGTCCTGATTCGTTCATGCTCAACTGCGTGCCGGCAATCAATCTCTTCCAGCATGATAGCGAGCCGATCAACCTCAGCGGACGCCAGACGGATTACCCGCTGAAAGCCAGCTACCGCAACGCCGATAGCTTTGAAATTTTCTCTGTGGATAAGGTTGAAGGTTGGGTTGAAGGGAATTCAGGCCGTGCTAGGGGGATTCCACGCACCTATCAGCCTTTTGAGAGCTTTCAGCACCAAATCGAACGTGCCAAAGGACGGCTCGCGCTCTATTACCGTATTCGGGTAAGAGAAGCGGTCAGCGGCAACGGGTTTGATCACATGCTCTCTTTTGTGCGTGGTGATGAGCAGGAAGTGATTGATTTGGATGAATCCATCTCGGTAACGCTGACCTGCACCAACCGATCGCGTGCGGCGAAACTGCCTGTTGGGTCGATCTGCGTGCCAACCGGCAATTCGCCGTCTTTCGCGACGTTTCGCAATCTGGTACGGCCGACGCGACCGCTGCGGCCTGCCATGGATGGCAGCCTTCACTGGACGCTGATCTCCAATCTGTCTCTGAACTATGTGTCGCTGCTGCGGCGCGATGCGCTGGTGCAGATCCTGCGTACTTACGATTTCCCGGCGCTGCACGACAAGCAGGCGGAACAGGCCTCGCGTAAGCGTCTGGCAGGGATCGAATCTATCGAAACCACACCGATCGACCGTCTGGTGCAGGGGATGCCGGTTCGCGGCTTGAAATCCATCCTGTCAGTACGGCAATCCGCGTTTTCCAGTGAAGGAGAACTCTATCTGTTTAGTACGGTGCTGGCGCACTTCTTCTCGCTATACGCCAGCGTCAACGCTTTCCACCTGTTGGAAGTGGTCAACATCGATAACAAGGAGCGCTACCGATGGCCGGTACAGATAGGTCAACACTCAATGATGTGACATTCCGTCAGGATGTCTCGCGCTTTAATTTTTTCCAATTGGTGGAGCTACTCAACCAACTGGAAGGTGTGGATCTGGAACAAGAGCTGGATTTCCGCCCTGAACAGGAACGCCTGCGCTTTCGCTCTACGGCCTCCATCGGTTTTCACCCCAGCGATATCTTGCAGGTGGGACGTGATGAAGCTGGCCGTCAGGAGCTGGAAGTCGCGTTTCTTGGCCTGCACGGCAGTCAGTCACCGATGCCCGGTTATTACCTCGAAGAGCTGGCCTGGGAATACGCGCAGGGCGAACAGAAGCTGGGCGTGTTTCTCGACTTCTTTCATCACCGCTTACTTACGCTGCTGCACCGCGCATGGCGCAAATACCGCTATCACGTCCGCTTTCAGAATGAAGGGGAGGATGGATTCTCCCGCCTGATGTTTGCGCTGGTGGGGTTAGGGAATGACGCCGTACGCGACAGCCTGCCGGTTAACCGCGCCAAGATGCTGTCCTACGCCGGGGTGCTCGCCAGCCCCAGCCGCTCCCCAGAAGTGGTCGCGGGCTTGGTTATTCACTGTTTTGACCTGGATGACGTGGCTGTCCTGGCCTGGCAGCACCGTCGTGTGCCCATTCACGAAGGGCAGCAGAACCGCCTGGGCAGAGGAAACATGATGTTGGGCGGTGATTTTGTTATCGGCGACAAAGTGAATGACTGCGCCGGCAAGTTTTTGCTCAAGGTCGGCAATCTCAGCTTTAGCCGCTTTCTCAGCTTCTTGCCCAACGGCGAGCATTTTCAGCCGCTGGTGCGTTTTGTCTCTTTCATTCTTCGCGATCAGTTGGCCTGGGATCTGCGTCTGGGTTTTGCCGAAGGCGAAGCCAAGGGCTTAAGTCTGGGCAGTGAGCAAAGCAGCCGGTTGGGATGGAGCAGCTTTCTCGGGCAGCCGCCCGCCGATCCCTATGTGACGATTTGTGTGCAGGAGTAAATGTGAACGTAACCCATCCACTCACGTTGGTTGTGCTCAACAGTGAGCAGCTCGATATCAATTCTCAGGTGCAGCACCAGTTCGATCACCGTGGTGGCACGCTGGGCGCGTCGGAAAAAGACCAGTGGCAACTGCGGGATCGGCTGGGCTCCGTCGTGCCGGAGCACGCCCGTATCGACATGACCGACGGCTATTTCAGCCTGTGCGATCTGAGCGGTCAGTCTTTTATTAACGGATCGCTGTCGCCGATTGGGCGCGATCGCAAAGTCATTTTGTCGCACGGCGATGAACTGGTTATCGGGCCTTTCCGGCTGGGCGTTTATATCGGCGATCCCACCACGGAACAGGATATCGATCAGGTATTAGGGCAGGGCACGGTCGATGTGCTGGGCGGCTGGTTAACGGAAGATAAAAAAAAGCGCTCAACGGATCTGGCCGATCCCACAGTTGTTCTGAATGACCCACTGTGGGCACTACAGAAAGAGCAGAGCCAGCCACTCTTGCCATCAGACAGTGAGACGGCCGGCGCATCGCTCACGACCTCTCTTTCTTCTTTTTCTTCTGCTGAGGACACCATGGATCAGAAATTTGTGGAATTACCGACCATCAACACACCGTACGCGGGAGAAGGGCTGGAGGGCTACAGCGATGGCACCTCACTGGCACCGCTGATGCGCGGGCTGGGGCTGTCGCTTCAGCCGGGTGATGATGCACGACTGCGCGAAATGCTGGAAGAAATGGGAAAAAGCCTGCGCGCGATGGTGGAAGGCCTGCTGGCATTGCAGACGGAACAGGCGGCCATGGCGGATACGCATTTACGCCCGATTGAAGATAACCCGCTGCGTCTTGGGCTGGGCTATGCCGATACGCTGTCGGTGCTGTTTGCCGAAGGAAAAAGCCCGGTTCACCTGTCTGCGCCCGCTGCCGTGGAAGAGGTGTTGAACAATGTGCGGGTGCATCACATCGCGAACCAGCAAGCGATTGCCGTAGCGTTGGAAAATATCCTTCAGGCCTTCTCGCCTGCCGCGCTACTCAATCGCTTTGAGCACTATCGCCGCAGTGGCGAACCACTGGCGGCCGATGACGGCTGGGCGTGGCAGATGTATCAACACTACTACCGTGAATTAACGTCGCCGCGCCAGCAGGGCTTCCAGAAACTGTTCCATCAGGTATATGCGCAGGCGTATGACCGTTCCGTGCGTCAACAGCAGGAGCAAAAATAATGCTGCGGGCTCTGTGCTTATGTTCCCTGATGTTCCTGCTGTCGGGGTGTACCACGCTGGGCAAGATGGCGCAGGTAGCGGCGAATCCCGACATTCAGGTGGGCAGTAATAATCATCAGCCTTCTACCGTGGGGTTTAGCCTGCTGGCGGAACCGGACGTTAACCCGAACGACAGCGGTGAAGCCGCGCCTATTGAATTCCAGCTAGTGCTGTTGGCGGAAGATTCGCGCCTGTTAGCCACCGATTACGACCAAATCACGACGGATATCGAAAAGGCATTAGCCAAGAATTACATCAATCATCAGGACTACACGCTGCTGCCGGGGCAGTTCAAGTACCTGCCGCCCGAAGCGCTGGATGAAAAGGTGCACTACCTCGGCGTGGTGGCGCGCTATGCCGATTCGGAAAGCGCAGAGTGGCGCAAAGTCATCAAGCTAAAGAATACCGGGCAGACGTATCAGATCCTCGTGCACCTGCGTCGGGATGAAGTCGAAATCAAAAAAGACCAAGAAGAAGAATAACTATGTCGAGTCGCAATCGCATTATCTGGCGGGAAGGTTTGTTCATTAAACCGCAGCATTTTCAACAACAGCAAAGACACACCGATTACGCACTGCATGCGCGTCTCAGCGCTCTCAGTGATTATTTCTATGGCTTGCAGTCTCTGGCGATTAATGAGGAATACCTCAATTTTGGCCGCATCGCGCTGGTTAACGCCAGCGGGGTGATGCCTGACGGCACCGTGTTCAATATTCCGGGTGATGATGCGCTACCACTGCCGTTGGAGATTACCGACGTCGCGCTGGCAAACCAGAAAGTGTATCTGGCGCTGCCGCTGGCGGTGAATGGCGTCAGCGAAGTCGGTCAGCCGGGGCAGGGGATCGCCAGCCGCCTGCAATCGCACCGGCATGACGTGCGCGATCTGCACAGCGACGGCGGCGATATCGTTTCTCTGGAAGTCGGTAAGGTTAGCCTGCGCCTGATGCTCGATCGTGACGATCGCAGCGCCTATGCCTCGCTGGCGATTGCCAACATTCTGGATAAACGCCCTGACGGCGGCTTGATTCTGGATCCGAATTTTATGCCGTGCAGCATCAGCGTCACCGCGATCCCCACCTTAAAACGCTTTTTGGGGGAATCCGCAGGCCTAGTCGCGGAACGCGCGCGCAGTCTGGCACAGCGTATTGCCGCACCGGGACAGCAGGGCGTCGCGGACGTGGCTGAATTTATGATGCTGCAATTGCTTAACCGCGCGCAGCCCAAACTGTCGCATTTGGCGCGCCTTGGCACGCTGCACCCTGAACGCCTGCACGAAACGCTGGTTGAGCTGTGTGGCGAACTGATGACGTTTACCGACGAGTCGCGTCTGCCGCCAGAATTCCCCGCCTATCGTCACGAACACCAGCAGGCCAGCTTTGAGCCGCTGATGATGGCGCTGCGTCAGGCGCTGAGCACCGTGCTGTCGCCGCGCGCCGTCTCCATCCAACTGAAGAAACAGCCGTATGGCGTGATGGTGGCGATGGTTGGCGATGCGGAATTGATGGCCAGCGCCGAGTTTGTCCTGGCGGTGCGTGCGCGTATGCCGCAGGAGCATCTGCGTAAACAGCTGCTGCAACAAACGAAGATCGCCTCCAGCGAGAAGATCCGCGAACTGATCAGCCTGCAATTGCCGGGTATTCCGCTGCTGCCGCTGCCGGTTGCGCCGCGTCAGCTGCCTTATCACGCGGGCTACAGCTATTTCCAACTGGATAGACAAAGCCCCGCCTGGCAGGTGCTGGTGTCTGGCAACACGCTGGCGTTCCATATTGCTGGCGAATTCCCGGAACTGGATATGCAGCTTTGGGCTATCCGTGGGCAGTAGTAAGGAGAGGAAAAGATGAGCATCGAGGTTATTAAAAACGATCAACTGGGCGATCTGCTTTTTGACCACGCCCGCCAGCTGGATATGGACTCTGACTACTGGTTCCGCCTGCGTGGACAAAGCATTAATCCGATGGTGGATGCGGTCACGCCGCTGCTGGGCATGGTAGAGCGGGTGCGCCAGCTCTCTGCCTACGAGGGTGTGGAAGATTTGTATCAGCGCGTGGTGTCTGAAATTCAGGCTATCGAGCAGGAATTACACTCTCATGGCTATGAAAACGGCGTGATCTTGTCGTTCCGCTACATCCTCTGCACCTTCATTGATGAAGCTGTGATGGGGCGGGAGTGGGGCGGCCAAAGCATGTGGTCGGCCCATTCTCTGCTGACCCGTTTTCACAATGAGACCTGGGGCGGCGAAAAGGTGTTTGTCCTGCTGGAGAAGCTGCTGGACGACCCCACCCGCTATCGCGACATTCTGGAATTTATCTACCTTTGCCTCTGTCTGGGTTTTGAAGGGCGCTATCGGGTGATGACGCAGGGGCGTGAAGAACTGAATCGCGTCGTGAACAAGCTGCATGACACCCTGCGCCCTGAACCCGCGAATTCGCCGACGGTCTTCCACCTGAATCTGGGGCAGCAAGCCTCGCGCTACCAGCTGCGCAGACAGGTGTCATTACGCACGCTATTTGTCGGCGTGTGTGTGGTCTTGGTGGCCGCCTTCGGCCTGTACCGCTATCAGCTAACTCATCAAACCCAGGACGTACTGCGTCAGCTGGGAGAATTATTACAATAACAGGAGCTACACCGTGATTCGAATTGAACTGCCGACACTGGTTGAACGACTCAACCCCGTGTGCCGTCATATGCTGGAAGAAGCGGCGGCACTCTGTATTCAACATCAGGGTGCGGAAATCCGTATTGAGCACCTGTTGCTGAAAATGCTGGAAACGCCGCTGTGTGATGTGCGCCAGATCCTCAAGCGTGCGGGCGTGGATGCGGATGAGCTGTCTTCGCTGCTGTTGCCTTCCTCCATGGATAAAGAGTTTGACGCGGGCTATCCCTCATTCTCTCCACTGCTGGTGGAGTGGTTACAGGATAGCTGGCTGCTGGCCTCGGCTGAATTCCAACATTCACGCCTGCGCAGCGGTATCTTGCTGTTGGTCCTGCTGCTGACGCCCAATCGCTATGTGGCTGGTGCAGTATCCCGCCCGCTGGTGCAGATTAACCGTGAGCTTTTACGCCAGCAGTTTGATGAGTGGGTGAAGGATTCGGTGGAAACAGAGGTCGCGGTGCAGTCTGCCACGGCTGAACAGGCAGCCGCGGCGAACACGCAGCTCTCTCGCTATACCCAAAACGTGACGGAATCCGCCCGGCAGGGGCAACTGGATCCGGTGCTGTGCCGCGACCATGAAATCGATCTGATGATCGACATTCTCTCTCGTCGTCGTAAAAACAACCCGATTGTGGTCGGGGAAGCAGGCGTCGGTAAAAGTGCGCTGATCGAAGGATTGGCGCTGCGCATCGTGGCCGGTGCCGTGCCGGAAAGACTGCGGGATGTGGAACTGCTCACGCTCGATTTGGGAGCGATGCAGGCCGGTGCCTCGGTGAAAGGCGAATTTGAGAAACGCTTCAAAGGCGTGATGCAGGAAGTGAAAGATTCACCGCGCCCTATCATTCTGTTTATTGATGAAGCGCATACGCTCATCGGGGCAGGCAATCAGGCGGGTGGGCTGGACGTTTCCAACCTGCTCAAGCCTGCACTGGCGCGCGGTGAACTGCGCACTATCGCGGCCACGACCTGGAGCGAATACAAAAAATACGTCGAGAAGGACGCCGCGCTTTCCCGCCGTTTCCAGCTCGTCAAAGTCGGTGAACCGAATGCGGAAGAAGCCACGGTTATTCTGCGTGGGCTGCGTGGCATCTATGAAAAAGCGCACGGCGTCCTGATTGATGAAGATGCGCTTCAGGCGGCGGCACAGCTGTCAGCCCGCTATATCTCGGGCCGCCAACTGCCCGATAAGGCCATCGACGTGCTGGATACGGCCAGCGCGCGCGTGGCGATTAACCTGACGACGCCACCGCGTGCGGTCAGCCAGCTACAAACTCGCCTGCATCAGCAGGAGATGGAAATTACCCAGCTTGAGCGTCAGGCGCGTATTGGTCTGGGCAATACCGAAGAACGGCTAGCTGAACTGCGTGATGCCCGCGAAACCGGTGCGGTACAGCTGGCACAGCTTGAAGCCGACTGGCAGCAGCAGAAAACACAGGTTCAGCGTGTGATTGAACTGCGTACGGCGCTGCTGGATGAAGAGCAGTCTGTCGATTTTGATGCGGTGTCAGCCGCGGCGGAACTGGCAGCCTGTGAACAGGCGCTGGAAGCGCTGCAACAGTCCTCGGTACTGGTCTCTCCTCACGTTGATAAAACGCAGATTGCGGCCGTTATTGCCGAGTGGACGGGCGTGCCGCTGAACCGCATCTCACAGAGTGAAATGGATGTCGTCACACGCCTGCCTGAATTCCTGGGGGATTTAATTAAAGGGCAGCAGTTGGCGATTGCTCACTTGCATAAACATCTGCTGACTGCGCGTGCGGATCTTCGTCGTCCGGGGCGTCCGCTGGGGGCTTTCCTGCTGGTAGGGCCGAGCGGCGTAGGTAAAACGGAAACCGTGCTCCAGATTGCCGACCTAATGTTTGGCGGACGCAACTATCTGACCACCATCAATATGTCGGAATATCAGGAAAAACATACGGTTTCACGCCTGATCGGTTCGCCGCCGGGCTACGTCGGGTTTGGTGAAGGCGGCGTGTTGACCGAAGCCATCCGCCAGAAACCGTATTCCGTGGTGCTGCTGGATGAAGTGGAGAAGGCGCACCCGGATGTCCTGAACCTGTTCTATCAAGCGTTTGATAAAGGTGAACTCGCCGATGGCGAAGGCCGGGTGATCGACTGCCGCAACGTGGTGTTCTTCCTGACGTCCAACCTGGGGTTCCAGACGATTGTGAACTACGCCGAGCAGCCGGATGTGTTGCTGGATGCACTTTACCCTGAGCTGGCGGCCTTCTTCAAACCCGCACTCCTGGCGCGTATGGAAGTCATCCCTTATCTGCCGCTGGCGCATGACACCATGGTTGAGATCGTACAAGGCAAACTGTCGCGTCTGGTGTCCCTGCTGCAACAGCGCTTTGGTGCGGAAGTCATCATTGAAGACGAGGTGCCGGAAGAGATTCTGCGGTTGGCAAACCGCAGCGAAAACGGCGCGCGTATGCTCGAATCGGTAATTGATGGCGCCTTGCTGCCGCCGGTCTCGCTACAGCTGCTGCAACGCATGTCTGCGGGTGAGCCTGTCAGCCGTATTCATTTCCGCGTCGAAGCCGGCCAGTTCCAGACTGAGGTTGAGGGCTGAGTATGCAACATGCCCTCGAACTGGCGCTTGCACTCACTCGACAGCATGACGAGGCCGGTCTGTGCGACTGGCTGCTGGAGACGATGCAGGCCGCCTGGCAGCCTCAAGGGATGCTACTGGGTATGGTGGATGTCAGCGGCAGGCAACTGACCTGCCAGGGGCGAGTGCATGAAACGCCAGTGGCGCTGAGTCTGGGCGTGGATGACTTTAGCCACCCGCTGGCTTATGCGCTGCATAAGAATCAGGCGCGCACCTGGGATTCTCTCTATGGCGGTGCCCGCATTGAGCACCGTGAATTTCGGCAGATGCTGGTTTCTGTCGGGACGAATTGCGGGCTGCACGCGTTGCCGCTGCTGTCGGAGAGCGGTAAACCGCTGGCGGTGCTAGCGCTGCTGGATACGCCGACGCGCCTGCAAACGCTGCATCAGCGCGGCGAGTGCGAACGGCTGGCGCAGGTGTTTTGCCGTCAGCTTATGTTGCTGCGTGAGCTGGCGCACACCCGGCGGGAGCAGGTCGCGCTGAGAGATTCACTTCGCCAGATTAAGGATGAAGGGCAGAGCCGCCGCGAGCAGGAAAAGCGAGTGGAAGCCACGCTGATTGGCCGTTCTGTCGTCATTAAAGAGCTGCATCAGCAGATTTATCAGGCGGCAAAACACCGTCTTTCGGTGCTGATTCAGGGCGAAACCGGTTCAGGGAAAGAGGTGGTCGCGCGTCTGCTGCATCAGTGTTCCGAACGTGCCGACAAGTCCTTTATTGCCATCAACTGCGCGGCGATCCCGGAAAACCTGATTGAAAGCGAGCTGTTTGGCTATCAGAAAGGCGCGTTCTCCGGCGCACAAAGTAACAAGATTGGTCTGGTCGAGCAGGCTAACGGCGGAACCCTGTTTTTGGATGAAGTCGGCGATATGCCGCAGTCCATGCAGGCCAAGCTGTTAAGGGTGTTGGAAACGCATAGCTTCCGTCCTCTGGGTGCGGAGAAAGAAGTGCATTCCGATTTCCGCCTGATTGCCGCGACCCATCAGCCGCTGGAACAGCAGGTGTCTGACGGCGTATTTCGGCAGGATCTCTATCATCGCCTTTGTCAGTGCCTGTTGCAGGTCGCCCCGCTGCGCGAGCGGCCGGACGATATTCGTCTGCTGTGCGAGCACTTCATCGGCCAATTTGCAGATAAACAGCAAAAGCACGTTGGGCCATTGAACCGCGCTTTCCTGCGCCAACTGGTGGCGTATGACTTTCCCGGCAATGTACGAGAACTACGCAATCTGCTGGAAGTCGCCTGTGCGCATACGCCGGACGGTGAGGCGCTGTCTCTGACATCGCTGCCGCCGGAACTGCGCGAGCGGCTGACGAGCAGCCCGCCTGAAGAACAGGATCGCTATCAGCACATCCACGATTTGCGTATTGCCACACAGCGCTATGAAGCGGCTGTCATTGAAGCACGCCTGCGCCAGTTTCAGGGCAACCGCCTGCTGGTGGCCGATAGCCTCAATATCCCTAAACGCACTCTCGACCACAAATGCCAGAAGCTGGAGGTAAATTGATGTTTCTGACGATGGCACCCCTATTGCTAGCAACGGCTGCGACGCCCGATCCCGCCTGGCAGTCGTTATGGGAGCAGTGCCGCAATGAGACGGCTGCTGAGCTCCGGTTGGCCTGTTATGACGCGCTGGGGCGGGAAGCGGAACGCAGCGGCACGCTGTCCCCACAGCGTGATAACGCCGCGACGGGCGGAACGTTTCAACTGGGACGTGAAGCCGACAGCGGCGATATGACGCTCACTCGCGTGCTGGCCGATGGCAATACGCTGGTGATTAGCTGCGCCAGCAATATTACGCATTTGCGCTTAACGCTCAGCGAACCCTGGGCAGGTGAGTCCGTCACATCCCAGCTAGATGGCGTGACGGTGTCCGACAGCTGGTTTATCCGCAATCGTGGACTGCTACTGGAGTCGGGACGCGGCCTGCCCGCGATTGATGCGTTAAAGCGCTGGATTGGGCATCGCGAACTGGTGCTTAACGGCGCAGACGGTCACACGCTGCGTATCGATCTCGCCGGGCTGGGCGACGCATTAGCGCCGCTGCGTCAGCAGTGTCACTGGTAAAGGAGGCGTTCATGCATGCACATCCCTGGTGTAAACGCCTGCAAACCTCGTTGCCGGATGAGATGTTGCGCGCGGCGGTATTGCCGGACGATCCGCTCTGGGAAAAGGTCGAAACGGAGCTGGTCAAGCTCGGATCGCTGGCGCATAACCAGGTCGATCTTAACGTGGTGGCGGGTTACTGCCTGACCTTGCTGGAAAGCAAAACCAAAGACATGCGGGTACTGGTGCAGCTATTGCGCTGCTTGCAGCACCCAGCCAAAGCGACACCGTTTTCTACCGCGTTGATGCTGCTGGACAGCTGGCTGGAGAGCTACTGGGTGCCCGCGTGGCCTGCCAGTCCGGTTCAGAAACAGAAGTTGATGATCCAGATTGTTCGGCGTTTTGAGAGCGTGCTGCCCCGTATTGCAGAAAGTGCATCCAGCGCAGAGCTGGAACAATTGCAGCAGTTGACGGAGCAGGTGGCGACCCGCTGGGGAGAGTTGGCGAGCGACAAAGCGGCACTGATGGATGAACTGGTGCAGGGCGTTAAGCGTGCCAGACAGCGACAGCAGGCGCAGGAACAGGCGAATCAGACGGCAAAACCGACTCCGGCAGCCAGCAGCGGTAGAGGCGCGGGCGGGAGTGAAACCAGCGCCAGCGCGGCCTCGACGCCCGTCAGTTCGGTGGAGATTAATTCATCTGATGAACGTGGCTGGCGGCAAACACAGCTGAACGTCGCGGCGCTGCTGGTTGAGCGCCATCCCGATTCACCGATGGGTTACCGTCTGCGCCGCCACGCAATCTGGTCCGGTATTGCCACACCGCCGATGTCGTCCAAAGGGAATAAAACCCAACTGGCACCCGTCTCGTCAGACCGCGTGGATGAATACCAAAGTGCGCTGGCTCAGGCCGATTTGGCGCTGTGGGAACGCATAGAACAAAGTCTGGTGCTGGCTCCTTACTGGTTTGATGGTCACATGCTGTCCGCCTCGGTGGCGTCACGGTTGGGACATGCTTCCGTCGCGACGGCGATTGCCGAGGAGCTTTCTGCGTTTATTCAGCGCTTGCCGGAGCTGCGTGAACTGGCGTTCAGCGATGGCGCGCCCTTTTTGACTGGGAAGTGTAGCCAGTGGTTGCAGTCCAGCCAGCCCGTTCGCGGCGGCGGTGGGGCACGGCAGGACGATCTGGCAACGGAGGCAGCGGCCTGTCGGGACGAGAAAGGAATTGGGGCGGCGATGCAGTTACTGGATGAACGCATGCGCCGCCTGAAAGAACCACGCGACCGCTTTTATGCCGAGTTGGTACTGGCGGATTTACTCGCCGAAGAAGGGATGAAATCACTGGCAGCACAGCACTATCAGCACATGTGGCAGGAAAGCCAACAATTGGGCCTGATGCAATGGGAACCGGGAATGGTCAGTCGCGTGGAGCGGTTGGCGGCATCCCGCAAAAAATAAGACATTCGGAGTGAATGGTCACTTATGTTTAAAACAATCATAACTTTTCTACGCAAGCAGTTGCCTAAACTGAAACCCTCCTGGTTACTTTTGGGCGTGCTGCTGTGGGTCGTCGTGTTGGTTCTGGCCTGGTGGCTGGGGCCGCGTTTGACGGTGGGCGAGTCGCGCCCGTTGCAGGGAATCTGGGGCCGCGTGGTATTCACGCTGGTTTGGCTGTGGCTGGCGTTTTCCTACAGCGCCTGGCTGGTCTGGCGTCGCGTGCAGCAGATGCGGGCGGAGCGTCATGAGCAGCAGGTGATTGAACAGGATCCCTTGCAGGTGTATGTCGATAGCCAGCAAACATTTCTCGATCGCTGGCTGGAGGCGTTTCAGACCCAGTTGGGTAAACGCGCGCTGTACGCGATGCCCTGGTATCTGACGATTGGTCTGGCTGGCAGCGGGAAAAGTAGCCTGATCCATCGTGCTAATCCGGCAAACAAAATGAATCCGAAGCTGGATGCGGAGCTGCGAGACGTGGCGGCAGGTCAGCAGGTGAGCAGTTGGGTCGGTGAATCCGCGGTGATTTGGGACCCAAGCGGGCAGCTACTTGCCCAGCCTGAGCTGGAAGGCGATTCGCTCGGACAGCGTCATGCTCGACTGTGGCAGCACCTGTTGCAGTGGCTCAGTGAAAACCGCCGCCGCCAGCCGCTCAACGGTCTGGTGCTCACGCTGGATATTTCCTGGCTGGCGCAGGCTGGCGTCGCCGATCGCAAAGCTTACGCGCAGGTGATGCGCGCCCGCTTGCAGGAAATTTCCGTCAACATCAATACGCGTTTACCGGTGTATATCGCGCTGACCCGGCTGGATATGCTGAGCGGCTTCGATAAGGTCTATCGCCAGTTGAACCGCGAGGCGCGTCAGGCCGTATTAGGGGTGACGTTTACGCCGCAGGCGAGCAACAGCAAAGGCTGGTTAGAAGAGCTGGAGCGCTTCTGGGACGAGTGGGTCACGCACCTGAATGACAACCTGCCGGATATGCTGCTGACGCAATCCGACAGAAGCGTGCGCAATTCGCTGTTCTCGTTCGTTCGCCAGTTGGCTGGAGTGAAAGATTACGTGATGGAAGTGCTGACAGAAACGTTAGCGACGGGCGAGGATCGCGCGTTCCTGATCCGCGGCGTCTACGTCAGCTCGGTCTACCAACAAGGGGTGCCGTTCGATGCCTTTGCGCAATCGGCTTCCCGACGCTATCAACTGCCAGAGCCGATTAACCCTGCGCTGCGCGGTGAATCGAATACGTTCTTTGTGCAGCGTCTCTTCCCTGACGTCATTTTTCCGGAGGCCAGTCTGGCTGGGGAAAACCGGCTGCATAGCCTCTATCGCCGGCGTCGGCTGAGTATTGGCGTGGGCTGCATGTTACTTGCCAGTCTGGCGCTGATTGGCAGTTGGCACCATTTCTATCGGGTCAATGAAGAGGCGGGACGTAACGTCCTGACGAAAGCGCAGGCGTTCATTGGCACCAATGAGCTGGAAGGCCAGCAGGGTTACGGCTATCAGCAGTTGCCGCGTCTGAATTTGATTCGCGATGCGACCTTATCCTTTGGTAATTACCACGAGCGCACGCCGCTGCTGGCCGATCTTGGCCTGTATCAGGGTGACAAGATTGGGCCTCATGTTGAAGGCACCTATCTGCAAATGCTGAATCAGCGCTTTCTCCCGGCAGTGATGCAAGGGCTGCTGGAAGATCTGAATCAGGCACCGGCCAATAGCGAGCAAAAACTGACGATTCTGCGCGTGATGCGGATGCTGGATGATGCGTCAGGGCGCAATAAAGCGCTGGTCGAACAGTTTATGGCGCAGCGCTGGCAGAAGGCATTTCCCGGACAGGGCAACGTGCAGGAACAGCTGATGCAGCATCTGGATTACGCCCTTGAGCACACCGACTGGCACAAGGCACGTGAGCAGAAAGACGCGGTAGCGATCAGCACGTTCGCACCATTTAATGGACCGATTACGCAGGCCCAGCAGGAACTGAGCAAGCTGCCAATGTATCAGCGCGTTTATCAGAGTCTGGTCATGAAGGCGACACAGGTGCTGCCACCGGATTTAGCGATTCGTGATGAAGTCGGGCCGACCTTTGATCCGGTGTTTTCCCTGCGTAATGACAAAGCGGGCAGCGTGCCTCGGCTGCTGACGTATCCCGGCTTTAGCGATTATTACCTCAAGCAGGACAAAGCGCTGTTAGAGCTGACGGCACTGGACGCCTGGGTGCTGGGACAGCGCGAGCGTGCGCAGTTCAGCGAGGCCGATCGGCGGGAAATTCTGCGTCAGGTGAATGACCGCTACATTACGGATTACATCAACCAATGGCAGAAAGTGCTGGCGAACATTGATGTGCAGACGCTCGATACGCCGGAGCAGGCACTCGACATTCTCACGGATATTACCGGCAACGATCAGCCCTTCCAGCGCGTGCTGACGACGGTCAGTGATAACACCCGCATTCGTAAGCTGGCCGATGATGATAACGATACGGCGCAGAGTATTAACACGCGTACTGGTCGTCCGTTTATGACTATCAATGCGGCGCTGAGCGGACGCGGTGAGCAGGGGCCGCTGGTGCAAGAGGTCAATCAGAAGCTGACGGATCTCTATCACTATCTCGATCAGATCGTTAACGCGACCGATCCGGGACAGGCGGCGTTGAAAGCGGTGCAGGCACGGCAGGGGAATAAATTTGCCGATCCGGTATTCGCCTTACAGCAATACGCCCGTAGCCTTCCTGCGCCGCTGGATCGCTGGGTAGGGCAATTAGCCGGAGAGAGCGCGAGTCTGGTGACCGGGTTGGCGATGTCGTCGCTGAATCAGGAATGGCTGGATAAGGTCGTGACGCCATTCAATGAGAAGCTGGCGGATCGTTACCCCTTCGACCCGTCATCGAACAAGGATGTGCCGCTATCGGAAATGGAAATGTTCTTCATGGCCGGCGGGACGTTGGACAGCTTCTATCAAACCAACCTCAAGGCGATGATGGAGAGCGGCATGCTGGAAGAAGGCATGGCATCCCCTCTGCAGGCAGAGCTGGTGAAACAGCTTGAACGCGCTACCCGCATCCGCCAGACCCTGTTTAATGCGCAGGGCAGCCTGGAAGTACATTTCGTTCTGGAACCGCTGGAACTGACGGCGAACAAGCGCCGCAGCGTGCTGAATCTGGACGGACAGCTGCTGGAATACAGTCACGGTCGTCGCCAGAAAACGCCGTTGGTGTGGCCAAACAGTATGCGCGACGGGGCTGAGAGCAAGCTGACGCTGGTGCCGGACGATCGTGAGCGTTCACCGCGCAGCCTGAGCTTTAGCGGGCCGTGGGCGATGTTCCGCTTAATCAATAGCGATCAGCTGACTCAGGTGAATGAGAACACCTTTGACGTGCGCTTCTCGCTGGAAAATGGCGCGATGACGTATCGCGTGTATACCGATGCCAGCCATAACCCGTTTGCCGGTGGTCTGTTCAGCCAGTTCACGCTGCCTGACTCGCTTTATTAATTTAACTCTCGGGAGCCTGCTGCTCAGGCTCCCTATTGCTGGATGATGTGATATGCAAGATGCACAACAGGCTCTGAAAGTCGGCCGCGATCCACGGATGCTGCCGGAGTTTGACGCACTTCGGGCGGAAATTAACAAGTTGAGCCACGCGTCTCGCCCTGATGTGGATTGGATGCTGGTGCACGATATGGCCACCACCATCTTTGAAAAACAGGGCGTGGATCTCCAGACCGCGATTTACTTTACGCTGGCGCGTTCGCGGCTGGCTGGGTTGACGGGCTTCACGGAAAGCTGTGAGTTTCTGGCGAATTTGATCGTGACGCAGTGGGATAACTTCTGGCCGCCGGTACATCAGGAACGGGCGCGTATCGAGATGCTGGACTGGTTTATTGCTCGCATCAGCGAAGTGGTGCGTCAGTATGCCATCAGCCATGAACATAAGCGGCTGGTTTACCGTTGCGAACGTGCACTGCAATTGATGAGTGAAAAGCTGCACAACTCGGGGCTGAGCCGCATTCCTCGCGTCGAGAATCTGCTGCACTTCGTCGAAGGCTATACCCATTTGTTTGATGAAACCGAGATTGTCATTGTGTCGGACGATCAGGAACTGAAAAAGCAGGATATGCAGATTCCACCCATGGTGTTCTTTCATTCGGACATGGAGCCGGGCGCGACGGTGCAAAGCAGTGGTTCATCAGGCTCGGGTCAGGCTGCTCTGCCTGCGGGCAGTATTCTCATCGGACGGGAGAAAGGGCAAATGAAACCGACGGTATTGAAGATTGAGGCGCATAAAAAGCAGAAACCCGCGTGGTTTTGGTTTGTCTCCGGGCTGCTGACCTGCGCGCTGCCTGTCGCGGCCATTACAGGCTGGCAGTATTGGCAGGAACAGAAAGCCGATGCGCTGGCACTATTGCAACAGCCTGCATACGCCTTGCCTGCCGCCCCCGATCATAATGACATTCGCCGAGTGCGTATTGCGCTGGGCGAGCAGAAATTGCAGGGCATGGAAGGTGAGCTAATTAACCGCTATCAGGCACAGCTGGAGCTGGTGAAAAATGCGTCGCCGTTCTATCTGTATCAATACGGAAACGGCTTGAAAAACGTGATGCAGCAGCTCTATCCCGACTCGCTGGCGGTGAAAGAGATGGAA
Source organism: Pectobacterium brasiliense (assembly GCF_016950255.1). Classification (NCBI taxonomy): domain Bacteria; kingdom Pseudomonadati; phylum Pseudomonadota; class Gammaproteobacteria; order Enterobacterales; family Pectobacteriaceae; genus Pectobacterium; species Pectobacterium brasiliense. Next base: position 615,977 of record NZ_JACGFN010000002.1, on the reverse strand, counting down.
CGCCAGTGGCAGATTGCGCTTGAACGTCAGCAGGGCGATGAACCAAAAACACGCGGGTACGAACAGGCCCGTGCCAGAGTCAACGACACGTTGCAGCAACTGCTGGAACTGGAGCGACAGCGCCGGACGGTGACGATTTCCTACCTGAAATCAAAGCTCTACGATATGCAAAAAGACCTGATATCGGACGTTCCCTTTGGGATACGGCTGCGGGAGCTTGAGGCGCGTAAAACCAGGAGCCAGTCGCTGACGCCTGCGGAGCTACGCGCGATGGAAGACGAACTGCGCGCCTTCAACGTTCGCTTGTACCGTTTGCAGCAGGGTAATTCTGCCAGCTGATTATCGTGAAGGGAAAAACGCTGAGCACATGATGAAATACAAAAAATTAGTGATAGTCCTGTCGGCCTGTTGGCTGGCGTCATGTCAGGCGCCGGTCACATCGCTGTCTGAAACGGAACTCACGGCGTCGGCGAACCGGGGAAACGGTGAGGCGCAATATCAGCTGGCAAAGACGCTAGCCGCGCGATCGCAGTACACCGAGGCGATGCAGTGGATGCAGAAGGCATCTGGCCTGTCTGAACTTCCCGCTAATGCGGAACTGCGCGCGGCCGCCGCACTTCAGGTTGGCGACTGGTATCAGGCCGGGCTGGGCGCGCCCAAGAACAGCCCGTCAGCCCGCCAGTGGTGGACAACGTCCTCACGTCTGGGAAATGGTGAAGCGGGACATCGGTTCGGTATGGACTGTCAGGTTCAGCATCAGGGAAAGCTCGTGGCGGCCTGCCTGAGTGCATTTGAATCCTCTGCGGCAAATGGTTATCCGCCCGCGCAGCTGATTGTTGCTCAATGGCACGCGACGCATGCGGGTGGTGAAAAAGAGGCCGTGTCGTGGTTGCTGAAAGCCGCTGAACTCGGCAATCGGGATGCGCAGTATCAGCTGGCGCAGCGCTACGAGCAGGGTAACGGGGTAGTTATCCGTCACGATCTGGCCGAGCGCTGGTATTTCCGTGCGGCGACGCTGGGTCAGGCACAGGCGCAACTGTGGATGGCGCGGCACGAAGACGGCGAAAATGCGCTGAACTGGTATCAAAAGTCCGCGTCATCAGGTGATGCTGAGGCACAGCTTTGGTTGGGCAAGGCATACCGCGAAGGTAAGCGCTTACCTTGGGATGAGCAAAAGGCGCGTTATTGGCTGGAGCGCGCTGCGTCCGGCGGATCGGGTGAGGCCGATTATTTGCTTAGCCAGAGCCAGACAACCCATGAAAAGCGCGAACAGTATCTGGTTCAGGCTTCCTCTGCGGGCTATATTCGGGCGCAACGTGAGCTGGGGGAGCGATTATTTACAGCGAACGAGTTCGTTCGTGCGCGTGAAGAATATGCCAAAGCGGCATCAGCAGGAGACACGGAATCCCGTCTGGCCTATGGCGAGATGCTGCGGCTCGGACAAGGCGGTAAAGAGGATTATGTTGAGGCGATGAAACAGTACCGTCTGGCGGCGAATGACGGTAACCGCATGGCTCAGTACCGTATGGGGATGATGCGTCAGGACGGGCTGGGTGCCTCCCGCAATCGCATTCATGCTTACGCCTGGTACGCGATGGCGGCGACGGAGGGGATGAGCGAAGCCATTCATGCGCGTAACGATCTGGAAGCGACGATGCAGCCGGATGAAATCAAAGCCGGACAGCGGTTGGCGATGCACTGGTCATCGGGGAAAACAGAGTAATCCGTGGTGGTTGTTCGTTAGTGCTCACTTGCGGACAAGCAACTGCTGAGAGTAAATCGTTAAAGCAGAATCGACAGCGCGTTGCGATCCGACTGGAGCGGCGTTGCATAATAAGTTGTGGCAATGAACAGGCGGGTGTTGCGTGATAGCAACACCCGTTTTTTTGTTTTTATGACTCTTTTCATTACTCTTTTATTACGGGATGTCCTGACTTTTCCATTCCTGCTTTGCATAAAAAAACGTAAGTGACTACTTACTATTATTGTTATGGAAATGAGTGATTTATCGCCAAATATAGTTTTTTGCTATTAATAAGCACGATTTCTATCGGTTATTCATTTCATTAATTCATCGCTAACGCAAACTTTCAGCATAACTGCGCATTCTGCGCAACTTCTTGCTCACTTTCTGGTGTAAATCACTTTTTGCGCAATGTCTGCAAACGATTCGCGAAGTCTGCGCAACTTCTTGCTCAAATTTTGCTTAGGGGGAATTTTAGTTAGGTAAATTTCTTTATAAAACATAAAGATATATTTTGGCATGTGAATTGCTATACAGACGGCGAAGTTACTCATTCTGTTCAATAACTCATTCCGTTTAACAACAAGGAGCAAGACTATGCCAACTCCATGCTATATCAGCATCGAAGGTAAAACTCAGGGCAACATTACTGCGGGTGCTTTCACTTCTGATTCTGTCGGCAACATCTATGTGGAAGGCCACGAAGACGAAATGCTGGTTCAGGAATTCAAACACATCGTCACCGTACCGACCGACCCACAGTCTGGTCAGCCGTCTGGTCAACGTGTGCACAAACCGTTCAAATTCACCGTCGCGCTGAACAAAGCCGTTCCGCTGATGTACAACTCTCTGGCATCCGGCGAAATGCTGCCGACCGTAACGCTGAAGTGGTATCGCACATCAGTTGAAGGGAAACAGGAACATTTCTTCTCTACCGTACTGACCGATGCCACCATCGTTGACATCGACTGCAAAATGCCACACTGCCAGGACCCGTCAAAACTGGACTACACCCAGTTGATCGAAGTGTCACTGTCCTACCGCAAAATCGATTGGGAGCACACCGTTGCCGGAACTTCTGGTTCCGATGACTGGCGTGCACCGGTCGAAGCGTAATTCCCTCCGAACCCGGGCTTGTCCCGGGTTTTCTGCGTTTTTCTCAACGCGATGCTTTATCAACATGAACTGTGGCGTGAGCAGACTCAGACCACAGTTCAGGTTTTTATTTTCATCAGGATAGCGACGTGCCGCTCCGGGAGAACCCGAGGCGTGCGGTAGCCATGGCAACGGCGAAGGAAGAAGGAGAGGACGGGTGGCAAACAGTACAGGATTACAGTTCACCGTAAAGGTCGGTGCCCTGGAAGCAGGCACTTTCGCGGTGGTGGATTTCAGGCTGGATGAAGGGCTGAACCGGCCTTTCAGCCTGTCGCTGAGTCTGGCGAGCGCGTTGCCGGATGTCGATTTCGGCGCGGTGCTGGACCAGCCGTGCGAGCTGATGATTTGGTATGAAGGTGAACTGAAACGTCGGGTCAGCGGGATTATCAGTGGCTTCACGCAGGGCGACACCGGATTCCGGCGCACGCGCTATCAGATAGAAGTCCGTCCTGCCCTGTGGCGACTGGGATTACGCACCAACGCCCGCATCTTTCAGGCGCAGAAGCCGGAAGCGATTATCGGCGCGCTGCTGGAAGAGGCGGGCATTACCGACTACGCCTTTGCGCTGCGTAACGAGCATGCGGTGCGGGAATACTGTGTGCAGTATCGGGAAAGCGATTTAGCCTTTATCACCCGGCTGGCTGCCGAAGAGGGCATGTATTTCTTTCACGAATACGAAGAGGGCAAGCACCGGGTGGTGTTTGCCGACGATGCGGGCGCACTGACCAAAGGCCCCGAGCTGTTCTTCAATCTGGCGACGCAGGGGCTGAGTGAGGGCGAATATGTCCGGCGTTTCCACTACGCGGAGCGGGTGAGTACGGCCGAAGTCGAGCTGAAAGACTACAGCTTCAAAACACCGGCTTACGGGCTGTCGCACAAGAAGATGAGTGGTGAGTTGGAACACCAGCGTGAAAGCTATCAGCATTACGACTATCCGGGGCGCTATAAGCAAGACCCGAGCGGCAAGGCGTTCAGCGGTTACCGGCTGGATGCGCTGCGCTCAGGGGCGGTGACGAGCGAAGGGGAATCCAACTGCGCGGGGCTGATGCCGGGCAACACGTTTACCCTGACGGAGCACCCGAATGCAGCGCTGAATGCGGTGTGGCAGACGGTGAGCGTGACGCACGTCGGGCAACAGCCGCAGGCGCTGGAAGAGGAAAGCGGCGGCGAACCGACGACAATGAGCAACAGTTTTGCCGTGGTGAAAGGCGCAACGACGTGGCGTGCTGCCATGCCCTACAAACCGATGGTGGACGGCCCGCAAATCGCCACCGTCGTCGGCCCGTTGGGGGAAGAAATCTACTGCGACCCGTATGGTCGGGTGAAACTGCAATTCCCGTGGGATCGCTACGGTGCGAGCAATGACCAGAGTTCCTGCTGGGTGCGCGTCAGTCAGGGCTGGGCGGGCGGCCAGTACGGCATGATTGCGATCCCGCGTATCGGCCATGAAGTGATCGTGAGTTTCCTTGAAGGCGATCCGGACCAGCCGATTGTCACCGGGCGTACTTTCCACGCCACCAACCCGACGCCGTACGTTTTACCGGCACATAAAACGCGCACCACGCTGCGTACCGATACCCATAAAGGCAGTGGTTTCAACGAGGTGCGTTTTGAGGATGAGGCGACGCGTGAGCAAATTTATTATCACGCTCAGAAAGATATGGATGGCGTCATCAACAATATCCACCGGCAGAGCGTAGGACGCGATCAGCACCTCAGCGTGGATCAGGATCAGTTCCAACGGGTCACGCGTCACCGCCACCGAACGATAGGCAAAGATGATTTTGAAAACATCGGCCAGGATCATCATCAGGAAATTGGCCGGAGTTTTATTCAGAAAATTGGTGCGTCGTTCAAACGTTTCATCGGCGGGGGAGAGGTTACCCGTATCGAGGGGAGCCGTCAGACCACGATGTCCGGTTCTGAAGAGACGCTGATCGGCGCGCATCAGCGCGTTCTGGTGAATACGGACAGTTACCTGAAAGCTGCGGATATCGTGCTGGAAGCGGGGCAGGCTCTGACCATTAAAGCGCCGGGTGGCTTTATCAAGATTGATAGCGCGGGCGTGACGATTTCCGGGACGATTGTGAAAATCAACGATGGCGGTGCGGCTGGCGTAGGGACTGCGCCAGTATCGATTACGCCAGAAGATCCGACGAAGCCTACGCTGCCCGATGCGCCAGACAGACGTTAAGGAGGAACTATGCCAGGTGCTGCACGTTTAGATGACAGCTGCGCGGGACACGGCTGTTTTCCCGCTACCCCGATTATTGAAGGCAGCGGTGATGTCATTATCAATGGCAAACCTGCCGCCCGTAAAAGCGATGCGGTTTTACTCCACGCTTGCCCCTGCCCGAATGTGCCCCACGGCGTGCACAATCGTGCGATATCCGCGGGCTCCGGTACAGTCATCATCAATGGAAAGCTGGCGGCGCGTATTGGTGATGCGATCGGCTGCGGTGGTTCGGTTGCCGCTGGTAGCGGCAATGTGATCATCGGCGATTCGCCCTATCAGTCCCCGGTGAAGCCGTGCGCTGAGCAATCGGCAAAAAGCCGCGCCCCTCTGCTGGCATTGACGCCAATGCTGTTGCCGACGCTGATGGAGTGGGCTTCGGTCGCCGAGCTGCCTATTCTTGATGACCTGCTCTCCGTCGCCCAGCGTAAAGATCGCTATCTGGCGCGCGCCAAATTGGCGACCGAGGCGGCAACGCTGCCGGGATTAGCCGATGCGGCAAAACGGCTGGCGTTTAACAACGACAGCATCTTACGCGCCGAAGCGGCCCAGTATGTATATTCGGTCGATGAATTCCGACGAGGCGTGCTGGATAAATTGCCTAAGGCTCCGGTTGGGTTGGATATTCTGGATACCGGCGCGATTCCTGGGCTAAAAAATGCCAACATGACGGACATGAAAACCGGGTTTGGTTCTGCTTTGTTCAAATCTGCGATTAATGGCGAAACGATGTTGACCTATCGGGGCACGAATAACGCGGTGACAGGGGCTAAAGACTGGTTGACTAACGCTGCTCAGGGGATGGGACTTGAATCTGCTCAGTATAATCAGGCAATGGATTTAGCAAAATTGGTAAAAAGAACCGTCTCACCCCCTCCCGTCATTGTGGGGCATTCATTAGGCGGTGGCCTGGCATCGGCTGGTGTTGGTGTCACTGGATTGCCCGGCTATACCTTTAATGCTGCTGGTTTGCATACTAATACCGTGGCGCGCGTTGGCGGAGCGGATCTGGCGAAAACAGCTTCGTTAATAAAGACGCAGGCTGTGGATGGTGAAGTATTAACCATGGCACAAACCTACGGTAAGGCATTGGTTCCAGGTTTATTGTCTGGCGCGGGCGCATTGATTGGTGGAACCGCGGGTGCTGTGCTCGGGGGAGTCATCGGTGTTGCAAAACTGTTAGAAGGGGGCCTGCCGAAAGCAAGCGGTGATATGATGGCACTTCCCGCGGTAGGGGGCTCGCCGATTGCGCGTCACGGTATGGATCAGGTGATTGCGGGTATTGAAAGCCAGAAAAAGGAAGATATCGGGAAGATAACCAATACATTCAGGGGAATATAATGCAATGGTTGGCACGTATAAAATTGGTAGGCGTCGTTATTCTGGGATTATTAACCGCTTGTCAGGCAGGAGGACACAGTATGCGGGCGAGTGAACTCTTTGAGCCGCCCGTGGTGGCGGTACTGGAAAGTATTCAAAAAGGTGACGAGTCAGCAGCCCGTCATCAGCTGTCGCAGGGCGTTAACCTGAATATTCACGGGAAAGAAGGCGTGACGCCGTTGCTGTGGCTGATTTATGAGACGAAGGATAAAAAAGCCGTCAAGCTGGCGCTTAAACTGGGTGTCGACCCGAATTATAAAGATGGGTTTGGCGACAGTGCCGTCAATTCCGTGGCGGGCGCGAAAGACCCTGACTGGCTGCGTATTATTCTGGATGCGGGGGGCGATCCGAATGCGATTGGGCGTCTTGGCCAGCCAGCAATATTTAGTGCTATTGGGGAAGAGCGCTGGGCCGATATTAAATTGCTCGTCGAGCGTGGCGCTGATTTGAATCTCGTTGATGGCCCCAAAAGAAACAGCGCCCTCTATGCTGCTTATCTGAATAAATATGAAATCGTATATTGGCTGATAGAACAGGGCGCAGATAGTAATATTTATGATGAGACAGGCAGTAATCTCGCTTTTACCGTGGATGACAGCTTATCCATTATGTCTCCTAAATCGCCTCACTACCCTTGGGCACTAAAGGTAAAACAGCTGTTGCTGGATCGCGGCGTTAAATTCCCTCCGCTGTCACCTGCTGAAGTTCGGGAACGTTGGGAAAAAGGGCTGCCAGTATAGCTTTATTTTGATTCTCCGTTTTATTATGTATTTTACGTTATAAAAATAAACGGCATGTCTCGACCCGATAATTTTCGTGATTATCGGGTCGTTGCTGCGATTATCAATACACGCTCATCGTATTAAAAATTATCTCATTTATTCATAGGCAAATAACGATGATGGCAAACGGTTCTACCCTGTTTGAAATCAGCCAGTTTAATGCGCCGTTGTTCGCTATTATCTCGCCGTTGAATTATCCCCAATTACCGGAATACTGGCAGGCTTTTCAACCTGCTGCGGCGGATATATGGCAACAGCTGCAATTTGGCAAGGATGCCGAAAACTGGCAGATGTGGGCGCCTATTGTGGTGAAAGTAGAAGAAGGCAAACCAGGAGAAACACTGCTGCATTGGCTGGCTGAGACACAGCCGGAGCGGCATTGTGGCGTGATACTCATGCATGGCGACCTGACATTGCAGCAGGTGGTTGATTTCTGGCAGCAGCGCATTTACTGTCTCTGGCCGGATGGCACACGAGCGCTATTTCGTAGCTATGCGCCAGACGTTTTATCGGCCTGGTGGCCCACGCTGGACCTTGGTGCTCAAACTGATTTTCTTGGCCCGCTGAATAATCTGTATTTGCCCATCGTGAATAACGAACGTGGGGAATATCAGCTCTTCGCACAGCAGGATGTTAATAAAGAAAAAAAGAACGACATTAATCAAACGTACCACATTACGTTAACGCACTATCAATATTACCTTCTCGCTAATGAGAATCGCCTGCACCGACTGGCGAATGAACTGTTTCTTTTTGTCAGTGCACAATGTGTTTTTCCTCTGGATATTGAAATAGTAAAAGCACGCTTTATTAGCGGCATTGCATTAGCTGAGAACTATTACCCGAAAGCCAGCGAAGCGGAATGTGAAGCCTGGTCCGCTCATCGCTGGGTGCTCAGCAGTGAATTCTATTTGCACCCGATTTTTATTCATCTGACTGAACGTTATTCGATCGCGGACAGTATTCGGATTTTTAAATCTGAGCCTGAACGTATTGAGAGTGTGCAGCTTAATTACCATCGCCCCGGTTGGATGCGGGGAGAGTTACCTGACATATCGGAGGTCACGCTGTGAGTGTATCGCAACCTTTCCTTGAACTGCTGCCGGAAGATGATACGGCCTGGCAAACGCGTATCGCTCAAGGCGGCTGTTTTGTTATCGCCGAAGCGTCGATGAACGATGCTGTGCCGTGGCTGGCCGAACGCTGGGGGGGCAGCCTGGAACAGACCCGTTTGTACTGGGGAGAAGCGGGACGTGTTCATGCCTCGGTATCGCCCTATTGCATCCCGCTTCATGCCGCTAACTGGTCGCAGGTGAAAGAACACATCATCACTCAGCCGGGCTGGGGAATGGGGCTACAGATGGAATGGTTTATGCAGGCATATTCGCCGCTCGATCAGCTGCTTGAGGTGACGAAACATCTGCGACAGTGGAGCCTGGTGACCTCACCTTCTGGGGAGAATGCCATCCTGCGCGTGGGTGACTGGCAGGTGATGAATCAGCTGTTATCCGCCAGTTCCGCACAGGAAGCCTGTGCGCTCTATGGCCCGATAGCCAGCTTCTGCGATATTTCCCCTGACGGCGCGATACGTGCCTTAAATCTCACCGCCCGCGAACCACACTCTATTCCTGACATCCTACCTCGCCAACTGAGTGACGAACAATGGCAAGCCATCATGGTGCCTTACGGACATCACAATCTGGCGCGCTATATGGAACATCTGCGTGCTTACCATGCTGACTGGCAAAACGCGCCTGATGATGAACTACAGGCGTTTACCCATCAGCAGACGGAACAGGCGAGGAACAGCGGCTTTAACAACGACCGCGATATCGTGCGCTGGCTGGCACTGGCGACAGAACTTTCGCCGGAATTCATGCATCAGCCTTGGGCAAAAAACATTCTGGTACAGCCTGAATATATTGGCACGCAAAGCCGTATGGATCGCCTGTATCAGGCAGCAATTGACCACCTGGACGAAGCATAAAATAAAAAGGACGTCATTTCATGAGTCAGAACAAACAGGCAGCGTTGCTTTCCAGCGAGGAAGCTGCGAGTCGGGGTTTTAGCACGGATAAAAAAATATCAGGAGGTTGCGTCGAGTGTGGCTGCGAAATCCTGATTTATTACCATTACGACTCTGGTGAGCCGGTTCCCAATGCGCCATTTGTCCTCATCGACAGCAATAAAACAGAAATCCACGGGCAGACGGATGCCAATGGTCTCTGTTTCATTTACGACATGGGATGTAGCACGTTTGAGTTGATACTTGAGGAAGGTGAGGATGAGTTTACGCCGCAGGAAACCATCCAGAACAACCCCGTATTACAGTCAACTCCAGGTTATGCCGCACTAGCGGGTGAGTACTTCACGCTGTTCCTTCTCCTGCGTAAACAGGGGTTAGTGACGTATGACGCCGATGACAGCAGTGACCGACATATTGATGTTGATGGTGCGGGAATATTCACCTCAATCCCTGATGAATACACAAAAGCTTATCGTCGTTTTTGGGAACTGGACAAAAAGATTAACCGCGGTAATCGCCAGCTAAAGCAGGCCATCAACAAGATCCACCACAGCCTCGCGGCAGAAACGGCGGATGCCGGTGGGGATGATAACGCCGCGCTCATGATGTTCTGCGAGATTATTCTGGGTTGTATTCCTGTCGTGGGGCAAGCGCTGGACGTGTACTCCATTGGCGAGTGGTGCTGGCAAACCCATGAAGACCCTAAATTAATGGACGATCCACTGCATGTGGCCGGTGGTGTTCTGTGTGTGATTGGGGTGATTCCTGGGCTGGGTGATGCCATTAAGGTGAGCGGGCGGGCGATTATTAAAGCGCTGAGAAATGCCTCCTCACCCGCGGCTGTGCAGTTTGCTATCAAAACGATCCGCAGCCTGTCCAACGGTAATCTGGTAAAAGGCGTCACCGAACTGCGAGGTCTGCTGAAAGAGTACGGGCAGAAAGGCAAAGCAATGCTAGCGACGATGCAGCAAGCTTTGGTGACGGCAATGAAGGCCTCAGAGAAGGACGGCTGGATTGTTGCGCTGATGAAAGACCGGTTTAGCAAGATGCTCGACTATCTGGATCAGTTAGTTAAACGTTACGATGAGGCCATTGCGACCCTCGAGAAAGAATTTGATAAGTTTATTCCTCTGATTGTGACACGGGTTTCCGGTAGCCCGAGGCCTAAAGGTTCCTTTGCGAAAAAAGCCGATGCCCCACAAAGCCATACAACTGCGGAAAGCAGGGCCACTAATCAATCTGCAGGTTCGAAGCCTGCCGATTCTCCAACCGCAACTAAACAAGGCGATGCCAAGCCTGATGGTGACAAAGGCAAAGACCATCGGCCTAAAAAGCAAGCTGCAGAAGAAAATACGCCGCACAAACCAGAGTCGTCAAAACCCGCTAATGCCATTGAAGAAAAACCCAAACCGAAAGAGCCCGTAAAGAAAAAAAGCGAAGCCCCTCCGGAAGAGGCGAACAGCATTAATGCGGGCAGCAATACTGAAAAGCCATCGGGTAAAAAGGGGGCTCAGCAGGATGCGAATAATCAGAATGGCACTAACAAGGCAGATAGCAAAGATAGCAAACAAAATGGCGACCCGGTCGACATGGCAACCGGTGCCGTGGTGGAGAAACGTACCGATATTCAACTAACGGGGACGTTGCCGCTGTCACTGCAACGCTACTATCGCTCGACGGGAGAGCGGTACGCCGGTTTGCTGGGCAGGCTGTGGCGTACCAACTGGGATATCAGCCTGACGCTCAACAACGGGGTAGCAACGCTAACGGACGGCGAGTTCAATCAGGCGTTCTTCGTCTTGCCCAATGAGGGAGATGTCAGCCGTTCGCCGTCCAACCCACAATGGCGGCTGACCCGCCAACAGGGTGAACTGGTGCTTCATCATGTTGATGGCTTGCGCTATCGGTTTGAGCATGCTCTTGGTCTCCAGCTTTGTCTAACGTCGATTGAAGATGCCGCTGGCAATCGAGTGACTTTCGAGTGGATGCTGAGCGAACTGTGCTGGGTTGTATTGTCCGACGGGCGCTTAATTCACGTCACAACGGAGCGCCGAAGAATCACGGCACTGACGCTATGCACCCCGCAGCGTCAGCCGTTAAAAACGCTGGCGAGCTATAGCTATGACGATCGTGGGCATTTACTGAGCGTACGGGCTGATGAAGGGCGTAATTTTGACTATCGCTACTCGCCGGAAGGCTGGCTGCTGCGCTGGTCGGATTTAGGCTCGACCTGGGTTGAGCATGATTACGATAAAAAAGGCCGCGCCATCCGGGACAGAACCTCAGAAGGCTACTGGCCGGGTCACTTCGAATACGACGATGACACCCTGACCAGCCACTACCACAGCGGGTTTGGCGGGGTATTCAGCTATGTGCGCGATGAACGTAATAATATTCTGCTTCAGCGTACACCCGACGGCGGTGAGACCCGATTCGAGTGGGTGGACAACCAACTGGTGGCCGAGATCGATCCGCTGGGGGGCCGCACTGCGTATCAGCGTAACGATTGGGGGCAGGTGACCGAGGTTACTCTCCCTGACGGTGCGACGCATCAATATGAATATGATGATAACGGACAACTGCTGGCCTATATCGATCCGCTAGGCAGCGAATGGCGCTACCAGCGTAATGCGGCAGGGCAGGTTATCGAGGTGAACGATCCGGAAGGGCGAGAGTGGCTGTACCGTTATGGTGACACGGGACAGCTGTCGACGGTGATAGGCCCGGACGGCGTGTTGCAGCGTTATCACTATAATCGTCGTGGGCTGCTGAGCAGCCTTGAGCGGGATAATGCACCGCCGGTCATGTTCCGCTATGACGACCTTGACCGTTTGACAGAGCGGCATATCGGGCATGAAGCGGGCGTACAGGTTCGGCGCTGGGAGTATGATGGTGTGCGCGAGTCACCGTCGAAAGTGGTGTACGAAGACGGCAGCGAGACGCGGTTTGGTTACGATGTGGAAGGTAACCTGACGGCGGTAACGGATGCACTGGGGCAGCGCTACCAGTTCCGCTATGGCGCGTTCGATAACCTGCTGGAAGCGACGGACCCGCTGGGAGCGACGGTGCGCTACCACTACAATGCGGAAGCGGAGTTCGCCGGGGTGACGAACAGCCAGGGACGGGACTGGACGTACGGCTTTGACCGCAGCGGTCGCCTGAGCGAGGAGCGGCATTACGACGGGCGGGTGTACCGCTATCAGTATGATGTGGCAGACCGTCTGGTGCAGCGCACCGCGCCGGATGGCAGCGCACTGCACTACGAACATGATGCAGCAGGGCGGATAACGCGCATCACGGCACAGAAAGCGGACGGGGAAACGGACGGCATCACGGAACTGGCGTATGACGTGGCCGGCCGGCTGACGAAAGCCGCCAGTCCGGATGCGGTGGTGGAATACGCTTATAACCGTGCGGGGCAGGTGACGTCGGAAACGGTCAACGGCGAGGCGGTGCAGAGCGGTTACGACGCGGGTGGTCAGCGCGCGGTGGTGGAAGGGATTCTGGCCCCGCTGCAGCTGGCGTGGCAGTCGGGGCGGCTGTCGTCACTGGGTATCGGTTCACACCAGCCGCTGCAGTTCAGCCACACGGCGGCGGGCGAAGAGCAACGACGCAGTAACGGCAGCGGGTTTGCATTACGCCACGAGTGGAGCCCGACGGGGTTGCTGCAGCGCCAGGCGCTGGAAGGGGCAGACGGCCGGGTGAATGACGTGCTGGAGCGTCGTTATCAGTACGATGTGCTGGACCGGCTGACGGGCATCAGCGACAGCCACTGGGGCGAGCAGGCCTTCCGGCTGAACGGGGCAGGCCAGGTGACGGCGGAGCGCCGTGATGAGGGGCGGCGGCGTCAGGCGCGGCTGTTTGGCTACGACAGCGAACAGAACCTGTGCGAGGTGTCGCAGATAGCGCCGGGTCTGGGCGAGACGCTGAAGGTGCAGGATGCGGTGGTACAGGCGTCGGCGCGGTATGATGCGGCGGGTCGGGTAATCGAGCGGGGCCATACGCAATACCGGTATGACGACTGCGGGCGTCTGGCGGTGAAGCGGGAAACGCGTCCAGGGTTCAGGCCAAAGGAAACGAACTTTGACTGGGACGTGCAGGACCGACTGGTGCGGGTGAGTCTGCCGGACGGGGCACGCTGGCGCTATCGTTACGATGCGTTTGGCCGCAGAGTCAGTAAGGTACGTGAGGGGCAACTCCCTTCAGCGCAGGCGGTCGCACGGGTGGCGTACCGGTGGGACGGTGACCAACTGATTGGTCAGCAGCAGTACCGTGCGGACGGGTCAGCGGCACGGGAAGTACAGTGGGTGTACGAGCCGGGAAGCTTCCGTCCGCTGGCACAGGTGGAGGCGCAGAGCGACAGCACACAGTTACACTACATCGTGACCGACCTGACAGGAACTGCAAGAGAGCTGTGCAGCGAGGAAGGGGAAGTGCGCTGGCGCGGGGAACAGGGGCTGTGGGGTGCCCACCGGGAAGAGAGACGGCCTATCCCGCTGCGGCGCTACCTGGGGGATGCGGCGAACGAAGAGGTATATTGCGAGCTGCGCTATCAGGGTCAACTGTTTGACGCAGAAACGGGGCTTTACTACAACCGGCATCGTTACTATGATGCGGAGAGCGGACAGTATCTGTCGCCGGACCCGATAGGGCTGGGCGGGGGAATAAGGCCGCAGGGATATGTGCATAACCCGTTGGGGTGGGTTGACCCGCTGGGGTTGACGGAAAAAGAGGGCGGGGAGGACTATGAGTATTCTTTTGGCTCCCTTCGGCATTCTTTAAGAAGGCATTCTCCCCATGTTGGTCCTCCTCGGCAGGAACCTTATGCCTCAATGAAGCCAAAAAGACAGAAAGGGTCTTTGTTCCCATCAGAATGGGGAAATAGGGATATTGCAAGCGCAGCTAAAGAAGTTGCGAATAATCCTTTGAATAAAATAGCCTCTAATAGGGAAGGTTTTTTTGGAAACGTATTTGAAGGTACGGCAACGAGAAATGGTGTGACTCAAAAAATACGGGTTATTACTGATCATGCTGATCCTCATATCGGTGGAACAGGATCGGGGATTATTACTTCCAGTATTCCAATAAAATAGGAGTCAGCATGAAATATATTACATGTCAGAATTGTTATTCTAGTTACGAATCAGAAGAAACACGTTGCCCAGATTGTAATGCGTCACAGGGAAAAAAAGATGATGGGGTAATTTTTTTTACAGATTATGTTCGGAGTGAGATATCTCGGCTTGGTGGTATTGTTTATGACATTATTCCACTTTCATTTGAAAGGTATATAGTTCCATGTGAATGGGGAGTGATATTTTTTGATAATAAAAATCAGTTCTCGTGGAATTATCTTTGCGGGATAATTGACTCTGTGGAAGTGAATGAATATGTTGAAGTTATTCATGGTAATGATAAAGATTATCTCTCTGTTGAAAAAGGTAATCTAATTAAAAGAGAGAAATTAAAATAAATAAAAACCGGAAGCGAACTCACGATCCTTCCGGCTATTTTATTTTATAGCCAGGCCAGTCGCTATAAATTAATCTGCGTCTCAATAATAATCCTGCCCCGCTCAACGTCACGGGAAGTGCAGTGGGTGTACGAGCCGGGAAGCTTCCGGCCGCTGGCACAGGTGGAGGCACAGGGCGACAGTACGCAACTGCACTACATCGTGACCGACCTGACAGGAACCGCGAGAGAGCTGTGCAGTGAGGAAGGTGAGATCCGCTGGCGTGGTGAACAGGGGCTGTGGGGCGCACACCGCGAAGAGCGGCGACCTATCCCGCTGCGGCGCTACCTGGGGGATGCGGCGAACGAAGAGGTATATTGCGAGCTGCGCTATCAGGGTCAGCTGTTTGATGCGGAAACGGGGCTTTACTACAACCGGCATCGTTACTATGATGCGGAAAGCGGACAGTATCTGTCGCCGGACCCGATAGGGCTGGGCGGGGGAATAAGGCCGCAGGGTTATGTGCATAATCCGCTGGAGTGGGTAGATCCGTTCGGGCTGGATAAGCGTGATCCTAAAATCAATGCGGAACATGTATTTCATGGAGAAATAAACAAGAAAGGTAAAGCTATAGGTTTTCATCACCGAGCCAGTATTGGACATGAAGGAAAAGCTAGAATATCTGAGATTACTAGTGGTCCAAATTCGCAAGGTGTATATCGTGCTAAAGTTGAAGTATTTGATAAAGCATCAGGTTCTTGGGTAAATAAAGGGCCGGAATCTTCATTTTTCCCTGATAGTTGGAGTAGACAGAAAGTTATGTCGGAAATAAGAGGTGCTTATAATAATGGTACTGTTTCTCCAAACGGTAAATAGTCAGGTTTTTCTTCTAGTGGAGTGAAGATTGAAGGCTGGCTGGATAAAGTAGGGGATATTAATATAGCTTATCCAATATATTAGGTGGGTTTTATGAAATATTATTTTGCTGCTGATGGATACCCTGATCTTGAAATTAACTATGAGCTTCATGTTATTTCTGATTTTTTACAAGGGGATATCCAAAGCAGTTTGTATGGCGTGAATGAGTATATCTCTGCTTGTGATGATGTTCTTTCTGGGAAGGTTCCTGTATGGGAAGGGACTGGTAATGCTCATACAGTCACCATTAAAACGAGTGGTGTTAATATATGTAATGAATACACTGATGAGGAAATCGATATATCCTCTATCGGTGAGTTTAGAAAATATTTAGAAGGTTGGAAGGAACTGTTGTTAAGTAAAAATGATAAATAATTAAAAAATAAAAGCCGGAAGAGATCACCATGATCCTTCCGGCTTTTGATTTTTAGCGGTTGGTCAGTCGCTACAGATTAATCTGCGTCTCAATAATAATCCTGCCCCTTTCCACCTTGACGGTGACGGGCATCCCGGTGATAAAACCCGACTCTTCCAGTCAGCGGCCTTTAAGGTTAATCGCTGACGGCAGTGACGGATGCGTTGGGTCAGCGCTACCAGTTCCGCTATGGGACGTACGGTACTGAGGAAAGGGAAGAGATCAGCCTCCATCGTCACTTATCCTCATTTTTAATAATTACTTTCTTAATTCTTATCATGCTTATTTAGCATTAAAGTTAATTATTAGTGGCGTAAATAAAAAAACTGAACATGTCATTCAGTTTTTTTATTGTATTCGCGTAAGTGTTTTATTCTATTGTTTCTACGCCATAGCTATGTAGTTAATTCCTTTTTAAATTAATGTAAAGTAATGAGGTTTTTTTATATGATGAATAATGAATTAGTTTCATCGCTAATATTAAGTGAGTTAATTCAATATCGGCGTAGGTTTACCCAGTCGACGAAACCAATTAGTGAAGAAGAGTCTCAGGTGACCCAGGTTCAATTACCCAGAATTCGTGCTTTTGTTGAAGAAGAACGTCAAATTGAACTCATTCTGCCTGCGTTTCCGTTTAAATCTCCTAGCCCTTATAAGGTGTTGGGCAGAATGCCAGATATGGCAGAGCGTTTGTCCCTGATCTTCCTGAATTCATTATGTCAGCGTATTCAGCTTTATTATCCACCCGGTGCGCATATTCGAATTTGTTCTGATGGGCATGTATTTGGCGATCTGATTGGGACCAGCGACGAAACGATTAATATTTATCAGGATGAGATTGAGAATTTACTGCATGAACTGGGTGCCGTTCATCTCAGCGTTTTTAATCTTAAAGATGTAGAGAATATGGCGGCGCTCACCGCTGACTATGACCGCCTTCGCCAGCAACTGGTTGAGCATTACGCTGACTCAGAAGAGGAGGTGAAAGCGCAGCTCATACAGAGCGAAGAAGGTTTACAGCTTTACCGCTCAATGACCCGTTTCCTCTATGAAGATAGCCTGAGGCCTGACTATACCGGCTCTAATGCGGC
This sequence comes from Pectobacterium brasiliense, assembly GCF_016950255.1. Taxonomy (NCBI): domain Bacteria; kingdom Pseudomonadati; phylum Pseudomonadota; class Gammaproteobacteria; order Enterobacterales; family Pectobacteriaceae; genus Pectobacterium; species Pectobacterium brasiliense. The sequence continues at coordinate 598,781 of NZ_JACGFN010000002.1, read as the reverse complement.
GTTACAGAAAGATGCCAAAAAACGCGCGTGTAGCGTTATTCAACGCAGTTGGGCATGGGGCAATCTGCTTGCTGAACAATTCCCAGACGCTATCCGGTTGTCTATTCACCCTCAGCCTTCGGACAGTCTGAAGCTGGGTATTCATATGATGCCCACGAAGGACGATTGGTTGACGCCCTGGCATGGCGTAGCCGCCAATGTTAATGGGCAGTTTGTGTTAATGAAGAATATCGATGCACAGCGGCTGGACGGTGAAATCGTGGAAATCCGCGGGATGCCTAGCCATTACTTGGTTAAACAGCATGATCTAGCATAAGCGTACTGTTCTCGTCTTATCGTTCGCCGAGATATCGATATTGTCATCTTATAAAGGAATATACAGGGTGGAAAATAGCATGGACCGCCGTATTAAACCGCTTTCCCCTTTTGGTACGCTGCCGATCGACGGTGTGTGCTTCCTTAATCAGCATGCGCTGGAATATCATCATGTCATGCCGGAAACGCAAAGCGCGTTTAGTAAGACGTTACGGCAAAATAACGCCTGAAATCCGTCACGCGTTATGGGGTAAAGCGTGCCCCATAACGCTATTGCGAATCGTATTTTTAAAATAGAATACGCGCACGGATGTTCTATCGCAGGGTTGCAGTAAATGAAACTATTTTTGGCCGTGATTTTTTCAGTATTGATGATTCCCCAGACCGGTTTTTCTGCAACAAAAACGGATGCGCTAACGGTGCTGAAACATTTGGATGTGACTACTTTCCGCAGTTCTTTTGGACCGAAACATTTCCCTAAAGGGACGCTGCTGAAAGATACCGGTGATTATGTGTTTAGCCAGGAAAAAGACCGGGCAGAAGCCACAGACACAGATGGCAGTTGGACGTATTCGCTACGTATTCTCTCGGAGAATGAAAAGGAGATCATTGCCTGTTTCGTGGATGATGCGAACATTGGGAGCTATTTTTCGACAAGTCCTTTCCTGATAAAGAAAACGAAAAATGCTCAGTCGTATTCGGTGATTGAGCTTGAGCATGATGTAGAAGGGTGTGAACTTTATCCCAAGGATCAATAATCCTGATTGATATGGATAAATGAACGACGTCATCCGAACGTTGCTAAAAATAAGGAGCCGCTATAAGCCGCTCCTTTGTTGTTTCTATCTTGCCGTTTTACAGTGCTTTATCGGTCAACAAGCCGACCTTGCTGGCTATTGATACACGCTCAAGGTACGCGTGAACGTGAGGGCCAAACTGTACGCCTTTCACGATCGTGAGCGACAGTAAGATCGGGAACAGAATAAAGTCGGTGGTGGAAATGGTACTGACGTTTGCCAGACGTGGCTCCAGCGCCTTGAGTTTCTGCTCCACTTCCGCAATCAGTTCCGGCGTTTTTGCGAGCAGCGCATCCAGATCGCCGAAGGCTTTTTCTTCGCGCAGGGTGTAGGCATGACGCGCCTCTGGCGTGGAAAGCTCTTTGAAATCGGCTTTCGTAAAACGGGGAACCGCAAGGTTAAACACCGCGCTGGAAACGGACTTACACCAGGCTTCAATCTCAGCATCAACCGGTTTATCGGCGATTAGCGGCGCTTGCTTGCTATCGATATAGTGGACGATATCCATGCTTTCCGGCATGAAGCTGCCATCTTCTTTCTGTAGGATCGGCACCACTTTGCGACCCACCATGCGTGTTGGCGTGTCAATGTCGCCTTCCATGATGACGGATTGCTCAACAGGCAGATCTTTCAGACCAAAAATCATTCTGGCTCTGACACAGAATGGGCAGTGTTCGTAAATGAAAAGTTTCATGCATCGCCTCGTAATATTTTGAAAAAGGCGGCAAAAATTTGCCAGCCTTGTCATGACAAGTCATGCGATCAGAGTAATACCTGATGCGGTTGGCGGTAAAGCGAATGTACCTGAAGATGGCGATGGCTGCATGGCATCAGGAAGGATGGTCGATTGTCGAGCGTTCTGGGCATTATGGCGCTGCTGGTTGCGCTGATGAAAACCTAAAAAGCGTCATTGCGAACGGGGGAAAGCAGGCTGAAATAGCCAAATAGGGCGGCTGGGCAGTCTCACCAATGTTGTTTTACAACCGGTAGATTAACCTTACTTGCTGATGACAATACTATACATTTGGCTTGCTATAGTCCTTCCATCCCTTGTCAGTACCTCACATCCCTGTGAGTGTTGTGTTAGTTAACCATCCCTGTCATTAGAATGACCTTGGCCCGCCTTGTGCGGGTTTTTTTTTGCCTGTTTTTCCGTTCGCGGGATGCGTGTTGAGCGTGTCTATTCCGTGTTGTGATTAACTGAATTATCGGAGGCTACTTTGATAACGACTCGGTTTCTGCCTTCATGTTTGGCCTGATAGAGGGCGTCGTCCGCGATTTTCAAGACGCTATCGATCTGCTCCATTCCCGGAGTAAAACAGGTGACGCCTAGTGAAATCGTGATGTTTTCAGGAATCGGTAGCGGCATTTTTTCCACTTTTTTACGCAGCCGTTCAGCAATATCAGCAGCCTGCGTCATGTCCGTATCGGGCAGAAGTGCGAGGAATTCCTCTCCGCCAGTGCGGCAAATCAGATCGGATTCGCGCGAACCCTGTTTTATGTTTTTCGCCAACAGCCTGATGACGTCATCGCCGATATTGTGTCCGTAGGTATCATTCACGCGTTTGAAATGGTCGATATCAATCACGATAGCGGCAACCCGATTGCTCTTTGAGAGAATGAGTTCGATGCTTTCATAGATACCACGACGATTGAGCAACCCAGTGAGTGGATCGGTGTGGGCCTGCAAACTCAGTTTGCCAATCCGCTTATGCAGCAGCAGGGTACCGAAAAGAATGACGCGTTTTAGCTGCTCAACCTCAAAATACCAGGAGGGGACTTTCTTTATTTTTTCAATCACACCGGACTCTTCCATTTTACTGGCAGAAACGGCCAGCAAGCGCAGAGGGTTGGCGATATAGAAGGCGAGTAGGGTGAGCGCGATAAGCGTTAATGCCATTACCGGGGCACCTTCGTATAAAACGGAACGCATCACGGTGCTGAGCAAATCGATAACGGTTTGAGAAGGGTGCAAAGTAATGATGACCCAGCCGGATGAATTGACTGTATCGAAACCCGCCAAAGACGGCGTACCTTGCATATCGGGCATCGCGGCGGTACCACTCTTCTTGTTGTGAAGCGCGTTCTTAATTCTCTCATCACTGACGGGCTTGCCGACCCACTGCTTATCCTGATGATAGAGAACAATCCCGCTTTTATCGATGACGTAAACGCTGGAGTAATCGTTATAAAAATGGGTGTTCATGAATTCGTTTAAGACGTTTTGATTTTTTAAATAAATGGTTCCGCCGATGTAACCGAGATAATTTCCCTGTTTGTCTTTTATCGGGGAGGAAACCAGCACGATCAAATTTCCCGTAACTGAAATATAAGGCTGGCTGATTAACGGCTTTTGTTCCACGAGCGCCAGCTTGCTGGCATCAGAGGTCAGCGTACTTCCTTTCAGATTCAGCGAGGTTGGGTAAACCGCGTGTATCTGATTCTGAGTATTTGCAACGAAAATAGAATTAAAGCTTTGGCTCATGCGGTATGTCTGTTCACTTTTACTCAGGAGCGTCGCATCGTCACTAAAACTGTCCGCTATTGATGTCGCGCTGTAAGCTAGTTCCTGCTGTGCTGAAGATAAAAAACTTTCTGTGGTCGCCGCTAACTTGGAAGAATAGTTAAGGTTTGAGCTCAGTATCTGATCGGTAATGAGCTTCTTTTGTACATTGTAAACAGCAACATAAGCATTGGTCAGCGTGATGATCATGCTGATAATGGCGAGGGATAAAATGAGCGAACGTAAATTGATTGGGAATCGTTTTTTTATTTTCATTGTTGGCCGCACCTATTTTCCGCTAGGTAAGCAAAATCACGCTTTCTTTTTGTTATGTCATCATCAATGGCAAACCAGCGGGATATTCGCTTGCGACCAATGAATAAACCCGCCATTCAAAGTTATAGACGCTAATTGGGCTATCTGGCAACGTATTGATATCTCTCCCGCATCTTCAACTTAATGCAGGGAATGTACGATCTCCAGCGTACCGTTAATGATGAACTGTACGCCCATGCAAACCAGCAGGAACCCCATCAGCCGTGAAATGGCTTCAATGCCGCTTTTCCCGATAAAACGCATAATCAGACCCGAACTTTTCAGACTGAGCCAGACGATCAGGCTGATCAACATAAACGTGAGTACGGGGGCAACGGTAATCACCCATGGCGTGATATCGACGCCGCTCTTGATTTGTGAGGCAGAACTAATGATGAGGGCAATAGTTCCTGGCCCCGCGGTGCTGGGCATCGCCAGTGGAACGAAGGCGATATTGACCTCATTGGCGGAGAAGCTGTCGTTGATTTCTTCTTTTTTGCTTTTGACTTCAGGCGCATGTTCTGGCTTCTGCTGAGGAAAAAGCATGCGAAAACCGATAAATGCGACGATGAGCCCGCCGGCAATGCGCAACCCAGGAATGGAGATTCCGAAGGTATTCATTACGACCTGACCTGCGTAGTACGCGACGGTCATAATGATGAAGACGTAGAGCGAAGCCTGAAAGATTTGGCGATTTCGTTCCCCCTGGCTCATGTTGCCGGACATCGCTAAAAATACCGCTACCGTTGTCAGTGGGTTCGCGAGTGGCAGGATTAACACCAGACCAAGACCAATGGTTTGAATCAATTCCAGCATTCTACGTTCCTTTTATTGGGGCGCTTTCGTCAGTTCGGGAAAACGGTCACTGATGACCTGTTGCTATGATGTCTGGCGCGACTCAGGCCAGTTCATCCTCCGCTAATTTTTTGAAACGATAGAGTGTTTTCGTCAGCATATCGCGAGAAAACATATCAAACATTTGGCCGATCTTTTTCCCGATCAAGCCCCCCGGTGGGTTGTAGCGAATCGTCAGCGTTACGGTTGTACCTGCTTCCGATGTGGCTGGTTGAAAAGAAAGCCGGCCTTCATTCGGAACCCGTGCCCCTTCCAGCGAACGCCAGTGGATATATTCCCCCAGTTTTTCATCAATAATACGAGCCTGCCACTCAATGAGCGCGCCAATCGGCGTGTTAATCCGCCAGTTGGAGTCGGTATAGTTCAGTATCTCGATACTGGCGAAATGGCCCATCAGGATCGGCAACGTTTCCGGTTTGCGCCAGAGATCAAACAAGCGTTCTGCCGGGCGATTGATCGTAATACTGCTGCTGATTTCATTGGCATAACTGCCGTTTTTCGCTGCGGTTCGTCTTAAGAAAGAGGGAAACACCCGTCATCCTCCCTAATGGATTGTTACCCCTTTATGGGCATATGCAGGCCATTCTGACCGATCTCGACCAACGAAGCAAAGCGGAGACGATGGCGATAGTGTTGGTGCAGGCTATCACAGCAATCGTCAGAATTTTTATGCGCCTAATGTTGCCTTAATGTTCGTTCGGTACTGTAAGAGTCAGACAGAAGCCGAATGAAGTGCCGCAAAACACCAGGGTTTTTACATAACGATAATAGCAGTACCCCGCCCACTATTTTTAGTGGGCTTTTTTTATTTGTACTTCCCTGTTTAGATATTTTATTGCTATGTAAATTGATATTTATCAATTTATCGTTAATGGTGTTGTACCTATTAAGGTGTAATGAATATGTATCCCTGTTTTCTATTATTAAAATGGCGCGCTGGTTGTGTGGTAATTTACTTTATAGATATGTCGTGATACGTTTATAACCAGATTTTATGCTGGTAGGAATAAATATGAGTAACCCATTTATTGCAAGGTGGAGCCGTAATGGCAACCTGCTTTGCCACGGCCACTGGTTAATATCTTATAAAGAAAACGATTTCACGTTACCGGAGAAATATAAAGAAAATCATATGGGAACGATGGGGATCTACTCTATCATCGATCCTGATGATGAAATGTACCGAGACGGACTCGATGAGGATGATTGGATTCTGGAAAATATCGACTGGCTGGCCGATTCTTTTGAAGAAAATAATGTCCCTATCGAAGAATGTTATTTCAGATATTTCTTTCAGGCTATAAATAAGCAGGACTGGCGATGCACCAGTTGTGCAGGTTGTATGTAAATCGCGCCATCATTATTAATTACTCCTGTTCCCTCTTTATTCCTGCCAGACGACTCTCTTAGCGTCGTGCTATTTTCTTCCCGGTTATTCGGCAGCGTTTTATTCGATTTCCCTCGTTTTTCATCTTTTTTCATCTTCTTTGCTATGCGCTTCGCATACCGTGCAGCGGAGCGTCTTTTTCGGGGAAAAGTGTTACCCTGACCCAACAATCCTTGATTAAGATGAGGCGGCAATGACGGAAGCTGACATTCTGCGGTTAAGTGCTTTGGTGGGCGAAAAATTGAAGGCACGCGGTGCCACTCTGACATGTGCAGAGTCCTGCACCGGAGGCTGGTTGGCTAAGTCCATTACCGATGTTGCTGGCAGTTCAGGCTGGTTTGACTATGGCTTTGTGACATACAGCAATTTGGCCAAGCAACGTCTGGTGAATGTGAACGCAGAGACACTGGAACAGCATGGTGCGGTGAGTGAAGCCGTCGTCAATGAGATGTCCGCAGGGGCTTTGCAGGCCGCCGGTGCAGATTTTGCCATATCGGTAAGCGGCGTCGCCGGGCCAGACGGGGGAACCGAAGAGAAGCCTATCGGCACGGTGTGGTTTGGCTTCACGGACAAACAGGGTGGGGCATTCGCCCGGACAATGCGGTTCAGCGGAGACAGAAACGCAGTGCGTCTGCAATCGGTGCATTTTGCGCTGCAAACGTTGCTCGACACGTTTCTGAAAAAATAACCTTGATGCTGTATGCGCATACAGTATAATGTCAGTAATTATTCGGCAATTCATGATTAAGCAGCCGCGTAGAGACAGCAGCTTTACGCCGCATGACAGGAGCAGAAATGGCTATTGATGAGAACAAACAAAAGGCACTAGCGGCAGCACTGGGTCAAATCGAAAAGCAATTTGGTAAAGGTTCTATCATGCGGTTGGGCGAGGATCGCTCAATGGATGTTGAAACCATTTCTACAGGCTCTTTGTCCCTGGATATCGCTTTGGGCGCCGGTGGTTTACCGATGGGGCGTATCGTTGAGATTTATGGCCCAGAATCTTCCGGTAAAACAACGCTGACCTTACAGGTTATTGCTGCCGCTCAACGCGAAGGCAAAACGTGTGCGTTTATCGATGCTGAGCATGCTCTAGACCCGATTTATGCGAAAAAGCTTGGTGTAGATATCGATAACCTGCTGTGTTCTCAGCCGGATACCGGCGAGCAAGCGTTGGAGATCTGTGATGCATTAACGCGCTCTGGCGCTGTTGACGTGATCATCGTCGACTCCGTTGCGGCACTGACGCCGAAAGCAGAAATTGAAGGTGAAATCGGTGACTCCCACATGGGGCTGGCTGCACGTATGATGAGCCAGGCTATGCGTAAACTGGCGGGTAACCTGAAGCAAGCCAATACGCTGCTGATCTTCATTAACCAGATTCGTATGAAAATCGGTGTGATGTTCGGTAACCCTGAAACCACTACCGGTGGTAATGCTCTGAAGTTTTATGCTTCTGTTCGCCTGGATATTCGTCGTACTGGTGCAATCAAGGAAGGCGAAGAAGTTGTCGGCAGCGAAACCCGTGTGAAAGTCGTGAAGAATAAAGTAGCAGCACCGTTCAAACAGGCTGAATTCCAAATTCTGTACGGCGAAGGCATCAATATCCACGGTGAGCTGGTCGATTTGGGTGTGAAACACAAGCTGATCGAAAAAGCGGGTGCCTGGTATAGCTATAACGGCGACAAGATCGGTCAGGGTAAAGCAAATGCCTGTAATTTCCTGAAAGAGAACCCGGCGATTGCTGCGGAGCTGGATAAGAAATTGCGTGAAATGCTGCTGCATAAAGGCAATGAACTGACGCCAGCCGCCGCTGGAAATAGCCATGACGAAGATGAATTCGCTGGTGAAGGCAACGAAGAGTTTTAATGGTGGCTGAATGGATTGTGACAGGGCACTTTAGCGGGTAGATGGATGAATAAACCATTACGCTATGCGATGAATGTGCTTTCCGTTCGCGATTATAGTGAAACTGAAATACGCCGCAAATGTGCGGCGTATTTGTATAAGTCAGAAAGCGCAAACGCAGAAGATGAAGCAGATGAAGCTACAGCCCGAGCTGCGGCGGAAGATGTGGAAGCGGCTATTGCGTACTGCAAGGAACACGGTTGGCTGGATGACGAGCGTTATGCTCGCCGCTATATCAGCAGCCGGAGCCGCAAAGGCTATGGTGCCCAGCGGATCAAAATGGAGCTAAGCCAGAAAGGAATCGATAAGACAACGTTAGCCACAGCATTAAACGAGAGTGATATCGACTGGTGTGCGCTGGCGAAATCGGTTGTGGAACGAAAATTCGGGCATCCTCTGTCCGATGAATGGAAAGACAAAGTCAAACATCAGCGATATCTGCTCTATCGTGGCTTCTTTCATGAAGAAATCCAGTCAATTTATACGAATTTTTCAGATTGAACGCACACGGGATTTTACTTCCCATCGAAGAAAATTTATCTTATTCCCACTTTTTTGTTCGTGAGTTGCTCGGTAACGTCAGCATGCTGAACTAACCTTGCCCGCGATCTGTTCTTCTAGCTTGATTCCAGGACAATTATGAGCAAGAGCACCGCTGAGATCCGTCAAGCGTTTCTCGATTTTTTCCACAGTAAGGGACACCAGGTTGTTGATAGCAGCTCTCTGGTGCCGAACAACGATCCGACATTGTTATTCACCAATGCGGGTATGAACCAGTTCAAAGATGTGTTCCTCGGTCTGGATAAACGTAGCTATGTCCGAGCGACGACCTCGCAGCGCTGCGTACGTGCCGGTGGTAAACATAATGACCTGGAAAACGTAGGTTATACCGCACGCCACCACACCTTCTTTGAAATGCTGGGTAACTTCAGCTTCGGTGACTATTTCAAGCATGATGCGATTCGCTATGCATGGGAATTGCTGACGTCTCCTCAGTGGTTCAATCTGCCGAAAGAAAAACTGTGGGTAACGGTATACGCAACAGATGATGAAGCCTATGACATTTGGGCTGATGAAGTTGGCGTGCCGCGCGAAAGAATTATTCGTATTGGTGATAACAAAGGCGGACCTTACGCCTCTGATAATTTCTGGCAGATGGGTGAAACGGGGCCGTGTGGTCCGTGTACCGAGATTTTCTACGATCACGGTGAGCACATCGCAGGTGGCCCGCCGGGAAGCCCTGATGAAGACGGCGATCGCTATATCGAAATCTGGAACCTGGTGTTCATGCAGTTCAACCGTCAGGTTGACGGCACTATGTTGCCGCTGCCAAAACCGTCCGTCGATACCGGCATGGGATTAGAACGCGTTTCTGCTGTCTTGCAGCATGTCAATTCAAACTATGACATTGATTTGTTCAAAACGCTGATTGAGGCGGTAGCGAAAGCCGTCGGAACGACGGATTTAACCAATAAATCGCTGCGCGTTATCGCCGACCATATCCGCTCTTGTGCGTTCCTGATTGCCGATGGCGTGATGCCATCTAATGAAAACCGTGGTTATGTTCTGCGCCGTATTATCCGCCGCGCTGCGCGTCACGGTAATATGCTGGGCGCTACGGATGCTTTCTTCTACAAACTGGTTGCGCCGCTGATTCAGGTCATGGGGCCAGCAGCTGAAGAATTGAAAAAACAGCAGTCTGTGGTTGAGCAAGCGCTGAAGACGGAAGAAGAGCAGTTTGCCCGCACGTTGGAACGCGGTTTGTCTCTGCTGGACGAAGAAATTAAAAACCTGAAAGGGGATACGCTGGATGGTGAAACAGCCTTCCGCCTGTATGACACCTACGGTTTCCCTGTCGACCTCACTGCGGATGTGTGCCGCGAGCGCGGCCTGAAAGTCGATGAAGAAGGTTTTGAGGCTGCGATGACGGCCCAGCGCCAGCGTGCGCGTGAAGCCAGCGGATTTGGCGTAGATTACAACAGCCTCATCCGTGTGGATGAAAACACGCCATTCTGCGGCTATGAAAAAACGCAGCAGCAAGCGAAGGTTATTGCGATTTATCACAATGGAACTGCGGTTGATCAGATTGCGGCAGGTGATGAAGCGGTTGTGATTCTGAACGAAACGCCATTTTATGGTGAATCCGGTGGTCAGGTTGGCGACCAGGGTGAACTGAAAAATGCGGGCGTCAGCTTTGCCGTTCAGGATACTCAGAAATACGGTCAGGCAATTGGCCACGTCGGTAAACTGACTCAGGGTACGCTGCGTGTTAACGACAGTGTCGATGCAAACGTTGATAGCCAACGCCGCGATCGCATTCGTCTGAACCACTCTGCGACGCACCTGCTGCATGCTGCGCTGCGTCAGGTTCTGGGCGATCACGTCGCGCAGAAAGGCTCTCTGGTTAACGATAGCTATCTGCGTTTTGACTTCTCACATACGGAAGCGATGAAACCTGAGCAGATTCGTCAGGTTGAAGATATCGTTAACGCGCAAATCCGCCGTAACCTTACCGTGCAAACGGATGTCATGGCGCTGGACGATGCGAGAGCGAAGGGCGCAATGGCGCTGTTCGGCGAGAAGTACGATGACCATGTCCGTGTTCTGACAATGGGAGATTTCTCCATTGAGCTTTGTGGGGGCACGCACGCAAGCCGTACGGGTGATATCGGCCTGTTCCAGATCATTTCTGAGTCAGGAACTGCTGCCGGCGTGCGTCGTATTGAAGCGACCACGGGTGAGAATGCGTTGTCTGCGCTGCATCGCCAAAGCGACGTTTTGCAAGACATTGCGCAACTGCTGAAAGGGGATAGTCACAACCTGACGGATAAGGTACGCTCTGTTTTGGATCGTGCCCGCGCGTTGGAGAAAGAGCTTCAGCAGTTGAAGGCTCAACAAGCGGCGCAGGAAAGCTCGTCGCTGTCTGGCAAAGCAAAAGAGGTTAACGGTGTGAAGTTGCTGGTTACGCAACTGGACAACGTGGATCCTAAACTGCTGCGCACGATGGTTGATGACCTGAAGAATCAGCTTGGATCTGCTGTTATCGTTCTCGGAACAGCGGCAGAAGGTCGGGTTAGCTTGATTTCTGGTGTAACGAAAGATCTGACTGACCGCGTAAAAGCCGGTGAACTGATTGGGTTTGTTGCCCAGCAGGTTGGCGGTAAAGGCGGTGGTCGCCCAGATATGGCTCAGGCTGGTGGCTCAGACGTGTCTGCACTGCCTGCTGCGCTGGCAAGCGTTGAATCTTGGGTTGCTGCTAAGCTGTAAAACGACAGATAACGTTTTATCCGCGTTATCCGACAAAACGCCATAACTTTCTGGTTGTGGCGTTTTTGTCTGCGGAAAAGGATCCGGCAAGCAGGATAGAAAGTGTGTTACCTTCAGATATTCTGAAGCTTTACATGCTCAGTCCTGTTGTTGTGATAACAAAAGCACAAGCTACTGATATCGACTAAACTAACAAGTAGTGACAAACCAGAGTGTGGTGGTGTGGTTATACCATCGTCTAGGTTTACGTTTTCACGGCACATGATGGATAATGGCGGGGAGACAGAGAGACCCGACTCTTTATAATCTTTCAAGGAGCAAAGAATGCTTATTTTGACTCGTCGAGTTGGCGAAACCCTCATGATCGGCGATGAGGTAACGGTTACCGTATTAGGAGTGAAAGGCAACCAGGTGCGTATTGGTGTTAATGCACCTAAAGAGGTTTCTGTCCACCGTGAAGAGATCTATCAGCGTATTCAGGCCGAAAAATCTCAACCAACGTCATATTGATTGACAATGCGTCTCGTGTTCGCGGGACGCAATTGTTATTTCCCGCTTTTCCCCACACATTTATCGATATATCTATTTTTCCTGTGCGCTGCCTTTGGCAAGGTAACCACCTGTTTTTCTGTCGATAAAATAGACTTTTTGTTGTGAAAGTGCGCGTCTTGGATGCGAATTGTTCAAACAAACACAAGGTGGGAAAAATTGTTTGACTTATAAGTCTGGGAAAGTAATATGTGCGCCACGCAGTACCGGTGAGCACTAACAAGAAGTTCTTAGTAGCGAATCAGGTAATGTAAGGTGAGGTGGCCGAGAGGCTGAAGGCGCTCCCCTGCTAAGGGAGTATGCGGTCAAAAGCTGCATCGAGGGTTCGAATCCCTCCCTCACCGCCATTTAATATGCATCCGTAGCTCAGCTGGATAGAGTACTCGGCTACGAACCGAGCGGTCGGAGGTTCGAATCCTCCCGGATGCACCATTAAATACTGCCTTTGCAAAGCAAGTAGTATTAGTGAAAGCAAGTTTTGTCGCAGATGAAGAATTATCAATGCATCCGTAGCTCAGCTGGATAGAGTACTCGGCTACGAACCGAGCGGTCGGAGGTTCGAATCCTCCCGGATGCACCATTCTTAAGTATCTCGTTTAATTGCTCACCCCTTTATTTCTGCACCACACTCTGCATCCGTAGCTCAGCTGGATAGAGTACTCGGCTACGAACCGAGCGGTCGGAGGTTCGAATCCTCCCGGATGCACCATATTTCGATGTAAATAAAATTCTTGCCTTAGCGCAAACCGATAAGTAAGAGTAACCTTGCTTTGGCAACGACTCGAAGTACTAAGCAAGGCAGATAATTTTCTCCGATGCGCCATTTCTGCTTTACCCATCGCTCTCTACCCTATTTTTCGCGCTATAGCGGCACAGCCTTCTGTTCTGCTGATATCAGAACGATATTTTCTCATCACTTCCGTATATTAATTCTTACCTCTCCCTTGCCTATATATCGAGATTGAGCCAACGAGTAAATGGAGGCTGTCTTACTACTATAGGGGTAATAACCTGTTTTTTATAAGGTTATTGAGTAAGCGACAACGTTTTCACTTTACGATAAAGTAAGCTCTCTTTTCAGTGATCATGGAGTCATGATGTACGATCGCTATCAAGGGCTGATCTTTGATATGGATGGCACCCTGCTTGATACCGAACCAACGCACCATAAAGCGTGGGATCAGGTTCTTGCCCGATATGGTATGAGATATGATGCCAGTGCCATGACAGCATTGAACGGCTCGCCCACCTGGCGTATTGCACAGCGTATTATCGACAGCCATCAGGCTGATATTGATGCTCACCAACTCGCGGCGGAAAAAACCGCTGTTGTTGAGGAAATGCTGCTGGATACCGTAAAGCCACTGCCGCTGATTGATGTTGTTAAGCACTATCGCGGACGGCGTCCTATGGCAGTTGGCACAGGTAGCACGCATGGCATGGCTGATAGATTGCTAACGCATTTAGGGTTGCATGATTATTTTGATGCAATCGTTGGGGCTGATGATGTTGTGCAGCATAAGCCTTTCCCCGATACCTTTCTGCGTTGCGCTACATTGATTTCTGTCGCACCAGAACACTGTATCGTGTTTGAAGATGCAGACTACGGTATTGAAGCCGCTAAACGCGCTAACATGGCTGTGGTTGACGTCCGTACATTGTGAGTGAGTTCTGGGCCGTTTTTTCTCTTTTCTGGAGTAGCCTGCTCAGTGCAACACTGCTGCCTGGCAGTTCGGAAGTGCTGCTGGTAACGTTATTGCTTGCTGACAGTGCAAAGCCCTATCTGTTGATTGCTGTGGCAACGGTAGGAAATACGCTGGGTGGATTAACAAATATTTTTATAGGGCGCTTACTCCCTCAGCCAAAACAACAAGCTGGGTATTCGGTGGCCATGCGCTGGTTACAGCGCTATGGCTGCGCTGCGTTGTTATTTAGCTGGGTGCCGGTAGTAGGCGATTTATTGTGCGTGTTAGCGGGTTGGCTACGCATGCCCTGGATGCAATCGGCGCTTTTCATCGGTATTGGAAAAGCGCTGCGGTATATCGTATTGACGGGTATAACGTTGCAGGGGATGGCGTGGTGGTCTTAACCAGATTGCAATGCGAACTGGTGAGTGCTGCTGAGTTTCAATTATGCTTACAACCATTACATTTTAACAACGGGAGGTCGATTTGATCCCGGACATTTCAGAAGCACTTTCTTGGCTGGAAAAACACCCACTGGCAGTGAAGGGTATTCAGCGTGGAATTGAACGCGAAACGTTGCGCGTAACAGCAAACGGACATCTTGCTACGACTGGACACCCCGAGATATTGGGTTCGGCGTTGGCACACCCGTGGATTACGACAGACTTTGCAGAAGCGCTGTTAGAGTTTATTACGCCAGTCGACAAAGATGTCGATCATCTGTTGACGTTTCTGCGCGATATTCATCGCCACGTTTCCCGCAATTTGGGCAATGAGCGGATGTGGCCATTGAGCATGCCGTGCTTTATCGACAGCGAGCAAAATATAGAGTTGGCGCAGTATGGCTCATCAAATATCGGGCGCTTCAAAACGCTTTATCGCGAAGGGCTGAAAAATCGCTATGGCGCGTTGATGCAGACTATTTCCGGCGTGCATTATAACTTCTCTCTTCCGCTGTCATTCTGGCAGGCGCGAGAAGGCGTTGCTGATGCAGAAAGCGGGAAAAAAGCTATATCTGCGGGATACTTCAGGCTGATCCGTAACTATTACCGCTTTGGCTGGGTGATTCCTTATCTGTTTGGTGCGTCTCCGGCGATTTGTTCTTCTTTCCTGAAAGGTCGGGAGACCGTACTACCGTTTGAGCGTACGGAAAAAGGCATGCTTTATCTGCCTTATGCGACCTCTCTGCGGCTCAGTGATTTAGGCTACACCAATAAATCACAGAGCAATCTGGGAATTACGTTTAATGATTTGGATACCTATGTCGCCGCGCTAAAACGCGCGATAAAAACGCCGTCTGAGGAATATGCTCGGGTTGGTATGAAGAAGGATGGCCGTTATCTACAATTGAATACGAACGTCTTGCAGATTGAGAACGAGCTGTATGCGCCGATTCGTCCGAAGCGTGTGACGCGTGCGGGGGAAACGCCATCTGATGCCTTGTTGCGTGGCGGAATTGAATATATCGAAGTGCGTTCACTGGATATTAATCCTTTCTCTCCTACCGGGGTGAGTGAAAGTCAGGTTCGTTTCTTGGATTTATTCCTGATCTGGTGTGCACTGGCAGATGCACCTGAAATGAGTGCGGATGAGCTACTGTGTACGCGTAAAAACTGGAACCGAGTGATCCTGGAAGGGCGTAAACCTGGGCAAACGGTGGGTATGCGGTGTGAAACCATCCAGCAGCCAATTGCTGAAGTGGGGAAATCTCTGTTTGCAGATTTACGCCGCGTTGCGGAAGTGCTGGACGCGGAAAACAATCAACCGCACTATCAGCAGGTATGCGATGAGTTGCTTGTTGGTTTTGACGATCCAGAAACGACGTTCTCTGGGCGACTATTAGCGTTGATGAAGCAAGAAGGCAATGGTAGCGTGGGGCTGAATTTAGCGGAAGAATACCGCAAAATGCTCAGCAGCGAGCCGCTGCAGGTGTTGACGGAAGAACAATTGGCTGCTGCGAGCGAGAACTCCTGGCAGCGTCAACGTCAGATTGAGTCTGAAGATACGGTGAGTTTTGACGACTATCTGGCGACGCATTAAAAAGAAAAGGCCACAGGAACTGTGGCCAAATAAACATCTCTAATAGGGATGATGATAATAAATGCGCGTCTTTCAGTAAGTCAGACTCGCATAAAAAGGAAAAGTTCTCGGAAACGAGAAAAAATGAATTTTTTTCTTTGAGGAGGTGGAATTATGCCGTTATTAGACAGCTTTACCGTTGACCATACTCGTATGGCCGCACCCGCAGTTCGGGTCGCTAAAACCATGAAAACCCCTCATGGCGACAATATCACGGTATTTGACCTGCGCTTCTGTCGTCCGAACATTGAAGTCATGCCAGAGCGTGGTATCCATACGCTAGAGCACCTGTTTGCTGGCTTTATGCGCGATCATTTAAACGGTGATGGCGTTGAAATTATCGACATTTCTCCGATGGGATGCCGTACGGGTTTCTACATGAGCCTGATTGGCACGCCGGATGAGCAACGTGTTGCTGATTCCTGGAAAGCGGCGATGGCGGACGTTCTGAAAGTGACCGATCAGCGTAAAATTCCTGAGCTGAACGAATTCCAGTGTGGCACCTATGAGATGCACTCACTGAAAGAAGCGCAGGAAATTGCTCAACACATCGTGGATCACGACATTGGTATCAACCAAAATGACGATCTGGCGCTGCCGAAAGATAAACTGGCCGAGCTACATATCTAGTTTCTTGGATAGGCACAGATAAAAAAAGAGAACCGAAGTGGGTTCTCTTTTTTTTTTATGCTCGTGAACGCGTCAGACTGCGAGGAAGTGCTGTATAACCCGGCTGCCGAAGTAGGACAGCGTGAGCATAAGGGCGCCGATCAGGCTGAACCAGACGACGCGCCGTCCCCGCCATCCTTCATGGTAATGTCCCCAGAGCAGCAGAATATAGATGAACCAGGCAAACAGGGAGAACACGGCCTTGTGCAGGTTCTCTTTGTTATCGATCAGGTCATCCATATAGAACAAACCAGTACAGAGCGTCAGCGTGAGCAGAATGACGCCAATCTGCGTAATGTGAAACATCTTGCGTTCAATGCCCATCAGCGGCGGCATATCAGCGGCAAATCCCAGTTTTTTATTCTTGAGCAGATAATCAAGCCAAGCGAGCTGAAGCGCATAAAGTGCAGCAATTAGCAGTGTTGCATAGGAGAAAAGGGCCAGTCCGATATGGATCATCAAGCCCGGCGACGCTTCCAGATGCGTAATAAATTCACTCGGCATAAAGCTGGCGAAGGCCAGATTGATCAGCGCAAAGGTGTAGACGATAGGAAGAATAAACCAGCCGCGATCGCGCGTGGCGACAAACGTCATCACCGTACAGATGATGAGGCTGACCAGAGAACCGATATTTAGCAAGCTAAGGTTTTGGCCGACCTGAACATCGAAAATGCGTTGATAGAGCGCCACCGCATGACAAATTAGCGCAGCG
This sequence comes from Pectobacterium brasiliense, assembly GCF_016950255.1. NCBI lineage: Bacteria > Pseudomonadati > Pseudomonadota > Gammaproteobacteria > Enterobacterales > Pectobacteriaceae > Pectobacterium > Pectobacterium brasiliense. The sequence goes on along the minus strand of NZ_JACGFN010000002.1, from coordinate 581,740 downwards.
CTGGCCGAGAGTATTGCCAGCCGACGATATGCACTGTTCTTGCGCAGCAGACTGGGGATAATCAGTCCGAGGCTGAGTGTGTAGGCGACAAGCGCCACAATAGCGAAAACAGACATACAAATTAGGTTATTAAATATCAACTAGGTAAAATGAAGAATCAGTATAGCGTTAGTCGCCGCGGGCACCAACAGTTCTCCGTCAGCAGCGCTGAGATCGTTCCCGCTTTTGTGTATAATCTCTTCCATTCGTGTCGCGCTGGCGGCCTGTCTTACGTTGAGCATGAGATATGTTTGAAAATTTAACCGATCGACTCTCGCGCACATTGCGCAATATCAGCGGCCGCGGGCGGTTGACTGAAGACAACATAAAAGAAACGCTGCGTGAAGTGCGTATGGCATTGCTGGAAGCCGACGTTGCGTTACCTGTGGTGCGTGATTTTATCAATCGCGTGAAAGAGCGCGCTGTCGGACATGAAGTCAATAAAAGTCTGACGCCGGGCCAAGAGTTCGTCAAGATTGTTAAGAATGAACTCGTTAGCGCAATGGGGGAAATCAACGCCGAGTTGAATCTTGCCGCGCAACCACCTGCTGTTGTTCTGATGGCGGGTCTGCAAGGTGCGGGTAAAACGACCAGCGTAGGCAAGCTGGGTAAATTCCTGCGCGAAAAGCAGAAGAAAAAAGTGCTGGTGGTTTCAGCTGACGTTTATCGCCCTGCGGCGATTAAACAGTTGGAAACATTGGCAGAGCAGGTGGGCGTCGATTTCTTCCCGTCAGACGTGCAGGAAAAGCCGCTTGCTATCGTAGAACGTGCGTTACAGCACGCTAAGCTGAAGTTCTATGATGTCTTGTTAGTCGATACCGCGGGTCGTCTCCACGTTGACGACGCGATGATGGACGAAATCAAGCAGGTTCACGCGGCGATTAAGCCGGTTGAAACGCTGTTTGTGGTTGATGCCATGACGGGGCAGGATGCGGCGAATACGGCGAAAGCCTTTAATGAAGCGCTGCCGCTGACCGGTGTGATCCTCACTAAAATTGATGGTGATGCTCGTGGCGGTGCGGCGTTGTCTATCCGCCATATTACTGGCAAGCCAATTAAATTCCTCGGCGTCGGCGAAAAAACCGAAGCGCTGGAGCCGTTCTACCCTGAGCGCGTTGCCTCGCGAATTCTCGGTATGGGCGATGTGCTTTCACTGATTGAAGATATTGAAAGCAAGGTCGATCGTACACAGGCAGAAAAGCTTGCTAATAAGCTGAAGAAGGGCGATGGGTTCGATTTGACCGACTTCCTGGATCAGCTCAAGCAGATGCGCAACATGGGCGGCATGGCGAGCATGATGAGCAAGATGCCGGGCATGGGCCAACTGCCTGACAATGTTAAGTCGCAAATGGATGACAAGGTGCTGGTGCGTATGGAGGCGATCATTAATTCGATGACGCGTCAGGAACGTGCCAAACCTGAGATTATTAAAGGATCGCGTAAACGTCGTATCGCGCAGGGTTCCGGCATGCAGGTACAGGACGTGAACCGTCTTCTGAAACAGTTCGATGATATGCAACGAATGATGAAGAAGATGAAAAACGGCGGTCTGGCGAAAATGATGCGCGGTATGAAAGGGATGATGCCACCGGGATTCCCAGGGCGTTAATCACCGAAATCGATGGTGTAGAGAAACTCTTGGCGTGATTATAAGCTTTAGATTGCTTTTTGCGCCAAAATGAGTAAAATTTTCGGGCTTTTTATATGACATACTGGGCTCCGTTCCTCGATGGGGCCCAGTTGTTTTATTCACTAAAGAGGATGTTATGGTAACAATTCGTTTGGCACGTGGCGGCGCGAAAAAACGCCCCTTCTATCAAGTAGTCGTGACCGATAGCCGCAATGCGCGTGATGGTCGTTTCATCGAGCGCGTAGGTTTCTTCAACCCAATCGCATCTGGTCAAGCAGAAGCCCTGCGTCTGGATCTGGACCGTATCGAGCATTGGCTGGGTCTGGGTGCAACTGTGTCTGATCGCGTATCTTCGCTGATCAAAGATGCTAAAAAAGCAGCATAACCTGTTGCGGTGGTGATAATGAGCAATCAACTCAGCCCAAAACCTCCTGTTAACCCGATTGTGATGGGGAAGATAGGGTCGGCATATGGCATCCGAGGTTGGCTCAGAGTGTTTTCATCCACCGAAGATGCCGAGAGCATTTTTGATTATCAACCTTGGTTCATCCAGAGCAAAAGCGGTTGGCAGCTTGTCGAGATTGAAGGCTGGAAGTATCACAATCAGGATCTGATCATCAAAGTGAAAGGTGCTGATGACCGTGATGCGGCTAATTTACTGACCAATTGTGAAATTGTCGTAGATTCGTCACAACTGCCCGATCTGGGCGAAGGTGATTATTATTGGAAGGATCTTATTGGCTGTCAGGTCGTGACCGTAACCGGTTATGAGTTAGGTAAAATCATCGACATGATGGAAACCGGCTCGAACGATGTGATGGTAATAAAGGCCAACCTGAAAGATGCCTTCGGAGTCAAGGAACGGCTGGTTCCGTTCCTCACCGAACAGGTTGTTAAGCGCGTCGACCTTTCTGCTCAAACTGTTGAAGTAGATTGGGATCCTGGTTTTTGAACTCTGAATCGACCAGTAGTACCCAGCGGAACGAGACTATGTGGATTGGGGTGATTAGCCTGTTTCCAGAGATGTTCCGGGCAATTACTGATTACGGAGTCACTGGCCGGGCAGTTAAAAATGGCCTGCTGAACGTACAGTATTGGAGTCCTCGCGATTTCACTTACGATCGGCATCGCACCGTGGACGATCGGCCTTATGGCGGCGGCCCCGGAATGCTGATGATGGTGCAACCTTTACGGGATGCGATCCACGCAGCAAAAGCAGCGGCAGGCGAAGGCGCGAAAGTGATTTATTTATCACCTCAGGGCCGTAAATTAGATCAGCAAGGCGTACATCAACTCGCTACGAACCAGAAGATGATTTTGGTCTGTGGACGGTACGAAGGGATTGATGAGCGCGTAATTAAAACCGAAATCGATGAAGAATGGTCGATCGGTGATTACGTACTCAGCGGTGGGGAACTGCCAGCGATGACTTTGATTGACTCCGTTGCCCGTTTTATACCGGGCGTTCTGGGGCATCAGGCTTCAGCAGAAGAAGATTCTTTTGCTGATGGATTGCTGGACTGTCCTCATTTCACTCGCCCTGAAATACTGGAAGGCATGGAAGTTCCGGCAGTGTTACTGTCTGGTAACCATGCTGAGATACGCCGCTGGCGATTGAAGCAGTCGCTGGGCCGAACCTGGCTTAGAAGACCTGAACTTCTGAAAAGCCTAGCTCTGACTGACGAGCAAACAAGGTTGCTGGCTGAGTTCCAACGTGAATATCAGTCTGAGCAACAAGAGTATTAGGTGGTTACGCTGGTTTACCGTGCGAACCCAACTATCAGTTTACCTAGGGTAAGAGACATATTATGAGCAACATTATTAAGCAAATCGAAGACGAACAAATGAAGCAGGACGTACCTGCATTTCGTCCGGGTGATACCGTAGAAGTGAAGGTATGGGTTGTTGAAGGTAGCAAAAAACGTCTGCAGGCATTCGAGGGCGTGGTTATCGCTATTCGTAACCGCGGTCTGCATTCTGCATTCACTGTTCGCAAAATTTCTAACGGCGAAGGCGTGGAGCGTGTATTCCAGACTCACTCTCCGGTTGTTGACAGCATCGCTGTTAAACGTCGTGGTGCCGTGCGTAAAGCCAAACTGTACTACCTGCGTGAGCGTACTGGTAAGTCTGCTCGTATCAAAGAGCGTCTTAACTAAGATAGCGCTTTCGCAACATCCGAAAGTTGTTATTTATAAGGGGTTTAGCCAAAGGCTAAACCCCTTTTTTTATGCCTGATGACAGTAAAAAGCCCACCATTTTGGTGGGCTTAGCTTTCCCTGGTGCCATCATTATTTTTTGAATTTCAGTACCATGATGACATTAGGCGTGGTTATTTTATAAACGTTTATACAGATCAATTTTTCAATATTGATCGGTTACGGCGATCAAAATATCGTGTTGATACCACTTTTATCCTGTTCAGAACGGCTTATTCGCGATGACCGTTGGGTACATATGCATATGATCGTTAATGAACTGAATATCTGTAAACCCTGCCTGCTCTAGCTGTGACTGTGTTTTCTTGTGCGTACGAAACGCCGTCCATGTTGCTCCAATAATGCGTGAGAAAAGGACATATTGGAGGGCTAGCAATTTTGGATCGGTATTTATCCATGGCGAATCTTGCGACAGCGTAGGAGGAGGGGTCATAAAGCTGGTTATCAGCGTACCTCCAGGTTTCAGCCCAGAGTAGAACACACGGTAAAGCTCAGTAACTTTGTCATCATCTTGTTCATAGACATTGAGTCCGTTGCTGGTAATCACATCTGCTTGTGCTGCCAAATCAATTGTCCAGGCATCAGCAAGCACCAGCGATATCTTATTTTCCAGCCCTTGTTGACTGGCAAGTTTGTAAGCTTCTTCCAGCGCCTGTCTATCTAGATCGATCCCGATTAATTTCACATCTCGGTGCCGCGTATAGTCCAACAGCAATAAGTCAGCCATGATCCCGCAGGGGACAGATACCATGATAGCGTCGGGGCGTAAGAGTTCTTGAAGCAGGCGTTGGAAAATACCAAATCGTTCACGTGTTGCCAAAACGCTGGGTAGCTGTGTGTAGATGATTTCTTCGAGGGGATTAACATAGTGAGCTGGCTGATGTGCTATCACATTATGCGTCCAGTACGCATTTAACCCGTGATGTTTTAGTAAAAACTGGCCTAGCTCAAGGTGGGAGAAATCGTCCAGAAGTGCGAGTTGTTCCTCTACTGAAATGCTGGGATGGTCGCCGGACTCGATAATTTTGTTCTTTACCGCAGCGACTCGTTCATCATGGCTTTCCTGTGATGGGGTAGCGTGTGATAAGAGTCTTGAACTGTTATTTAGAGACGGGTTATGAGGCTTGCTTGAATCGGACATATGAGCACTCCATAATATCAATCGCTATCATAAATAATAGATTTAACTATCAGTGAGATATGAATTTTCGTTATCTCAGTATCAGGTTGTTAATAACCTAATGTGATTATTTAATGTGAGCGATGATAGAGGGGAGGTATGTCTGACGTATTTCTGTGCGAGTACAAAAGTGAGTGGAATTGTTACCAGATGCGATGAACCATAGCGTTTTGCCAGCTAACTTGCTGATGAGTATGGGCCATCGTTTATCTTCGGGAGGATGTTAAGGCAGGCTCTGTTGCCAGCGAGTTCGCAGTATCTCCGCGTTCTCCACGCCATCGCAGCTGGCGGGAAAATTTTTCCCAGCTTTTCCCCATTCTTCCATGTTATCTGTACCGCAAAAAGCCGACTGTCCGGCCTGATAGCCACGTAGGTAGGTTTCACGATCAACTTGAGGATTACCAAACCATTCTTGCAAAGTGCTATCGTCCTTTACGACCATGCCAGAGATTGCATCTTGATAACCTGTTTCGTACCAGAAGCCCGACTCACTTTTAGCGGTCAGCGACGGGACGTTGCTTTGGCATGCTGTCATTAAAAGAACTACAGCCAAGATATAACTGTATTTCATCATCAAACCTTCAAGGTTGCGGCCATTGGCCTGAAGAAGCACCGCATCAGGCGATGCCTAATTTTTCTTTCAGTAATTTGAGATAGCGGCGACTGACGGGGATGTGTTTTCCCGTATGCGTCAATACTTCTGCTGCGCCGTTTTCCATTAACTGGATTTCTTTCAGCTGTTCCGTATTAACCATATATTGACGATGGCAACGGACGAAGGGCGTTTTCTCTTCCAGCGTTTTCAGTGAAAGTTGGGTATAGCCAGACTGGCTGACGCCCACGACGTGCACGCCGCTGAGTTCTGAACAAAGATACTCGACTTCCTCAATCTTGAGCAAAAAAATACGATTGTGTCCGTTACAGGGAATATGGCGGAGTAAGGGCTCTGAAATTATCTGTACGTTTTTATTTACACTAACGCCGCGACGTAAACGATTTAGCGTTTTACTGAGTCGCTGTGCATCCAGCGGTTTAAGTAAATAGTCAAAAGCATGTTCTTCAAATGCCCTCACCGCGTACTCATCATAGGCTGTCACGAAGACGACATAAGGCATATTTTCTGGATCCAACATGGCGACCAGCTCTAATCCGCTGATCTTTGGCATTTGTATATCCAGAAAAATCACATCGGGTTGCAGCCGATGGATAGCGGGTATCGCCTCCAGCGCATTACTGCACTGTGCAATGATAGTGATATCAGACTCGTTTTCCAGTAGCAGGCTGAGCTCTTCACGTGCCAGCTGTTCGTCATCGATGATTATGGCTTTCAGCATCCTTCCCCCTTGTTGGCCTGATTCTATCACTATTCACGTCTGGGATTAGCATGGTTACATCGTGAAGTGATAGAGCCGACAGATATCGTTTTTGTGGCAATATTTAGGGTGGTAATTTTTTATTTACACTAAGTGGATTGAAATCTTTACGGTTCGTGTTATGGTGTAAACATCACGCGTAGGCAGGTTGTACAGACAGTAGTCTTTACAGACGATCGCGAATATACCGAACTTTTCAGGAATGGGATCATGCAAAAAGATTCACTTAACAATATTAATATCAGTGCAGAGCAGGTTTTAATTACTCCCGATGAATTAAAAGCCAAGTTTCCGCTTAACGACGCAGAGCAGCGCGATATTGCGCAAGCGAGAGCGACCATTGCGGATATCATTCATGGTCGTGACGATCGGTTGCTGATCGTCTGCGGGCCTTGCTCGATTCATGACACGGATGCCGCGTTGGAATACGCGCGCCGCCTGCAGTCACTTGCCGCTGAATTAAGCGATAGCCTCTACATTGTGATGCGTGTTTATTTTGAAAAACCGCGTACCACCGTAGGCTGGAAAGGGCTTATCAACGATCCGTTTATGGATGGGTCATTTGATGTGGAAGCAGGGCTGCACATTGCGCGTGAGTTGCTGTTGGAACTGGTGAATATGGGACTGCCGCTGGCGACCGAGGCGCTTGATCCGAACAGCCCGCAGTACCTGGGCGATTTATTCAGCTGGTCGGCTATCGGTGCACGTACAACAGAATCACAAACGCACCGTGAGATGGCTTCCGGCCTGTCGATGCCTGTTGGGTTCAAAAACGGTACGGATGGCAGTCTGGGAACGGCGATCAACGCGATGAGAGCCGCTGCAATGCCGCATCGCTTTGTGGGTATCAATCAAACGGGTCAGGTCTGTCTGCTGCAAACGCAAGGGAACATTGATGGTCATGTGATTCTGCGCGGCGGTAAAAAACCCAACTACAGTGCGCAGGATGTCGCCGAATGTGAAAAACAGATGCAGGAAGCGGGACTGAGACCTGCGCTGATGATAGATTGTAGTCACGGTAATTCGAATAAAGACTACCGCCGTCAGCCACTTGTTGTTGAATCTGCGATTGAACAAATCAAGGCGGGAAATCGTTCTATTATAGGTTTGATGCTGGAAAGCCACCTTAACGAGGGGAGCCAGTCTTCAGAACAGCCGCGTTCAGATATGCGCTACGGTGTATCAGTCACGGATGCCTGTATCAGTTGGGAAAGCACAGAGACGTTGCTGCGTTCCGTTCATCAAGAGCTGAGCGCTGCACGAGTGAAACATTCAGGAGAGTAACAAAATATGGTAGCTGAACTGACCGTATTGCGTGATCAGATAGATGAGGTAGATAAGGAGCTTGTCGCGCTGTTATCACGTCGGTTGCGTTTAGTGGCGGAAGTGGGTGAGGTGAAAAGCCGCCATGGTTTGCCCATCTATGCGCCCGATCGTGAAGCGGCCATGCTCAGCTCACGTCGTAAAGAGGCTGAGTCGATGGGCGTTCCGCCGGATCTTATTGAGGATATCCTGCGGCGTACCATGCGCGAATCCTACACCAGTGAAAACGACAAAGGCTTTAAAACGCTGTGCCCGCAGTTGCGTCCCGTTGTTATCATCGGTGGCCGCGGGCAAATGGGTAATCTGTTTGAGAAAATGCTGACGCTGTCGGGCTATCAGGTGAGGATCCTGGAGCAAGATGACTGGCCGCGCGCGGATGAACTGCTGTCTGATGCCGGCATGGTGATTGTTAGCGTGCCGATTCACGTGACTGAACAGGTGATTGCCCGTCTGCCTGCTTTGCCGGATGACTGTATCTTGGTTGATTTGGCATCGGTAAAAAATGGCCCGCTTCAGGCGATGCTGGCGGCGCATAGTGGTCCGGTACTTGGTCTGCATCCTATGTTCGGGCCAGATAGCGGTAGCCTTGCCAAGCAGGTTGTCGTCTATTGTGACGGTCGGCAGCCAGAAGCCTACCAGTGGCTACTGGAACAGATTCAGGTGTGGGGCGCGCGTCTGCATCGTATCAGCGCGGTCGAACACGATCAGAACATGATGTTCATTCAGGCGCTGCGTCACTTCGCGACATTTGCCTATGGTCTGCATTTAGCGGAAGAGAATGTACAGCTTGAACAGCTATTAGCGCTGTCATCGCCAATCTATCGTCTGGAATTGATCATGGTTGGACGGCTGTTTGCGCAGGATCCGCAGCTGTATGCCGACATCATTATGTCTTCAGAGGATAATCTGGCGTTGATTAAGCGTTACTACAAACGTTTTGGCGAGGCGATTGAGCTACTGGAGCAGACGGATAAGGCAGAATTTATCAACAGCTTCAAGAAGGTCGAACACTGGTTTGGCGACTATGCCAAACGTTTTCAGGCGGAGAGCCGTGTGCTTTTGCGTCAGGCAAACGATATTCGTCAATAAGTACGTTTACTATCTTGGCTGTGTTTAAGAAGCCATCCGGGGGATACCAGGATGGCTTTTTCAATTATTCGTTCACATCGACTATTCGTTCACATCCACGGGTACGACGTTTTCACTCGGGTAGCAGCCTAACACTTTTAACGAGCGGGTGATGGGGGCTAATCCTTTCAGCGCTTTCTGCATGGCATCGCTGCGCAGATTGGCCTGTACATCCAGATAGAACATCTCTTCCCACGGGTTACCGTTGATCGGTCTGGATTCCAGCTTGGTCATCACAATGCCGTTATCGCGCAATACCAACAGAGCTTCTACCAGCGCACCTGACTGTTGACCGGTTGCCATAATTAGCGTGGTTTTTGCCGGCACTTGTTCCGTCACATCAATGGGCTTGCGTGCTAATACAATGAAGCGGGTGATGTTTTGCGACTGATTTGCCAGATCGTGTTCCAGCATCTGTAGCTGATAAAGCTGACCACCGGCTTCGCTGCCGAGTGCTGCTGCTTTTGGTGAGTTGAGTGCAGCCACTTTTTCCATCGCTGCGGCTGTGCTCTCACAGTATTCAATCTTCCAGTGTGGAAAACGATTAATGAAATGGCTGCACTGCTGGAACGGCTGCGGATGGCTGTAAACCGTTTCAATCTGTTCCAACGACGTATCGGTAGCAACTAAAACACAGTGATTTATCGGGTTGGTTAATTCGCCGACGATGGATAAAGCCGTGTGTTGTAACAGGTCATAGACGTCGTTGATCGAGCCAGAGCTGGTGTTTTCAATCGGCAGAACGGCATAGTCCGCTTGCCCCGTTTCCACCATATTGAAGATGTCCTGAAATTTCTGGCAACCACACTCAACAAATTGCTCGAAGTGTCGTGCGGCATATTGGCGCGCGGCAAGATGGGAATAAGAGCCTTTCGGACCGAGAAACGCAATACGGGCAGAGTGTGGCGTTGTTTGGTTGAGGTGATGCTGTAAGAGTGCCTGCTGCGTCAGTACCGAATCTTCAATGATGAGCTGAAATAAGCGGGTAATGTAGTGACCATCAAGATGATGTTTTTTCCCAGCGACTGTCAGTTTGTCCAGCAAATCACGCTCACGCTCTTTGTCACGAATTGGGCGATGCGAATGCAATTTGCTGCGGGCAACGTCCAGCGCGAGTTCTCGTCTTTGTGCCAACAATTCAATTAATTGCAGATCCAATGCGCTGATGCGTTCTCGCAGTGCCAGTAATGGGTTGTCTGTCATGATGCTGTTACCTGTCTTATGTTCTTATATAAAAAAAGCCTCCTGGTCAGGAGGCTTTTTTGTTCGTCTTCGTATTCTTGCTCTTACGACGAATCGCCTCCCAAATCAGGGGAAGGTGAAAAAGAATACGAAGAAGAACAGTTTATTCGTCATGTTTACTCGGTTAGTCAGGAAGATATCCAGATTCTGAGTAGGTAAGGTAACTGTTGGCTTTTCATCCTGTCAATACAAAATCGCCGAGCGCAATGTTAAACGAGATATCGCGTTGGCGCTTTAGGACGTGGATTACGACGCCTGGAATGCAAAAACGCGCCCTCAGGCGCGTTGTATTGAGGTAAAGAGGGCGAGTTACTCTTCTTGAGTCGGCTGGAGATTCGCTTCTTTGACGCTAGCTACCGCACGTCTGGCTTCACCTTTATGCTGGAGTTTGTCCAACTGGCGTTCGAGTTTAGTAATTAGCTCATTGATGGCGGCATACATATCATCATGTTTGGCGCTGGCAACCAGCGGGCCATTTGGCGTACTGATAGTGGCATCGGCCACAAAACCCTGTGGTTCTTTTGACAAAATAATATGTGGGTTAATCAGCTGGGTTTGCCACTTATCCAGCTTAGAAAGACGGTCTTCGACATGTTGACGAATTGCGGGGGTGATATCCATTTGCTTACTGGTAATATTAATAGTCATATAAACTTACCTCTCTGCCTATGTCCGTCTTGGATAATTTCAGCATACAGTGAGTTGTGACAAAAAGCGTGATATTGATCGCTTTTTTTCGTCACTTTTTGTCAAGAAAACGCGATTTGTGAAGCATCATCGGGAATAGGAGGGAAGTGCTTGAGGGGGCATCTGGCCTGTGCCATTATTGATAGGATGTATTGACGTTACCGCGCTGTTGTTGACTCCCGCCAACCTGTTTTTTCTGCATCATTAATGCATAGTCCACCGATCGAGCCATAAAAAAACGGCAACCGAAGCTGCCGTCTTATTACTGTGTGTCACTTGTCGTTTATGCTGGGTTCGCAGTGATGATTTTTGCGACTTTGTCCGCCTGAGCGGCCAGTTGCAGTTCGCGATAGGCATTTTCCATCAATGGCAGGGCATTTTTTGTTGCCTGGGTATCAGGGTAATCACGCAGCATTTGCTCAACGCGATTAACTACTGCCACATAAGCGCCGCGTTTCGTGTAGTATTGCGCGACAGAAAGTTCATACTTGGCCAGACGCTCTTTGAGGTAAACCAAACGCTTGTTTGCGTCGGTGGCGTATTGGCTGTTCGGGTATCCCTGAATGAGCTTGCTGAAATCCCGAAATGCGGTGCGGGCATACTGCGGATCGCGATCGGAACGATCAACGCCGAAAAAGCCTTGTAATGCACTATCATCCAGCGCCATGTCGGTCAGACCGCGCATGTACAGGACATAATCCACGTTTGGATGGGTCGGATTGAGTCGCAGGAAGCGGTCAATAGAAGCTTGGGCCAATGGCAGCTCTGCGGATTTGTAATAAGCGTAGATCAAATCCAACTGTACTTGCTGCGAGTAGGGGCCAAAGGGATACCGGTTATCCAGTGCTTCCAACTGCGTGATGGCTGCTTTAAAGTTGCCGTCCTGCAGTTTTTGTTGAGCATTGGCATAGATTTCAGATGGCGGACTATCAGGAACCGCATCTTTGGAATTGCTGGAGCAACCAGCCAGCGCCAGGCTCAACGTGGCGGCAGCCACCAGATATTTCATACGCGTCATGACGTTTTGATTATCCTCAGAATGTTATTCCGGGAGGCTGTCCGTTAAGCTCCCGATTTAGACCAGCTACAATAGTACATTATTTTAAACGGCGTCGCCGTCAAAACCCAACGTTAACGAAGAAGCTGCATAATATGGCACAACAAGTACAACTCACCGCAACGGTGGCCGAATCTCAACTCGGACAACGTTTAGATCAGGCTTTGGCCGAATTGTTCCCTGATTATTCACGATCCCGCATAAAAGAGTGGATTCTTGAGAATCGAGTACAGATTAACGGCAATGTCATCAATAAGCCAAAAGAGAAAGTACTTGGCGGCGAATCGGTAGCCATTGATGCATTGATTGAAGAAGAAGCTCGCTGGGAAGCACAGGATATCAAGCTGGATATCGTGTACGAAGATGAGGATATCCTGGTCATCAATAAACCCAGAGATCTGGTGGTTCACCCCGGTGCGGGTAACCCAGATGGCACAGTATTGAATGCCTTGTTACATCATTATCCTGAGATTGTCGACGTGCCCCGTGCCGGGATTGTGCACCGACTTGATAAAGATACGACAGGGCTCATGGTGGTCGCGAAAACTGTACCAGCACAGACGCGTTTAGTTGAGGCACTACAGGCGCGTGAAATTACGCGTGAATATGAAGCTGTGGCGATTGGTTCGATGACCGCGGGTGGTATGGTCGAGCAGCCTATCGCTCGTCACGCAACCAAGCGTACTCATATGGCCGTGCATCCGATGGGTAAGCCTGCCGTGACACATTATCGCATCATGGAACATTTTCGTGCGCATACCCGTTTACGGTTGCGTCTGGAAACGGGGCGCACCCATCAGATTCGCGTGCATATGGCGCACATTAACCATCCTCTGGTTGGCGATCAGTTATATGGTGGTCGTCCGCGCCCGCCAAAAGGCGCTTCAGAGGATTTCATTGAGACGCTGCGTGGGTTCGATCGTCAGGCACTGCATGCCACTATGTTGCGTTTCTACCATCCTATTACTGGCATTCACATGGAATGGCATGCGGAATTGCCACAGGATATGGTCGATCTGATTAATGCTCTGAAGGCCGATACTGAAGCGTTTAAGGATCAGCTCGACTGGTAATATATTCAATACGATAAGTGCCGATTTATAGAGGTGACGGACTATGCTGATATACCCCGACTGGCCTTTGCCAGAAAGTGTGAAATCTTGTAGTACGACGCGTGTTGGCGGACGTAGTGGCGCACCTTATGATTCGCTGAATTTAGGGTGTCATGTGGGCGATGAGCCCGCGCACGTTACCGCAAATCGGCAAGCGCTGGTGGAGATGGCTGGCCTTCCCACTATGCCGCATTGGTTGGAACAGGTGCATGGCACCGATGTGATTCGTCTTGGCGAGACGTCCCCAACATCCGTTTGTGGTGATGCTGCTTATACGAATAAGAAAGGAAAAGTCTGTGCGGTGATGACGGCTGACTGCTTGCCCGTGCTTCTTTGTGCAATCAACGGCGATGAAGTCGCTGCCGCTCATGCTGGCTGGCGGGGATTGCACGCGGGGGTATTGGAAGAAACGTTATCCTGTTTCCGTGCACAACCCGAACAAATTATGGCGTGGCTGGGGCCTGCTATTGGGCCTGATGCCTTTGAGGTCGGTCCTGAAGTCAGGGACGCATTTATTCAGCATGATGCGGCTGCGGCCTCAGCATTTCGGCCTGTAGGAAATAAATTTTTTGCCGATATTTACCAACTGGCAAGTCTGCGTTTACGTGCTGCAGGGGTAACGCAAATTTTTGGTGGAAATGCCTGTACTGTGAGCGAGCCTCACAAATTTTTCTCTTATCGGCGTGATGGCGTGACTGGCCGTATGGCAAGTTTAATCTGGCTGATATAACCTATTGAATTAAGACGATCCAGGATAAGTAACATTTAAATCCCGTCACGACTGGCAAAATAACCTTGAAATTTTTGAGGGATGACCTCATTTAATCTCCAGTAGCAATTTTGACCAGTGTATGGGAGGAGTTATGCGTCTGGATCGTCTTACCAACAAATTCCAACTTGCTCTTGCTGATGCCCAGTCTCTCGCCCTTGGGCGCGATCACCAGTTTATTGAACCACTTCACTTGATGAGTGCCTTGCTTCATCAGGATGGTGGAACTGTTGGTCCACTTCTGACTGTTGCCGGAGCCAATCTCAATCACCTGAAAACCGAAATCGACCAGGCAATCACACGTTTGCCGCAGGTTGAAGGTACTGATGGTGATGTTCAGCCTTCGAGCGAGTTAGTCCGCGTATTGAATATGTGCGACAAGCTGGCGCAAAAGCGTGGCGATACCTTTATCTCTTCGGAGCTTTTCGCGCTTGCTGCGCTGGAGTCTCGCGGCACGTTGGGAGATATATTGAAAAAGGCGGGGGTTACGCAGCAAGGTGTAACAAACGCGATTGAACGAGTGAGAGGAGGGGATCAAGTGAACGATCAGGGTGCTGAAGATCAGCGCCAGGCATTGAAAAAATTCACGATTGATCTCACGGAGCGTGCGGAACAAGGCAAACTCGATCCTGTGATCGGGCGTGATGAGGAAATTCGCCGCACTATTCAGGTTTTGCAGCGTCGAACCAAAAATAACCCGGTATTAATCGGTGAACCTGGCGTGGGTAAAACCGCGATAGTAGAAGGGTTAGCACAGCGTATCGTTAATGGTGAAGTGCCTGAAGGCTTGAAAAACAAGCGCGTACTTTCACTGGATATGGGCGCGCTGGTGGCGGGTGCGAAATACCGTGGTGAGTTTGAAGAGCGTTTGAAAGGCGTGCTCAACGACCTGTCTAAACAGGAAGGCAACGTCATTCTGTTTATCGATGAACTTCATACGATGGTGGGGGCAGGCAAAGCCGATGGCGCGATGGATGCCGGTAATATGCTAAAACCTGCGCTGGCTCGTGGTGAGTTGCATTGCGTCGGAGCGACAACGCTCGATGAGTATCGGCAATATATTGAAAAAGACGCGGCCCTTGAGCGTCGTTTCCAGAAAGTGTTTGTCGCTGAACCTACTGTCGAAGACACGATTGCGATTCTGCGCGGGCTGAAAGAGCGTTATGAATTGCACCATCATGTACAAATTACTGACCCAGCGATTGTTGCGGCGGCCATGCTGTCTAACCGCTATATCGCGGATCGTCAACTGCCGGATAAAGCGATTGACCTGATTGATGAGGCCGCATCCAGTATTCGTATTCAGATTGATTCAAAACCCGAGCCCCTTGATCGGCTTGAGCGTCGAATCATCCAGTTAAAACTGGAACAGCAGGCGCTGAAAAAAGAATCTGATGAAGCCAGCCAAAAGCGGCTTGAATTGCTGAGCGCGGAACTTGACCAAAAAGAGCGTGAATATTCCCAGCAAGAGGAAGAGTGGAAAGCAGAAAAAGCGTCACTCACGGGAACGCAGAATATTAAAGCGTCTTTAGAGCAGGCGAAAATTGCGCTGGAACAGGCTCGCCGTCAGGGCGATCTGGGGAGAATGTCTGAGCTGCAATATGGCAAAATCCCTGAGCTAGAGAAACAGTTGGCAGCAGCAACGCAGCAGGAAGGGAAAACGATGCATTTGCTGCGTAATCGAGTAACGGATGTTGAAATCGCGGATGTGCTGGCGCGTTGGACTGGGATTCCTGTTTCTCGCATGTTGGAAAGTGAGAAAGAAAAATTATTACGCATGGAAGATGAACTGCATCAGCGTGTGATTGGGCAGAACGAAGCCGTTGAAGCGGTAGCAAATTCTATCCGTCGTAGCAGGGCAGGGCTATCAGACCCGAATCGCCCTATTGGCTCGTTCCTGTTCCTTGGGCCAACAGGTGTTGGGAAAACGGAACTTTGTAAAACGCTGGCGACTTTCCTCTTCGACAGTGATGACGCCATGGTGCGTATTGATATGTCTGAGTTTATGGAGAAACACTCGGTTTCACGCTTGGTCGGTGCGCCTCCGGGATATGTCGGTTACGAGGAAGGGGGATATTTGACGGAAGCGGTACGCCGTCGTCCTTATTCGGTCATTTTGCTAGATGAGATCGAAAAGGCACACCCTGATGTATTTAATATCCTGCTTCAGGTATTAGATGATGGGCGCCTCACTGATGGTCAGGGCAGAACGGTCGACTTCCGTAATACTGTGGTCATCATGACGTCCAATCTGGGATCCGACCTTATTCAGGAACGTTTTGGTGAACGCAGCTATACCGAAATGAGAGATATGGTGCTTGAAGTTGTTAGCCACAGCTTCCGCCCCGAGTTTATTAACCGTATCGATGAGGTCGTGGTATTCCACCCATTGGGAAGGGCGCATATTACGTCGATCGCACAAATTCAGCTTCAGAGACTGTACAAGCGTCTTGAAGAGCGTGGATATAGTGTCACGATCACGGATGCAGCTTTAGATATGCTTGGGGAAGTCGGGTTTGATCCTGTCTATGGTGCTCGTCCGCTTAAAAGAGCGATACAGCAACTGATAGAGAACCCACTCGCTCAGCAGATGCTGGGGGGGAAATTGATACCCGGTAAACCGATCACATTAGATGTTAACGGCGAACAGATCGTCGCGCGGCAAGAATAATGCGAGTGAGCTGGTAAGCGATCAACGGGAGCATTCGTTAACGGATGCTCCCGTTTTCACATTATGAGCTCAGATTACATTCACTTTCTGTATGTGAAGTGTGCGAAATGGTGTCTTTTGGCTTGTTTTTGAACGGTTGGAAAATAATTTGCATTTATAGCTTGTCAGTGGCCGAGAAGTCCCTATAATGCGCCTCCACTGACACGGCAACAGCGACACGCAGTTGCGGTAACAGGAAAAAAGATTCAACGAAGGCGGTCAGTAATGACTTGACTTCACAGCGGAAAAGCATAGTATATGCAGCCCGCGCCACCGATGAAGTGGCACTGCTCTTTAACAATTTAATCAGACAATCTGTGTGGGCACTCACAAGACCGTATCTTAACGATATAAAAAGTCTTGAAGAGTGAACAACAGTAAATTCATTACGAATAAACAGTTTTAATTCTTTGAGCATCGCTGACGAGTTCAGCAAATCAAACAAATCTTAAATTGAAGAGTTTGATCATGGCTCAGATTGAACGCTGGCGGCAGGCCTAACACATGCAAGTCGAGCGGTAGCACAGAAGAGCTTGCTCTTTGGGTGACGAGCGGCGGACGGGTGAGTAATGTCTGGGAAACTGCCTGATGGAGGGGGATAACTACTGGAAACGGTAGCTAATACCGCATAACCTCGCAAGAGCAAAGAGGGGGACCTTAGGGCCTCTCGCCATCAGATGTGCCCAGATGGGATTAGCTAGTAGGTGAGGTAATGGCTCACCTAGGCGACGATCCCTAGCTGGTCTGAGAGGATGACCAGCCACACTGGAACTGAGACACGGTCCAGACTCCTACGGGAGGCAGCAGTGGGGAATATTGCACAATGGGCGCAAGCCTGATGCAGCCATGCCGCGTGTGTGAAGAAGGCCTTCGGGTTGTAAAGCACTTTCAGCGGGGAGGAAGGCAGTAAGGTTAATAACCTTATTGATTGACGTTACCCGCAGAAGAAGCACCGGCTAACTCCGTGCCAGCAGCCGCGGTAATACGGAGGGTGCAAGCGTTAATCGGAATGACTGGGCGTAAAGCGCACGCAGGCGGTCTGTTAAGTTGGATGTGAAATCCCCGGGCTTAACCTGGGAACTGCATTCAAAACTGACAGGCTAGAGTCTTGTAGAGGGGGGTAGAATTCCAGGTGTAGCGGTGAAATGCGTAGAGATCTGGAGGAATACCGGTGGCGAAGGCGGCCCCCTGGACAAAGACTGACGCTCAGGTGCGAAAGCGTGGGGAGCAAACAGGATTAGATACCCTGGTAGTCCACGCTGTAAACGATGTCGATTTGGAGGTTGTGCCCTTGAGGCGTGGCTTCCGGAGCTAACGCGTTAAATCGACCGCCTGGGGAGTACGGCCGCAAGGTTAAAACTCAAATGAATTGACGGGGGCCCGCACAAGCGGTGGAGCATGTGGTTTAATTCGATGCAACGCGAAGAACCTTACCTACTCTTGACATCCACAGAATTCGGCAGAGATGCCTTAGTGCCTTCGGGAACTGTGAGACAGGTGCTGCATGGCTGTCGTCAGCTCGTGTTGTGAAATGTTGGGTTAAGTCCCGCAACGAGCGCAACCCTTATCCTTTGTTGCCAGCGATTCGGTCGGGAACTCAAAGGAGACTGCCGGTGATAAACCGGAGGAAGGTGGGGATGACGTCAAGTCATCATGGCCCTTACGAGTAGGGCTACACACGTGCTACAATGGCGTATACAAAGAGAAGCGACCTCGCGAGAGCAAGCGGACCTCATAAAGTACGTCGTAGTCCGGATTGGAGTCTGCAACTCGACTCCATGAAGTCGGAATCGCTAGTAATCGTAGATCAGAATGCTACGGTGAATACGTTCCCGGGCCTTGTACACACCGCCCGTCACACCATGGGAGTGGGTTGCAAAAGAAGTAGGTAGCTTAACCTTCGGGAGGGCGCTTACCACTTTGTGATTCATGACTGGGGTGAAGTCGTAACAAGGTAACCGTAGGGGAACCTGCGGTTGGATCACCTCCTTACCAAGAAGATGTGCGTTGAGTGAAGTGCTCACACAGATTGTCTGATGAAAATAACGAGCAGAAATACCTTAATAGGCTTGTAGCTCAGGTGGTTAGAGCGCACCCCTGATAAGGGTGAGGTCGGTGGTTCAAGTCCACTCAGGCCTACCAACTCTTCCGTGAGTGGTATCTAAGGTATCTGTAAGCAACGATGGGGTTATAGCTCAGCTGGGAGAGCGCCTGCCTTGCACGCAGGAGGTCTGCGGTTCGATCCCGCATAGCTCCACCATCACTACTCGCTGTATAGAAAATTTCAGAGTGTACCTGTTTGGGTGCACTGCGAAGTTTTGCTCTTTAACAATCTGGAACAAGCTGAAAATTGAAACATGACAGCTGAACAATTATGACCGCCTTCGGGTGTGTCGTGATGAATCAGTCTGTCAATGAGTCTCTCAAATAATCGCAGCGCGATGATGAATCAATCGAAACATCTTCGGGTTGTGAGGTTAAGCGACTAAGCGTACACGGTGGATGCCTAGGCAGTCAGAGGCGATGAAGGGCGTGCTAATCTGCGATAAGCGTCGGTAAGCTGATATGAAGCGTTATACCCGACGATACCCGAATGGGGAAACCCAGTGTGTTTCGACACACTATCATGACATGAATACATAGTGTCATGAGGCGAACCGGGGGAACTGAAACATCTCAGTACCCCGAGGAAAAGAAATCAACCGAGATTCCCCCAGTAGCGGCGAGCGAACGGGGAGGAGCCCAGAACCTGAATCAGTTTGTGTGTTAGTGGAAGCGTCTGGAAAGTCGCACAGTAAAGGGTGATAGTCCCGTACACAAAAATGCACAAGCTGTGAGTTCGATGAGTAGGGCGGGACACGTGACATCCTGTCTGAATATGGGGGGACCATCCTCCAAGGCTAAATACTCCTGACTGACCGATAGTGAACCAGTACCGTGAGGGAAAGGCGAAAAGAACCCCGGCGAGGGGAGTGAAATAGAACCTGAAACCGTGTACGTACAAGCAGTGGGAGCCTACTTGTTAGGTGACTGCGTACCTTTTGTATAATGGGTCAGCGACTTATATTCTGTAGCAAGGTTAACCGTATAGGGGAGCCGCAGGGAAACCGAGTCTTAACTGGGCGTTAAGTTGCAGGGTATAGACCCGAAACCCGGTGATCTAGCCATGGGCAGGTTGAAGGTTGGGTAACACTAACTGGAGGACCGAACCGACTAATGTTGAAAAATTAGCGGATGACTTGTGGCTGGGGGTGAAAGGCCAATCAAACCGGGAGATAGCTGGTTCTCCCCGAAAGCTATTTAGGTAGCGCCTCGTGAACTCATCTTCGGGGGTAGAGCACTGTTTCGGCTAGGGGGTCATCCCGACTTACCAACCCGATGCAAACTACGAATACCGAAGAATGTTATCACGGGAGACACACGGCGGGTGCTAACGTTCGTCGTGAAGAGGGAAACAACCCAGACCGCCAGCTAAGGTCCCAAAGTCATGGTTAAGTGGGAAACGATGTGGGAAGGCACAGACAGCCAGGATGTTGGCTTAGAAGCAGCCATCATTTAAAGAAAGCGTAATAGCTCACTGGTCGAGTCGGCCTGCGCGGAAGATGTAACGGGGCTAAACCATGCACCGAAGCTGCGGCAGCGACACTTAGGTGTTGTTGGGTAGGGGAGCGTTCTGTAAGCCTGCGAAGGTGGCCTGTGAGGGCTGCTGGAGGTATCAGAAGTGCGAATGCTGACATAAGTAACGATAATGCGGGTGAAAAACCCGCACGCCGGAAGACCAAGGGTTCCTGTCCAACGTTAATCGGGGCAGGGTGAGTCGACCCCTAAGGCGAGGCTGAAAAGCGTAGTCGATGGGAAACAGGTTAATATTCCTGTACTCGGTGTTACTGCGAAGGGGGGACGGAGAAAGCTAGGTTATCCGGGCGACGGTTGTCCCGGTTTAAGCGTGAAGGTGGATGACTTTGGTAAATCCGGGTCATCGTTAACACTGAGGCGTGATGACGAGTCACTACGGTGATGAAGTAACCGATGCTACGCTTCCAGGAAAAGCCTCTAAGCTCCAGGTAACATCAAATCGTACCCCAAACCGACACAGGTGGTCAGGTAGAGAATACTCAGGCGCTTGAGAGAACTCGGGTGAAGGAACTAGGCAAAATGGTGCCGTAACTTCGGGAGAAGGCACGCTGATGGTAAGTGAAGTGACTTGCTCATGGAGCTGAAATCAGTCGAAGATACCAGCTGGCTGCAACTGTTTAATAAAAACACAGCACTGTGCAAACACGAAAGTGGACGTATACGGTGTGACGCCTGCCCGGTGCCGGAAGGTTAATTGATGGGGTCAGCCGCAAGGCGAAGCTCTTGATCGAAGCCCCGGTAAACGGCGGCCGTAACTATAACGGTCCTAAGGTAGCGAAATTCCTTGTCGGGTAAGTTCCGACCTGCACGAATGGCGTAATGATGGCCAGGCTGTCTCCACCCGAGACTCAGTGAAATTGAACTCGCTGTGAAGATGCAGTGTACCCGCGGCAAGACGGAAAGACCCCGTGAACCTTTACTATAGCTTGACACTGAACCTTGAGCCTTGATGTGTAGGATAGGTGGGAGGCTTTGAAGTGTGGACGCCAGTCTGCATGGAGCCAACCTTGAAATACCACCCTTTAATGTTTGATGTTCTAACGTGGACCCGTGATCCGGGTTGCGGACAGTGTCTGGTGGGTAGTTTGACTGGGGCGGTCTCCTCCCAAAGCGTAACGGAGGAGCACGAAGGTTAGCTAATCCTGGTCGGACATCAGGAGGTTAGTGCAAAGGCATAAGCTAGCTTGACTGCGAGAGTGACAGCTCGAGCAGGTGCGAAAGCAGGTCTTAGTGATCCGGTGGTTCTGAATGGAAGGGCCATCGCTCAACGGATAAAAGGTACTCCGGGGATAACAGGCTGATACCGCCCAAGAGTTCATATCGACGGCGGTGTTTGGCACCTCGATGTCGGCTCATCACATCCTGGGGCTGAAGTAGGTCCCAAGGGTATGGCTGTTCGCCATTTAAAGTGGTACGCGAGCTGGGTTTAGAACGTCGTGAGACAGTTCGGTCCCTATCTGCCGTGGGCGTTGGAAGATTGAGAGGGGTTGCTCCTAGTACGAGAGGACCGGAGTGAACGCACCACTGGTGTACGGGTTGTGATGCCAATTGCATTGCCCGGTAGCTAAGTGCGGAAGAGATAACCGCTGAAAGCATCTAAGCGGGAAACTTGCCTCGAGATGAGTCTTCCCTGGGCACTAGATGCCCCTGAAGGGCCGTTGAAGACGACGACGTAGATAGGCTGGGTGTGTAAGCGTAGCGATACGTTGAGCTAACCAGTACTAATGACCCGAGAGGCTTAACCTTACAACACCGAAGGTGTTTTGTGGGTGATGAAAGACTCATATGAAACGATGTTCAGCTTGTTCAGAGATTGGTTCTGGTGGTTGCGTGATGACAAGAGAGAGAAAGTCAGCACAGTAACGGCTGGAATGAAACAGAATTTGCCTGGCGGCGATAGCGCGGTGGTCCCACCTGACCCCATGCCGAACTCAGAAGTGAAACGCCGTAGCGCCGATGGTAGTGTGGGGCTTCCCCATGTGAGAGTAGGGAACTGCCAGGCATCAAATTAAGCAGTAAGCCGGAGCAATCTGGTGGTTGTAGAGAAATTCGGTGGAGCGGTAGTTCAGTTGGTTAGAATACCTGCCTGTCACGCAGGGGGTCGCGGGTTCGAGCCCCGTCCGTTCCGCCACTTATTATGCAGAAGCCCTAAGTTAACGCTTAGGGCTTTTTCATATCTGAATATTAGAATTTGTATATGAATTCGCCTCTTTCTCCTTATCTTCTTTTGTGTTTTTGCCGATCATTTCATTTTTCCTACCTTATCGCCGAGCGTACATTGTAAGTCTGCGATAAAATTCTATAACAGAAGAGTGCTCTTTTTTGATAGGGTATTTAGAGTATTGAAACTGATAGTGGATTAGGCGTGCGGAAAAGAACCTATGCAATGAGGTATGTTGCCGGCCAACCAGCCGAACGTATCTTCCCTCCCGGGGAAATGCATTATCCGGGACAAGTGCTACCGACAAGCTCATTGTTGCTGGAGGGTGATGTTTTACGCGTAATGGTGTGGAACATTTTTAAGCAACAACGAATGAACTGGCTTTCCGTGTTGCAGAATTTCGGTAAAGGTACCCAGCTAGTTCTGTTGCAGGAAGCGCAAAGCACGCCAGAACTCATCCGTTTTGCAACCACCAACTACCTTTCTGCCGATCAGGTTCCTGCCATTATTCTCCCGCAGCATCCATCTGGTGTGATGACGCTATCAGCGGTTCAGCCAGTATATTGCTGTCCTTTACGTGAAAAGGAGCCCCTGTTGCGTTTGGCTAAGTCCTCTTTGGTGACGGTCTACGCGCTTCAGAATGGCCAGAGGCTGATGGTTATCAATATCCATGCGGTCAACTTTAGCTTTGGTGTTGAGGTTTATACCAAGCAGTTGGCTGCGATTGGGGAACAACTCTTACATCATCAAGGGCCAGCTATTATGGCTGGAGATTTTAATGCGTGGAGTCAGCAGCGTATTAACGCACTTAATCGGTTTGCGGCAAGGATGGGGTTGCAGGAGGTACATTTTGTTGATGACCAACGGCGAAAGGCGTTTGGTCGGCCGCTCGATTTCGTCTTTTACCGTGAGCTGACCGTTAACCAGTCTTCTGTATTGGTGACTCAGGCTTCAGATCATAACCCACTGCTCGTTGAATTTAGCCTGAATTAATCGTTATAAAAAAACAGCCCTCCACGGATGTAGAGAGCTGTTTTTCGTTACCAATTCTGATATGACGTTAAGAATCAGGTTTTATGTTGCTGCTAACATAAAGCGTCAGACGATCGCCTGGCTGGATGTTGGCATTCTTGTTGATAACCGTATTCCAGCGCATCACATCAGCGATATTTACGCCGTGACGTTTAGCAATACTTGCCAGTGAATCACCCTTCCTAACCTGGTAGGTGATAGAACTGCTATTGCCTGATGCTTTGGCAACTTGCAATGTCTGGCCAACCTTGAGCGCACCAGCGCTACGCAGATTGTTCCAGCTCTGCAAATCTTTCGTGCTGACATTAAGCCGTGCCGCAATGGCTGATAAGGTATCACCTGAGCGTACCTTATACTGCTGTGATGCTGGCGTTGACTGTGTTTGCGCTAAGCGTGTTGGTTGAATCGCGGCGATGTCACCATCAGCCAGTGAATCTTTCAACTGCTCAACGTGAGCTTTAGGAACCATAATGTAATGTGGCCCATTTGGCGCGGTAACATTACGCTTATAGCCCGAGTTATAACTCTTCAACTTATTCAACGACAAACCCGCCATTTCAGCGGCTTGTGTCAATTCTATCTGCTGCCCCAGCTCAACCTTTGCTAATGCGCGGCTTTCATTGGGTTGTGGTAGAGTCACGCCATACTTTTTGCTGTTTTTAAGAATATCGCTCAAAGCCAACATCTTAGGGACATAGATTGACGTTTCCCGCGGTAACGCCAGTGCCCAGAAGCTGGTTGATTTTCCTTTCGCTTTATTCGCTTTCATCGCCTGCATGACGCGGCCTTCACCACTGTTGTATGCAGCAACAGTCAATAACCAGTCGCCATCAAACATCGTGTTGAGTCGTTGCATCATATCCAGCGCAGCCGTCGTAGACGCAATCACGTCGCGACGTCCGTCGTACCACTGGTTTTGTTTCAAACCATAATTGCGTCCTGTACCAGGGATAATCTGCCATAGCCCAGCGGCATTGGCGGATGATGTGGCACTTGGATCAAAAGCGCTCTCCACTATGGGTAGCAGTACCAGTTCCATCGGCATTTTACGTTGCTTAATCTGCTCGACTATCCAGTACATGTACGGCTCTGCCCGTAATGTTACATCGTGGAGATAGCTCTTATTTTTCAAATAACGCATTTTTTGCTCGCGGATCCGGGCGTTTTCCGGAACCTCCATCTTCAGCTCGTCGCCAATGAAGTTCCACAGATCTCGTTGCGCGAGACTATCGTCATCTAGCCATCGCGCGGAGGCCTCTCGACTATCTGTGTACTTTCCTGCTTCACTTTGACTTGCCGAAGACAAACTCTGTGCATGCTGTTTGGGTTGCGAGGTGTCATGTGGTGAGACCTGACAACCCGCCAGCAAGACTGAGGCGATAATCATCGCTTTAGCCTTCATATGTTGGTCAATAGTTGCTTAAAAGACGAGCAAGGATACTTTGATTAGACGAATAGCACAACCTAAACCTTCAGAAGCAGTCTTTCTTGCTGCGTAGTATCTCAAAAACTTGCCAATTCTCTATATTTGCAGGTTCTTTTGATAATTTCTTTTTTAAATCAATCTCATGACAGCGGAGGAATAGGTTGATTCTTCTCTCCAGTCCTAATGTTGTTGGTAAAGTAGACTGCGATTTTTCTCGTATCTGACTGATTTCATGGAGGTAAGCTTCAATAATGGGATCTTCTGGCAATATCGTATTAGAAAATCTTAAGTTTGATAGCGTGTATTCATGAGCGCAGCACACTATCGTATCATCAGGAAATTCTGCTATTTTTTGAATGGATTCATACATTTGCCTCGGTTCGCCTTCAAGAATACGACCGCATCCCGCTGAAAATAGGGTGTCGCCACAGAACAAAAATGGCGCACTGTAGTAGGCAATATGACCAGATGTGTGTCCTGGAACCTCAATTACAGAAAATTCCGAATTTAACAAAGAGACGGTATTTCCTTCTTCCACCAGGCAGGTCGCGCCGCATTTAGCGGTTTCTTTTGGGCCAAAAACAGGCAGATTAGGGTAATGCTTGAGGAGTTCAATGACGCCTCCGACATGATCATTATGGTGGTGAGTGAGCAAAATTGCTTCGGGGACAAGTGAGTGTTGAACTAGCGCATTAAGCACCGGGGGGGCCTCACCAGGATCGACGATCACACAGCGATTTTCTTTATTGCTCAATAGCCAAATGTAGTTGTCCTGAAGTGCGGGGATACTGATAAGATTCATTCATCACCTCTTTTTTCTAGCAGCCTGAGGAAGATAACAGAAGATGAAATTGGCACGAACCCCTCAGACCATTGTTGCACCTGATTCATGGGATGATATCACCTGTGGGCAATTTTATCGCGAGTCGCTTGAGCTGGCTTTGTTGCCGTGGTGGCCAAAACTCTTTGGTTTCCATCTTATCAAGGTCGGGGCGCTGAGTGCAGAAATCAACATAACGGAGTGCGCGATCGCGCATCAGGTTAACGTAGCTCCACACGGTGATAATCTTCATGTCGTGGCTGATGCTCATCAATTACCTTTCTCTGAAAAGTCGATCGATGCTTGCCTGCTTGCCCAAACGCTGTCTTATTCATCGGATCCGCATCGTATTTTGCGGGAGGTTGATCGTGTCTTGATCGATGATGGTTGGTTAATCCTGAGCACGTTTAATCCGATCAGCCTAGTTGGATTGGGTAAACTGATCCCCAGACTCAATAAAAAACATCCTTATTGCAGCCGCATGTTTACTCAAATGCGTATTACGGACTGGTTGGGATTATTGAACTATGAGGTTATCGATCAGACCCATTTTCACGTTACGCCATGGCGAAGAAACAAAGGGAAGTTGAATAAACATATTCCGATGCTGGGGTGTCTGACGCTGATTATTGCCCGGAAGCGCACAATTCCGCTGACGTTTACGCCGATGAGGGCGAGGTTGCGCAAAGCATCAGTGCGCCGCACGGTGGGCGCAACAAAGATATATCGAAGATGAGGCGGACGCCTACGGTGATTTATTCAGCCTGATAACCGGTGTCATCAAGCGTTGGTGCACTGGCGGCAGCGCGAGCGAGTTCATCACAGCGCTCGTTTTCGGGATGCCCGGCGTGTCCTTTTACCCATTCCCAGCGTACGGAATGACGTTGAATCGCGATATCCAATCTTTGCCAGAGATCGACGTTCTTGACCGGTTTTTTATCGGCGGTCTTCCAACCCCGCTTTTTCCAGTTATGAATCCAACTGGTGATTCCCTGACGAACATATTGACTGTCTGTGCTGAGTACGACGTCACAGTCAGTGGTCAGTGTTTCAAGCGCTGCAATTGCGGCCATCAGCTCCATTCTGTTATTCGTCGTAAGACGATAACCAGCACTCAATGCTTTTTCGTGCTGCTTGTAGCGCAGTAGGGCGCCATAGCCGCCGGGGCCGGGATTACCGAGGCAAGATCCGTCGGTGAAAATTTCTACCTGTTTGCGCATCTCTGGTAGACTCTCCCTTATGGTAAAAACGGCAAGTCTGACATAAACGAAAACGATGAGCACTGAAATTACGCGACAAATAGTCCTGGATACAGAAACCACCGGTATGAATATGCTGGGGGTTCACTATGAAGGGCATAAAATTATCGAGATCGGTGCGGTCGAAGTGATTAACCGCCGCCTGACGGGCCGTCATTTTCACGTCTATATCAAACCCGATCGTTTAGTGGATCCCGAAGCGTATAACGTACACGGTATTAGCGATGAGTTTTTGGCTGATAAGCCGACGTATGCGGATATCGTGGATGATTTTCTCGATTTTATCCGTGGCGCAGAGCTGGTTATCCATAACGCAACGTTTGATATTGGCTTTATGGATTACGAATTTCGGCTGCTAAACCGAGATCTTCCTAAGACGGAGACGTTCTGTAAGATCACCGATAGCCTGTTAATGGCGCGGAAGATCTTTCCCGGTAAGCGTAATAGTTTGGATGCGCTTTGCGATCGCTATCAGATAGATAACAGCAAGCGTACGCTGCACGGCGCATTGCTCGATGCCGAGATTCTGGCAGAAGTTTATCTGGCGATGACCGGTGGCCAGACGTCACTGACTTTTTCGATGGAAGGTGAAACGCAGCAGAAGAGTGAGAATACCGAAACGATCCAGAGAATCGTCCGCCCTCAATCGGCGTTAACGGTACTTTACGCCGATGAGGCAGAGCTATTGGCGCATGAACAACGTCTGGATCTGATTGCTAAAAAAGGCGGGAGTTGCCTGTGGCGGGCAGAATAGCGCCGCTGCGATATTCGCCCTTTGCGCAGTAAAAAGAATCGGTTGATCGCGTTGCGGGTGAGAGAATAGACATCAAGATGAAATTATAAGCAAACAGAAACGGTTAGTTATAAAAAGCATTGACGTAATAGTGCCGTCATCTTAGTATTCATCCCGCTCAGTGAGCACGAGTGGAGCGGTAGTTCAGTTGGTTAGAATACCTGCCTGTCACGCAGGGGGTCGCGGGTTCGAGCCCCGTCCGTTCCGCCACTTATTATGAAAGCCCTGAATCAGCAATGATTCGGGGTTTTTCATTTTCTGGGGTGTAAAAAATTGCGGTGAAAAAGGGATGTAGAAAAATGCGGCCACCCGAAAAGCAGCGGCCGTTTTTTTAGAAATCCCAGTCTTCGTCTTCGGTGTTGACGGCTTTACCGATCACATAAGATGAACCCGAGCCAGAGAAGAAGTCGTGGTTCTCATCCGCGTTTGGCGATAGCGCCGAGAGAATCGCGGGATTCACATCCGTCATGCTGGCGGGGAACAGTGCTTCATAACCCAGATTCATCAGCGCTTTGTTCGCGTTGTAGTGGAGGAATTTCTTCACATCTTCCGTCCAGCCGACGCCGTCATAGAGTTCCTGCGTATATAACACCTCATTGTCATATAAATCCTGTAGCAGATCGTAGGCGAAATTTTTCACCTGCTGATGACGAGCGGAATCGACCTTCGCTAACCCGCGCTGGAATTTGTAGCCAATATAGTAGCCGTGTACCGCTTCGTCGCGGATGATAAGCCGGATCAAATCCGCCGTGTTGGTCAGCTTGGCACGGCTTGACCAGTACATCGGCAGGTAGAACCCCGAGTAGAACAGGAACGACTCCAGAAACACGCTGGCGACTTTCTTCATCAGCGGATCGTCACTGCGATAGTGCGACAGAATAATGTCGGACTTTTTCTGTAGCGCCGTATTCTCTTCACTCCAGCGATACGCATCATCGACTTCGCTGGTCAGGCACAGCGTCGAGAAAATAGAGCTGTACGAGCGGGCATGCACCGCTTCCATAAAGCTGATGTTAGACAGCACGGCTTCTTCATGTGGCGTCACTGCATCGGGCATGAGTGTTGGTGCGCCTAGCGTATTTTGGATGGTATCTAACAGCGTTAGTCCAGTGAAGACGCGGATCGTCAACTGACGCTCGCGGGCGTTCAGCGTACTCCACGACGGAATATCGTTAGAAAGTGGCACCTTTTCCGGCAGCCAGAAGTTAGACGTCAGCCGGTTCCAGACTTCCAAATCTTTGTCGTCTTCAATTTTGTTCCAGTTAATCGCCTGGACGCGAGTGAGTGCGGTCATGCTTCGATTTCCTTCCGCGATGGCTTAGAGCGCACAGGACACACAGCCCTGGACTTCGGTGCCTTCCAGCGCCATCTGCCGTATGCGAATGTAATAAATAGTCTTAATGCCTTTGGTCCAGGCGTAGATCTGCGCTTTATTGATGTCGCGCGTGGTGGCGGTATCGCGGAAAAACAGCGTCAGCGACAGCCCCTGATCGACGTGCTGCGTCGCGGCGGCATAGGTGTCGATAATCTTCTGCGGCCCGATTTCATAGGCATCCTGGTAATACTCAAGATTGTCATTGCTCATGTAAGGGGCAGGGTAGTAGACGCGACCAATCTTGCCCTCTTTACGAATTTCGATACGTGACACAATCGGGTGGATGCTGGACGTCGAGTGGTTGATATATGAAATCGAACCGGTCGGTGGAACTGCCTGCAAGTTCTGGTTGTAAATACCGTGCGCAATCACGGATTCGCGCAGTGCCGCCCAGTCCTGCTGAGTAGGAATGTGGATGCCAGCCTGTTCAAACAGCTCACGTGCGCGTGTTGTTGTGGGTTCCCAGGTTTGCTCGATGTACTTATCAAAATACTCACCCGTAGCGTATTTTGAGAGTTCAAAGCCTGAGAAGCGCTGGTTCCGCTCTATCGCTAACGCATTCGATGCCCGAATTGCGTGGAAAGCGACGGTGTAGAAATAAATGTTGGTGAAATCGACGGCTTCTTCTGTGCCGTAAAAAATACGCTCTTTCGCCAGATAGCCATGCAGGTTCATCTGACCTAAACCAATCGCATGTGATTGGTCGTTGCCTTTTTCGATGGATGGCACGGAACTGATGTGGCTCATATCGGAAACGGCGGTCAGCGCGCGGATCGCCATTTCAACTGTCTGGCCAAAATCGGGCGAGGTCATCGCGTTGGCAATATTCATCGATCCGAGGTTACAGGAGATGTCTTTACCAATGTGGCTGTAGCCAAGATCGTCGTCGTACAGACTTGCCTCGTTGACCTGCAAAATCTCGGAGCACAGGTTACTCATATTGATACGGCCGTGAATCGGGTTCGCTCGATTCACCGTGTCCTCAAACATCATGTAGGGATAACCGGATTCGAACTGGATCTCGGCGAGGATCTGGAAGAATTCGCGCGCCTTAATTTGGGATTTACGGATGCGCTTGTCGTTGACCATCTCATGGTATTTTTCGGTGACGCTAATTTCTGACAGCGGCACGCCATAAACCTGCTCGACATCATAGGGCGAGAACAGGTACATCACCTGATTATTTTTTGCCAACTGGAACGTGATATCGGGAATGACCACACCTAAAGACAGCGTCTTGATGCGGATTTTCTCATCAGCATTTTCCCGCTTGGTATCCAGAAAACGCAGAATATCTGGGTGGTGCGCATTGAGGTACACCGCCCCCGCCCCCTGACGCGCTCCAAGCTGGTTGGCGTAGGAGAACGCATCTTCCAGCATTTTCATGATAGGGATAATGCCGGACGACTGGTTTTCAATACGTTTGATTGGCGCACCGGTTTCGCGGATGTTACTGAGCATGAAGGCCACGCCGCCGCCGCGTTTTGACAGCTGAAGCGCGGAGTTAATTGCTCGACCAATCGACTCCATATTGTCTTCAATGCGCAGCAGGAAGCAGGAGACCAGTTCGCCACGCTGCTTTTTACCGCAGTTGAGGAATGTGGGGGTGGCGGGCTGGAAGCGTCCGCTGATGATTTCATCGACCAGCGCGCTAGCGAGTGCAGTGTCCCCTTTAGCGAGGGTCAGTGCCACGAGGCAGACGCGATCTTCGTAGCGTTCCAGATAACGTTTACCGTCAAAGGTTTTCAGCGTATAGCCGGTGTAGTATTTGAACGCCCCCAGAAAGGTTTGAAAGCGGAACTTGTGAGCGTAAGCCTGTTGAAAAAGGCTTTTGATGAAATCGAAGCTGTATTGATCCAGTACATCTGCTTCGTAGTAGCCTTCTTCCACCAGATAACGCAGTTTTTCTTCCAGATTGTGGAAAAACACGGTGTTCTGGTTCACATGCTGTAGGAAATAACGGCGTGCCGCGAGCTTATCCATCTCGAACTGAATATTTCCCTCTGCGTCGTAGAGGTTAAGCATCGCGTTCAGCGCATGGTAGTCGAGTGTATGGTAATCGAGCGAGTGGGCATCCGCGTCGGCCTTGGTTGCCTTTGCACTCACGTGGTCTGTTGTTGCCAAAATTCAGTTACTCCCTTACGCACATTTGCAACGTCTTCTGCCGTGCCGAGCAATTCAAAGCGGTACAGGTAAGGCACCTGGCATTTCTGCGCAATGATATCGCCGGCGATGCAATACGCTGCACCGAAATTGGTATTGCCTGCGGCAATCACGCCGCGCAGATAAGCGCGATTATGCGGATCGTTGAGAAAGATGATGACCTGACGCGGCACAGCCCCTTTCGTGCTGCCTCCGCCGTAGCTGGGGACAACCAGAATATAGGGGCGATCAACTTTCAATGCAGGCTGTTCTGTCGCTATCGGGATTCTCAGGGCTGGCAAGCCAACCCTGGAAATGAAGCGATGCGTGTTTTCCGACTGGCTGGAGAAATAGACCAGCGGGTTCATATTGCCCCCTTACGACAATTGCAGGGCGGCGTTCAGAGTACTGATCTTATCCGGGCGGAAGCCGCTCCAATGATCGTCGGCCGTCATCACGACGGGTACCTGTTGATAGCCCAACGCTCTTACCTGCTGCAACGCCTGTTCATCTTCAGTTAAGTCCACCAGTTGATAGTTAATTCCTTGCTTATCCAGCGCACGGCATGTGGCGTTGCATTGAACACAATCTGGCTTAGTGAAAATAGTAATACGCATGATTTGTATTTACCCTTTGGCGTGAGAGAAGTATGTCGGAGCGGCTATCTTCAGGGCATGTGCACCTGAACCGATCCACTGGGTAGCGACCCGTTACGCGAGTGCTACACAAAGAATACTAGATGTGGGCGTTTTAAATTTCAACCACACAAGATATATGATTTTTAGTTGACCTTATATCAATTAACGCGAACCCAGATGCAGCAAGGCTGAGAGAGAATGCAAGCAAAAAATGCAGAAAGAAATAAATGTGATGTGCATCATTTTTGACGAAATAGTGTGCGACGAAATGAAGGGTAATGTGGGGAAGACAAAAGCCAACATGACTAATCCAGCTTTCCTTTGATAAAAGGTGGCTTCTTAGTAAAGCTTTTTTATGCTGGCTAAGAGACAATTTCGTGCGCAATGATACCGGCATTTTCATGCTACTTCATAGCACGCGCCCGACGCAGGGCGCTTGTATCTTTCTCAGTCGCCGCCGCCCTGCGAACCCAGGCTTCCGGCTAAATTATGCCGCTACGCGGTTCCATCTGTGCCCATGCCCGCTTTTCGAGCCACCAGCGACATGCTCCCGGCATGGCGCTGGCTTTCGCGACGTCCTGTCGCTCACTCGGCGGTCAAGCGCACCGCTGCATAATTTTTACGCCGGATAACGGCAAAATCCTTGATGCCCTTATATTTGTGACTAAGAGATACACCCTATGTGTATTGATTACAGGACGGGTAGGTTTCTGCCGTAATAGATTTCCTGCATTTCGTGATACAGCAGATCGGTGATTCTTTTCCGTTCGGTAGCGCTGAGCTCTTCAGGGCTGACGTTGAACAGGTAGTGTTTCAGGTCGAAGTCTTTCAATAACATCTTGGTATGGAAGATATTTTCCTGATACACGTTCACGTCCATCATGTGATAGAGCGATTTCATGTCCTCGGACATGAAGTTCTGAACCGAATTGATCTGATGATCGATGAAATGCTTTATACCGTTGACATCACGGGTAAATCCCCGCACGCGATAGTCGATGGTCACAATATCGGATTCAAGCTGGTGGATGAGGTAATTCAGCGCCTTCAGCGGTGAAATGACGCCACAGGTAGAGACTTCGATATCTGCACGGAAGGTACAGAGTCCGCCTTCTGGGTGGCTTTCCGGATAGGTATGGACACAGATATGGCTTTTATCCAGATGGGCAACAACGGAGTTAGGCAGCGGTCCCGGGTGTTCTGAGGTGTCCACGTCACGCGGATCGATGGGTTCTTCGCTGACCAGAATGGTCACGCTGGCACCTTGTGGGTCATAGTCCTGACGCGCGATGTTAAGGACGTTGGCACCGATAATTGAGCAGGTTTCAGTGAGGATTTCTGTTAAACGGTTAGCGTTATATTGTTCGTCGATATAGGCGATATAACCATCGCGATCGTCGGCCGTTTTGGTGTAACAGATATCGTAGATACAAAAACTCAGGCTTTTCGTCAGGTTATTAAAGCCGTGTAGCTTCAGCTTGTGCAATTTACGTCACCCCCTTGTGGTTGTGATTCCCTAAGTGTGGATTATTGCGCATTCTGTAGCGCGCTCAACAGATACTGTGGCAGGGCAAAGCTGCCGATGTGAACATCAGGTGTGTAATAGCGACAGGCGATAGCGGATTGCGCAAAACGCTGGCGTAGCGTGATGGCGTCTATCTGGCGCAGCGCCGGGTTATTGCTGGCCCAGGCGAACGTCATAATGCCGCCGTAGTAAGTTGGGATCGCTGCCTGATAAAAGCTGACATCTTTGAAATAGTGGCCGAGCTTTTTATGGCTGCCGACGGCTTCATCCTGTTGCAGGAAGCACACGCCATTCTGAGCGACGAAAATTCCGCCTTCGTTCAGGCAGCGGGCGCAGCCCTGATAGAAATCGGAGGTGAACAGGCTTTCTCCGGGGCCGATAGGGTCGGTGCAATCGGAAATAATGACGTCAAATTTTTCGTTGCACTGTCTGACGAAGTTAACGCCGTCATCAATCACCAGATTAAAACGCGGGTCGTCATAGCTACCTGCGCTGTGATTGGGCAGATATTGGCGACAAAATTCCACCACGCCGGCATCGATTTCTACCATCGTGATATGTTCGACGCCGCGGTGCCGGCAGACTTCCCGCAGCATACCGCCATCGCCGCCACCGATAATCAGTACGCGTTTGGCGCTGCCGTGTGACAAAAGGGGAACGTGGGTGAGCATTTCGTGATAGATGAATTCATCGCGCTCGGTGGTTTGCACCACGCCGTCAAGCGCCATCACGCGACCTAATGCGTCGTTTTCAAAGATGATGAGATCTTGATGATCGGTCTTTTCGTGATACAGCACGCGATCAACCGAAAAGTACTGGCCAAAGTTGGCATGCAGGGTTTCATACCAAATTTCTTTCTGGGACATGTTAGGGCTTCCTCCGCGATAACAGCCATGAAAATTGGCGCGCCATCATAGCTGACTCTTTTGCCGCTTGCACGGTCAAATTTCGGTCAGCGCGGAGGAGGGGGGAACTACTGTGCGTAGGAGAGCAGACCCAGTGAATTACGTGCCAGTGACTGGCATTTCTTTGGTGTCGGGATAGCGATTTTACTCAGATCGCGATAGCTGTCTTCACCCATCGCCGTCATGTCGTACGCGCTGTAATTGCTGAGATCCCAGCGGTTTTGCTGAGCAAAAGCGACCAGCGTCCGACGAATCTGTTCATTCGGCAGGTCTTGATAGCCACAGTGGTTTTTCAGATAAACAAAGATCGCGGTTAGATCGGCCAGATCTTCCGCTTCAAATTCATTCAGCGCCTTGCTGGCGGAAGAGAAGCTCATCAGGCTTAGCAGGAGCAGAGCCAGCGCAGAGTTTTTCATGGTTGAACCTGTTCCAAATGTTGTCAGATGACGTTATCACAGATATCCCATGAGGTTCCAAGTTTTCTTACGTGAAACATCTGATATCCCCGTCATTCTTCAAGCTGCATGTGCGTTGGCTTTCCTCGCTCACCCCAGTCACTTACTTATGTAAGCTCCTGGGGATGAATGAGAGACATCCTGTCTCTCACCAGAGGCCAGCCGCTGGCTGGTCAAATTCGTTCCTGACGAATTTGTCGCTGTGTCGCCGCCTGCTTGCAACTCGAATTATTTAGGGGGTTGCGATAAAAAATGAATAGCGGAAAGGGGGAAAACGCATAATCGCAATCTATTGAAATGGTTGGTTTTTATTTTATTGGCAGTCGGTGATGGCAATCGCCTTGGGTTAATCGCAGGATTAAAGCCCATTTATCGCTGTTTGATACGATGACGCCGCCGTCAGCCTCTGTTATTAATAACAGCGATCTCACCTAATACAGTTTTTATTCTATGATCTCCGGTGTCTGGCGCGTCAGTAGTTGGTTGTTGGCGGGACTGTTGCTGCTTCCTTTAGCAACGGTTTTTTATCAGGCTTTTTTTGCCGATGGGATGGGATTTAGCCAACTGTGGCAAATCGGGTTACCCACCTATCTGATACATTCAGCGGTCATCGTGATTGGCACGCTTTTCTTCAGTTTACTGTTTGGGTTGCCTTCCGCCTGGTTTATCGCCATGTACCGTTTTCCCGGTCATCGCGTACTGCAATGGGCGCTTTGCCTGCCGCTCGCGATGCCCGCGTTTCTACTCGCCTACCTTTATACCGATGTGCTACGTCACCTATCCCGGTTGTTGCAGGAAGGCGGGCTGCAGATAGCCTCGTCGTGGGGGGAATCCCACATCGCTGGGCTACCCGTTTCGCTGGGCTGCATCAGCCTGGTGTTGGCGCTGGTGCTTTATCCCTATATTTACCTGCTGGTGCGTGAAGCGCTGGCGAAACAGCCTGCCAGCTTGATTCATTCGGCTCGATTACTGAATCAAACACGTACCCAGGTTTTACGCCGCTTATGTTTGCCTATTGCACTGCCTGCGATTGCCTGCGGTGGCGCGCTAGTAGTGGTTGAAACGCTGGGCGATTATGGCGCGGCGTCTTATCTTGATACCCCAACTATGACAACGCAGGTGCTGGATATCTGGCAGAAGCAGGGCGATCTCGGCGCGGCAGCACGCGTTGGCGTGTTGATTTTGCCTGCGATCTTCCTCCTGATGTTTCTGGTTAATGTCTGGCGTCGTAAACAGAGAATTTATCAAGCTCAAGCCAATCCTTCTCAGGTGGTTCCGCCTGTGTTGGTCGGGTGGCGCAGCAAGGCGGTTCGCAGTTACTGCTGGGGCATCGTTTGTCTGTCATTTGTGTTCCCGGTGCTATATCTACTCTTTCTAGCGCTCCGACACATGATGTCGGTATGGGATATGGCGTTCCTCCATGCAGTGATGAATAGCCTGTTAGCCTCTGCCATCGCAACTTTCATCATTACGCTAATGGCGCTGTCGTTTATCTTTTACACGCGCACGGCTGGGATATTTGCTAATCAGACACCGGTTCGGCTGGTCAGTCTGAGTTTTGCTTTGCCCGGCGCGGTACTGGCTGTCGGACTGTTTACCCTACTGTCGCTGGTGGACAGCGGAATTAATCTATTTGCCAGCGCGGCTGGGTTACCTCCCGCGGAGGCTTTGCTGGCGGGATCGCTGTTTATTCTCATCCTCGCTTATAGCGTTAAATTTGGGCGCCTGATGCTGGACAGCCTTGAGCGCAGCATGGAAGGTATTCCGCGATCGCTGGACAGTGCGAGTCTTGTTCTGGGCGCTTCTCCCCTCAGCCGCTGGTCACGCGTGCATATTCCGCTGTTGCGCCGCAGCCTGTTTATTGGGGCGCTGCTGATTTTTACAGAAAGTATGAAAGAGCTAAATGTCTCGCTACTGCTGCGCCCTTTCGGGATTGATACGTTGGCAACGTATGTTTTCCGCTTTACGGCGGATGAGCAGATTGCGTCATTTGCCTTTCCTGCTCTGGTGCTGGTAGCGGTAGGGCTAATCCCTGTTTTCTGGCTGAATCGCGCACTGAATATAAAAGGATAATCACATGGCCGCGCCGATAGATATTCTGAGCGTTCAGGCGGTAAGTTGTACGTTGCAGCAGTCTCCCGTGTTGGAGAACATCTCATTTGCCGTGCGCGACGATGAGACGATCTGCCTGTTGGGGCGAAACGGCTGTGGTAAAACGGCGCTATTACAGGCTATCGCTGGCCTGCTGCCGATTACTCAGGGCAAGATTTTGCTGGAAGGTGAACCCGTCAGCTCGCCGCAAGCGTACGTCCTGCCCGAGCTGCGTCAGGTTGGCCTGATTTTTCAGGACTACGCGCTCTTTCCGCATCTGACGGTGGAAGGCAACATTGCGTTTGGTTTGTATGGCCGCCCGGACAGCGAGGTGAAGCCAATCTGTGCGGAGATGCTGACGCTCTTGCAACTGGATGAGGTTGCCACACGTTATCCACACGAGCTATCGAATGAACAGCAGCAGCGTTTGGCGATTGCCCGTGCGCTGGCCTGTGAGCCGAAACTGCTGTTGCTGGATGAGCCGTTTCCCGGTCTGGACAGCCAGACCCGCTACCGCCTGATCACCGAATTGCGGCAGATTCTCAAACAGCGTCATGTTGCGGCGGTTTTCGCTACGCACAGCCGGGAGGAAGCTTTTGCCTGCGCCGACCATCTGATTCTGCTGGATGAAGGGAAGATTATGCAGCAGGGTTATCCATCCGAGCTGTACCATCGCCCGAATAGCCGCTTTGTCGCTGATTTTATGGGGAACACGAACTATTTACCTGTGAAAATTATGAGCGACCATCAATGGCAAAGCCCATTGGGCGATCATCAGGCGACCCATCCGCTCAATCAGCCGATGGATTCACAATGCGACTGGATGGTACGCCCGGCAGACGTGGCGTTGGCGCTCGATCCCGATGGTCCGGCGTCGATCGAAGATAGGCTATTTATGGGCACATCAAACTTGTATCGGGTGAAGATGGGAGAACTGATGCTGCTGGTGCAGACCGGCAACTGGTTTGAACCGGGACAGCAGGTGCGTTTAAGCATTAAGACGGATCCGCCAGTCTTGTATCCTGCTTTACCCGCCGTCAGCACTCCGGCTGACGGCTCTGAAACGAAATGATTACGCCTCTGCATGCAGGTCTGACGCAGGCATGATCCAGGTGCTATTGTGTTTTTCAAACCCTAACTTCGGGTAGTAATCCACCGCCAGCGGCGCGGCCAGCAAAATAATTTTGCAGCCTTTTTCAAGCTGCTGAGCGGTTTGTTGAATCAGCTTCTTGCCTATTCCCGCGTGCTGACAGTCCTCTGATACCGCCAGATCGGACAGATAGCAGCAAAAATGAAAATCCGTCACGCTGCGCGCGATCCCAACCAGCGCTTCCCCTTGCCAGGCGGAAACCAGCAGGTTGGTGTGCTTAAGCATACCTGCAATTGCCGTCTCATTATCCAGCGGGCGGCGCGACCCCAATGACGTTTTCGCCAACAGCGCAATGAACTGCTGACTGGAAAGCGGGACATTCACTTTGTAGCAAACATCCACCGGTGGTGTGCTCATGGTGTCTCCTTCATGGTGTGGTTTCTGATATACTTCGCGCGCTTGGGCATTGCCCAGACTGATTCAAAAGTCAGCATTGGCGCATCATCGATAATGAGTCTGTCATTCTACCGAGGGTGCTGAATACCTTACTTCAAAGAGTTATCAGTATGATGAAACATACCGTGGAAGTCATGATTTCTGAGCAGGAAGTGATGGCGCGGGTTACCGAACTGGGGCAACAGATCAGCGAACACTACCGTGATAGCGGCAGCGATATGGTGCTGGTGGGGCTATTGCGTGGATCGTTTATCTTTATGGCCGATTTATGTCGGGCGATTGACGTCCCTCACGAGGTGGATTTCATGACGGCATCCAGCTATGGCAGCGGTATGAACAGCACGCGCGATGTTAAGATCCTGAAAGATCTGGATGAAGATATTCGCGGCAAAGATGTGTTGATCGTTGAAGATATTATCGACTCGGGCAATACGCTGAGCAAAGTGCGGGAAATTCTGCAACTGCGTGAGCCAAAATCGCTGGCTATCTGTACGCTGCTGGACAAACCAGAGCGCCGTGAAGTGGCGGTGAAAGTCGAGTGGGTTGGGTTCTCGATCCCTGATGAGTTCGTTGTGGGTTACGGCATCGACTATGCCCAGCACTATCGCCATTTACCTTACGTCGGCAAGGTTGTTCCACAGGAATAGCGTATCAGATAAGGCCGATGCCGTGAGCGACGCCCAGCGAATGGGCGTCAGACAGCGTATCAAGGCAGGGAGGAAATCGCGCGGCGATAACGCTGTTCCAGCGTCTCCCGGTTGGTCGCCGTCACTTCCAGATCGCGCAGACGGCCATCCTGAATACCGTAAACCCAACCGTGGATCGTGACTTTCTGCCCACGCTTCCAGGCGGACTGCATGATGGTGGAGTGGCCGAGGTTATAAACCTGCTCGACAACGTTGATTTCACAGAGCGTATTCAGCCGCTGTTCGGGAGGCAATTCCCCCAGCAGCGAACTATGCTTGTACCACAAATCACGGATATGCAGCAGCCAGTTGTTAATCAAACCCAATTCTGGGTTTTCCACCGCCGCCTGAACACCACCGCAGCCGTAGTGGCCGCAGATAATGATATGTTCGACTTCAAGAACTTCGACGGCATATTGCACGACAGACAGGCAATTGAGGTCGGTGTGAATAACCAGATTGGCGACGTTGCGGTGAACAAACAGTTCACCAGGCTCAAGGCTGGTCAGACTTTCCGCAGGTACGCGACTGTCCGAGCATCCAATCCATAGAAAACGGGGTCGTTGTGCCTGCGCCAGACGTTCAAAATAGCCAGGATCCTCTTCCACCATCGTTTTAGACCAAAGCTGGTTATTGGCGATGAGCGTTTCAATTTCTTTCATGAAAGTAAATGACCTGTAACAAACAAGGGGCAGTGAGGAGTAATATAAGGCAACATGCGTCGTTTGAAAAACGATAGTTTATCTCCGTCATACTTCAAATTTGTAGAATTCACTGATAATAAGGCAATCCATTTCTTATGACATATGCACTGGAACTGGCGCAACTAACCAAAACCTATTCGGGAGGCGTCCAGGCGCTACGGGGGATCGACCTGAACGTGGAAGCGGGGGATTTCTATGCGCTTCTGGGGCCAAATGGCGCGGGAAAATCGACCACGATTGGGATTATCAGCTCGCTAGTGAATAAAACGGCCGGTAAAGTTCGCGTTTTCGGCTATGACCTTGAGCTGGACAAAGTGAATGCGAAACGCCAACTGGGGTTGGTCCCGCAGGAATTTAACTTCAATCCTTTCGAAACGGTATTACAGATTGTGGTTAATCAGGCTGGCTATTATGGCGTGAAACGGCAGGATGCATTGCAGCGTGCCGAAAAATACCTGAAACAGCTCGATCTGTGGGAGAAACGCAACGAAAAAGCGATGATGTTGTCCGGCGGGATGAAGCGTCGCCTGATGATTGCGCGTGCGTTAATGCATGAGCCTAAGCTGCTGATTCTTGATGAGCCGACCGCAGGTGTGGATATCGAATTACGTCGCTCCATGTGGGGCTTTTTGAAGGAACTGAACGCGCAGGGCACCACGATTATCCTGACGACGCACTATCTGGAAGAAGCGGAAATGCTGTGCCGCAACATCGGGATCATCCAGCGGGGAGAGCTGGTGGAGAACACCTCGATGAAGCAGCTGCTTGCTCAGCTGAAGTCCGAAACGTTTATTTTCGATCTGGCGGCGAAAAGCCCGCTGCCACAGCTTGAAGGCTATGCGTTTCGCCTGATGGATACGTCAACGCTGGAAGTGGATGTGATGCGTGAGCAAGGCCTGAATGCGTTATTTAGCCAGCTAAGCGCGCAGGGGATAACGATATTAAGTATGCGTAATAAAGCGAACCGGTTGGAAGAGCTGTTTGTCACCTTGGTTAATGGAGACGGGGCGAACGGTAAGGGAGAAAAGGCATGATGCATTTGTATTGGGTAGCGCTACAGAGTATTTGGGTGAAAGAAGTCACTCGATTTGGGCGTATCTGGATTCAGACGCTGGTGCCGCCAGTGATCACCATGACGCTGTATTTCATTATTTTCGGCAACCTGATCGGCTCACGTATTGGTGATATGCATGGTTTCACCTACATGCAGTTTATCGTGCCGGGCCTGATCATGATGGCGGTGATTACCAACGCCTATGCCAACGTCGCTTCTTCTTTTTTCAGCGCCAAGTTTCAACGCAATATTGAAGAATTGCTGGTCGCTCCAGTGCCGACTCACGTGATCATTGCGGGCTATGTTGGTGGGGGGATTGCGCGTGGCCTGTGCGTTGGGGTTCTGGTGACTGCTGTATCGCTGTTCTTCGTCCCGCTGCATGTTCATGCCTGGTGGATCATTGTTGTGACGCTCTTGCTGACGGCGACGCTGTTCTCGCTGGCAGGCTTATTGAATGCGGTGTTTGCAAAAACCTTTGATGATATCAGCCTGATTCCGACGTTTGTGTTAACGCCGCTGACCTATCTGGGCGGGGTGTTTTACTCGCTGACGCTGCTGCCGCCGTTTTGGCAGGCCGTTTCCAAGCTGAACCCGGTGGTGTACATGATTAGCGGTTTCCGCTATGGCTTCCTCGGGATTCAGGATGTACCGCTGCTGTTCACGATGTCGGTGCTGATTGCCTTTATCGTGGCGTTTTATCTGCTGGTCTGGTGGCTGATTGAACGCGGCCGCGGGCTGCGGACGTAGTGTGTCAATTCTGCAAATGAGAAGGCGGTGGTAACACCGTGTTAGCTTTTTGGCAGACTGATCTAAGAAATGAAAACGGTAGTAATGGAATAGAAGAGTAAAGCGTCCGCGCCAGGGATGGCGCGGCTCGAGCTTACAGGGAGGTACTTGCAGCGTCTTTACGATCTATCCATTACTAACGCTCGATTTCGTCATAAATTTGGCGATCAGGCAACCTGAACCGGAATCGCCTTTGCCTGACGCTGTAGCTCGTTATCGCCAGAGAAATAGGCAACCTTCGGGCTGTGGCTTCTGGCCTGTTCGTCGGACATCTGCAGGTAGGAGCAGATAATCAGTTTGTCGCCCACGCAGGCAAGGCGAGCGGCAGCGCCGTTCACAGAGATAATGCGTGAGCCTCTTTCGCCCGCAATGGCGTAGGTAGAGAAACGCTGACCGTTATCAACGTTGTAGATATCAATCGCTTCGTATTCCAGAATGCCGGCGGCATCCATAAAATCCTGATCGATGGCGCAAGAGCCTTCATAATGCAAGTCAGCCTGAGTTACTTTGACCCGGTGCAGCTTGCCTTGCAGCATGGTACGTATCATCGCTTGTTACCTCGGTTCATACAGTCAAATCGACCTGGTGGTTATCAATCAATCTGGCCTTGCCTAACCAGGCAGCCATCAAAATCACTGCACGCGTGCTGGCCGCGCTCAGCGGTTGCAGCGTATCTGCATCGCGGATAAACAGTTCATCAGGCGTAAAGCCCGCTTCACGCAGCTTGTCTGCCGCCTGTTCCAGCAAGGTGTCTATCTGGCGATCGCCGTTGTTCAACTGTGTCGCCATATCCATCATCACCTGATGAACATACGGTGCCCGCTGGCGTTCTTCCGCACTGAGATAGCCATTGCGTGAACTCAATGCCAAACCGTCTTTTGCACGCACGGTAGGGACACCAATAATGTCAATGTCATAGCCCATATCGCGGACAAGTTGCCGAATCAGCGCTAGCTGCTGGTAATCTTTCTCACCAAAGCAGGCGATATCCGGCTGTACTATATTGAACAACTTACTGACGATGGTCGCAACGCCCCGAAAATGGCCGGGACGGCTGGCACCTTCCAACATAGAAGACAGGCCTGGCACATCGACAAACGTTTGCGACTCCAGTCCATTGGGGTATATCACATCCGGGCTCGGTGCGAAAACCAGATCGGCACCGCGGCGGTTCAATTTCTCGCAGTCTTCCTGCAACGTCCGGGGGTAGCGGGCTAAATCATCTGGCCGCTCAAACTGCATAGGATTGACAAAAACGCTGACAATAACGATATCGGCACGCGCTCTGGCTTCATCGACCAGCGTCA
The DNA here is from genome assembly GCF_016950255.1 of Pectobacterium brasiliense. Classification (NCBI taxonomy): domain Bacteria; kingdom Pseudomonadati; phylum Pseudomonadota; class Gammaproteobacteria; order Enterobacterales; family Pectobacteriaceae; genus Pectobacterium; species Pectobacterium brasiliense. The sequence continues at coordinate 538,933 of NZ_JACGFN010000002.1, read as the reverse complement.
TGTGCCCGTCATGCAAATTACCCATGGTGGGAACTAAAGCAATGCGTTTCCCTTCCTGACGCCAGCGACGAACCTCGCGGCGCAGCAGCAGAGGGGTTTCGATAATTAACACACCCGTACTCCTAAAAAATAGCCTGATTAATGGAATGCTCGTTCTTTAATGAAACGACATTTCTCAATGAAATGAATGTCTCAATGAAACGAATGTTCTTCGGCCGGGTAGAGACCCTGTTCGACTTCTTGTGCATACAAACGCACTGCCGCGCGGATATCGCCACCGCTTGGCGCCAGAAAATTCTTGGCAAACTTAGGCGTCTTGTCGCCGGTAATGCCGAAGGCATCATGCATGACCAGAATCTGCCCGTCTGTCACGTTGCCAGCGCCAATACCGATTACTGGAATCGACAGGGCGTCTGTTACGCGCTTGGCCAGCGCGACAGGCACGCATTCCAGCACGAGCAGCTGTGCGCCCGCTTCTTCAAGCGCAAGCGCATCGGCCAGTAGCTGATTGGCATCGCTTTCGCTACGGCCCTGAATTTTATAGCCGCCGAAGATATTAACGGACTGCGGCGTTAGACCCAGATGACCGCAAACTGGCACGGCACGTTCGGTCAGCATTTTTACCGTCGGGGCAAGCCAGCTTCCGCCTTCCAGCTTCACCATATTTGCACCTGCGCGCATCAGCTCGGCGGCCTGGCTGAACGTTTGTTCTGGCGTGGCATAGGTCATAAAAGGCATATCGGAGAGAACCAGCGCCAGCGGTGCGCCACGGCGGACACACTGCGTGTGGTAAACGATATCGTGTGTGGTCACGGGCAATGTGGAATCGTGACCCTGCACGGTCATTCCCAGTGAGTCACCCACCAGCATTACGCGGATGCCTTGCTCGAAAAACAAGCGAGAGAAACTGGCGTCGTAAGCGGTAATCGTAGCGAATTTTCGCTGATCTTGTTTCCATTGGCGCAAGTGGGAGATAGTCGTCGGTTTCATGACGGTCTTCCTATGTCAATAGGGCGAAGAATTGAGGGGGACATTCTAATGTAAGCCGACGTGTAGCGATATACCCGTCGCGCTTCAAGTTACAGATGGGAGGATTATTCGTGGTCGACTGTTCCGGTCAGCTTCTCGTTATCCCACTCTTTATTATCCCATAGTGTCAAACCGTTGCGGTCGACATGGGTTAACCGCTGGGCGAGGGTTTCGCCGTCGGGGAATGTTAGTTCAGGGGCGATTTCTGCGAGCGGGTAGAGCATGAATTCACGATTCTTCATGTCGTAATGCGGCACGGTCAGACGTTCAGTCTGGATGATGACATCGCCAAACAGCAGAATGTCCAGATCCAACGTGCGCGGGCCCCAGCGATGCTCCTTGCGTTCGCGACCTTGTTCCAGCTCGATAGCCTGTGTGTGATCCAGCAGCGATTCGGCCGCTAATGCGGTTTCCAGTTCAACGACGGCATTGAGGTAGTCTGGTTGATCCTGCGGGCCAAGCGGGCGGCTACGATAAAATGAGGAGCAGCAAACGACGCGAGTGTGTGGAATCGCGTCCAGCGCAGACAATGCCGCGCGTACCTGTTGCAAAGGCTGGGCAAGATTGCTGCCCAGCGCCAGATACACACGGTTCGTCATGCTTGATCTCTGCGTGCCGTTGTCGGTTTACGCGGTCGGCGAGGGCGGGAACGACGGTGTGGTGTCGGGCCGTCATCCAGCGATTTCAGCATGTTTTGCTGACGCGGCGGGGCGGCAACCTGGAATTCTCCCCACCACTGAGCCAGGCGCAGTAGCTCCTGATGGTTTTCGATTACGGCACGCAGGCAAAGCAGGTCATACGCGGCGCGGAATTTAGGGTGTTCCATCAGCTTATAAGCGCGTTTACCCTGACGACGAGACAGACGCGTTTGCAACTGCCAAATATCACGAACTAAAGACGTAATGCGCTTAGGAATGGCCAGAGAACGGCACTGTTCATCCAGTACATCGTTCATCGCCAGCGAGAAGGCATCGAAGTAAGCCAGACCGCTTTCCTGAGCCAGCTTTTGTGCATGTTCAACCAGCGGATACCACAGCATGGCGGAAAACAAAAATGCCGGATTGACTCGCATGTCATTTTGCAGACGCTGATCGGTATTTTTCAGCACCTGTGCAACCATGCGCTCCAATGTGGAATCGCCGTTTGGTGTGAAGTAGCGACTCAGCAGCGGGAAAAGCGGCTGGAACAGCTGGTATTCACACAGCATTTTATAGGTTGGGTAGCCATAGCCTGATTGAAGCAGCTTCAGCGACTCTTCAAACATGCGCGCCGCAGGAATATCGTGCAGCAATGAGGCCAGACGAGGAATCGGCTCAGCGGTTTCCGGGCTGACCGTCATGTTCAGCTTGGCAGCGAAACGGACGGCGCGCAGCATACGCACCGGGTCTTCACGGTAGCGTGTTTCGGGATCGCCAATCATACGGATGACGCCCTGACGCAGATCGTTCAGGCCATCGGTATAGTCACGTACGCTGAAATCAGAAATGCTGTAGTAGAGGCTGTTGATCGAGAAATCGCGGCGCTGGGCGTCTTCTTCAACGGAACCAAAAATATTGTCGCGTAACAGCATGCCGCTTTGGGCCTGCTGAGAGGAGTTTTTGATTTCTTGCTGTTCCTGATGCTGTTCGTGGTGACCACGGAACGTGGCAACTTCAATCACCTCAGGCCCGAACATGATGTGGGCGAGACGGAAACGACGCCCGACCAAACGGCAGTTGCGGAATAACTTGCGCACCTGATCGGGTGTGGCGTTAGTGGTGATATCAAAATCTTTCGGCTTTTTGCCCAGCAGCAGATCGCGTACGCCGCCGCCAACCAGATAAGCCTCGTAGCCCGCTTTGTTCAGGCGATAAAGTACTTTCAGCGCATTCTCGCTGATATCGCTGCGTGAAATAGTATGTTGGTCACGCGGAATCACCGTCAGATGCTGGCGCGGTCCCTCTGATTCGACCATTTCGTTCTCACGATTCAGTACCTTACGACAAAAATTAGCAACTCGGGAAAAGATAATACACCTCGATAGTGATGGATAAATCAACGGCACAGCAAAAAATTTCTGGGAAACGTTTTTGACGTCGACCCAGTGACGGCCTGCAAATGTGACGGCCAAAGAGAGTGCGTCACTAAAAATAGCGGCTAATCATAGCTCACCAATGCCCCTTTGAGAATGCCGATGTGATCGCGGACGGGTTTATTGCCGCCTGTAACGGAACAACATCAAGGGACCAGTGCGCGACAGACCAGGCCAGAAGTGCAGAAAGCGTCATCTCCTGACCGTTCTCCGGCAGCGGTTGGTTCAAGAATTGCAGTGCAGCCAGCAGCACAGGACGTGGATCGCTATTCGGCAGCGCTGGTGCATGATTCTGCTTGGAAAGCTTATTGCCCTCGGTATTCAGCACCAACGGCAGATGAACATAGGTAGGGATCGTGTAGCCCAACTGCTGATAGAGCGAAATTTGTCGCACTGTCGGCTCGATCAGATCGGCTCCGCGCACGATCTCCGTAATCCCTTGGTCGTTATCGTCGATCACGACGGCCAAATTATAGGCAAATAGCCCATCGCGGCGGTGGATAATAAAATCTTCCTGCGCGAGTGCCGTGTCGGCATACAGCTGGCCACGCAATTTATCGTGAAAGTGAAATACCGGCGTTGTCTGGCGCAGGCGTAGCGCGGCGTTATCGGAGGGCAGGTTACGCGTCCGGCAATAACCGTCATAGTGTCCACCTAGCTGCTGAATACGGCTACGCGTACAGGTGCAATAGTAGCTCACTCCCTGCTGCCGAAGCTGCTGAAGGATCTCGCGGTAACGTGTATGCCGCTGTGACTGGTACATCACCTCGCCGTCCCAATACAGGCCGTAATGTTCTAATTGTGCAAGGATACGGGAGGCTGCGCCGGGAATTTCCCGTGGCGGGTCGATGTCTTCAATGCGTACCAGCCAGCGCCCTTGTTGGGAACGCGCTTGCAGATAACTACCTAGTGCGGCGATCAGTGAGCCAAAATGCAGGTCACCAGAAGGAGAGGGGGCAAAACGCCCGACGTAACGATGCGTTTCGGTGAAACCAGTTGTTCCAGACATAAGAGGTTGATGCTATCTCGTCAGCGTTTTATCCAGACAGAAGATAGAGTGATGAACATCATTCATCAGCGGTAGCGTTCCTGGAGTCGGCCCCCGCAACGGGCAGGAGCCGATTCTGGACAGAAAGATTAGCCTGCCATTTGCTTTTCGCGTATCTCTGCCAACGTTTTGCAGTCGATACACAGATCGGCGGTCGGACGTGCTTCCAGACGGCGGATGCCAATCTCGACGCCACAGGATTCGCAGAATCCGAAATCCTCTTCTTCGATTTTCACCAAGGTTTTGGCAATTTTCTTGATCAGCTTGCGCTCACGGTCGCGGTTACGCAGTTCGAGGCTGAACTCTTCTTCCTGCGCGGCACGATCCACGGGATCCGGGAAATTAGCGGCTTCATCGCGCATGTGCGACACAGTTCGATCCACTTCATCCATGAGTTGGTTGCGCCATGCTTCAAGAATACGCTTGAAATGAGCCAACTGAGCGTCGTTCATATACTCTTCGCCCGGCTTCTCCTGGTACGGCTCTACTCCGGCAATTGCGAGAATGCTCAGAGAAGATGTCTTACGGTTTTGCCCTTCTTGCATGTTGCTTCTCCTACATAACACGACACGCATAATACCCTTTTATGTAGCGAAATTGCGGCGTTGTTGGCCATAACTTCAGCTATCTGGGTATATCGGCCCCCAAAGGGGGGAAAAAACAGGCCGCTATAAATAGCAGATGAAGATGGGGTTGGCAATGCTTCCTGACACCGGCCTGATAAAGTGTGAGGAACAACCTGCTTACATTAAATAATAAACAATATGTTACGCCTTTAGTGGTACGTTCGGCGTGTTATGCAGTGCTTGTACGTCATCCCAACAACGGTAGTTTATGCGTCAATGTAATACCGTCAGGGCATAATGTGGAGCCGTAACATAAAATTTCAACCCCTGCCCGTTGTGCTTCTGTAAATAATTCCGCATAGCGTGAATCAATATGCCTGGCGGGAGAAACCTGCTGTATGCCTGAATGGAGCACGGCGAAAAAAAGGACGGCGCGTTTTCCATTGGAAACCATCTGTTGCAGTTCACGCAGATGCTTTTGTCCTCTGAGTGTAACCGCATCGGGAAAGTAACCACATTCATGTTGCAATAATGTGACGGATTTCACCTCAATATAGCAGTCAATCCTGTCCGGCGCCTGTAAAAGCAGGTCGACTCGGCTATTTTCCGTACCGTATTTTACTTCCGTTTTTACGTCCGGGTAGCCTGCCAGCTCTTCTATGCGATTCTCCAATAAGGCTTCGTACAATAATGTGTTGGCACGCAGAGTATTGACACAAATCCAGTGATTTTGCTGCGTTTCAGTCAGTTCCCAGCTCTGGGCATACTTGCGTTTAGGGTTATCCGATGTGGAGTACCAGACAGTATCGCCGGGCGTTGCACAGCCCGTCATCGCACCGGTATTGGCACAGTGCAGCGTAAGCGTCTCGCCTTCCGGGGTCACGACATCGGCCAAAAAGCGTTTGTAACGTTTAATCAACCGGGCAGGTTGTAAACGTGGGGTATAGTTCATGCGTATCCTGTTTTGTTCGTTTTATCCGCCAGCTCACTTATTTAATAAATGGCCAGCTTTCCAACTGCTGATAGCGGGTTTTGCCATTGTCGAAAAGTGACTCGTAAAGCGAAAAGTGCGTCATGTCGACCTGCCAGCTAAAGGTAGCGGGGGGAATCGCAACGGGGCGAGTCGCGCCGCGCAATAGCGTAATGTGCGGGTGAAACGGCAATGCCGTTTGATAACAGCCGTTGCGCGCCGCCTGAGAGCGCAGCAGTTCCGCCAACTGTAACAGCCCGCGCGGTGCACGGCGGCAGCCCAGCCAGACCACGCCGGGGCGTGGCCAGTGTCCAGCGTCATTCAGCGTAAGGGAAAAGGCGGGCTGACGAATGCGGCTCGCCAATGTCTGCAAGACCTGCGCTTTTTGCTCGCTGACATCGCCTAGAAACGCGAGCGTCAGATGAAGATTGGCCGCCGCAACCGGACGACCGGCTTCCAGAGGGAAGTGCTCGGCACGCCAGCGGAGAATCTCTTGCTGTGTGGTTTCCGGCAGTGATAAGGCAAAAAACAGGCGGCGTGTGGCTGACATGGCGATCTCTCTGTTCTGATTCCATCAGATGCTACATTCATCCAGATGCTACAATGCTCGCCGCTGAAAGTTAACTTTATACGGAGATGTCTGTGATTTTACCGCCCGTCAGCGCTGTGCTGGATGATGTGATAACGGCGCTACATACCGCGCCTCAGGTGCTGCTTAATGCGCCAACAGGGGCGGGGAAATCGACCTGGCTGCCGTTGCAATTGCTGCAACAGGGCAATGTGAACGGGCGAATCATCATGCTGGAACCGCGTCGTCTGGCGGCGAAGAGCGTGGCCTGGCGGCTGGCGCAGCAGCTCGGTGAGGAACCGGGGCAGACGATAGGTTATCGCATGCGGTCGGAAAGCCGCGTGAGTGATGCAACGAAGCTGGAAGTCGTCACCGAAGGGATGCTGACTCGTTTGCTGCAACAGGATGCGGAACTGCAAGGCGTGGCGCTAGTCATCCTTGATGAATTTCACGAGCGCAGCGTGCAGGCTGATTTGGCATTGGCGCTGCTGCTTGATGTGCAGCAAGGGCTGCGTGACGATTTAAAACTGCTGATTATGTCCGCGACGCTCGACAATGCGCGGCTGGCGGCGCTGTTGCCGGAAGCCGTCTGCGTGGTTTCCGAAGGTCGTAGCTATCCGGTTGAGCGGTGTTATGCGCCGCTGAATAATCAGGAGCGTTTGGAAGAGGGTGTTGCGCGGCAGGTGCGGCGTTTGCTCAGTGAAGAAGACGGTTCGCTGCTGCTGTTTTTGCCCGGTGTCGCGGAGATTCGCCGCGTGCAGGTGCTGCTGGAAAATAGCGTATCGAGCGAGACGGATCTCTGCCCTTTATATGGTGCTTTGACGCTGGCGGAGCAGCAAAAGGCGATTCTGCCCGCGGAGCCGGGTCGTCGTAAGGTGGTGTTAGCCACCAATATTGCTGAAACCAGCCTGACAATTGAAGGGATCCGGCTGGTAATGGATAGTGGTCTTGAGCGTGTCGCCAGCTTTGATGTGAAAAGCGGCGTCACTCGACTGGTGACGCAGCGAATCAGTCAGGCATCGATGGTGCAGCGCGCCGGACGTGCTGGACGTTTGAGCCCCGGTATTTGCTGGCATCTGTGCTCGCGTGAACAGGCAGAACGCGCGGCGGCGCAAAGCGAAGCCGAGATACTGAACAGTGATTTAAGCAGCGTCTGGCTGGATTTATTACAGTGGGGCTGTACCGATGTGGCGCAGTTAATCTGGCTGGATACGCCACCCTCTCCTGCGCTTTATGCTGCACGCCAACTGCTGCGTCAGCTTGGTATTACCGATGAACAGGATCGGTTGACCGCCGAGGGGCGGAAGATCGCCGCGTTAGGCTGCGATGCCCGACTGGCGACGATGCTGTATGCCGCGTCACAGCAAAGTTCAGATGCGTTGGCGACCGCCGGATGTCTGGCGGCGATCCTCGAAGAACCGCCGCGTAGCGGATCGATTAATCTGGCTGACTGGCTGCATCGCCCATTGCCACACTGGCTACGGCGGGCAAAACAGCTGACGCGCCGCTTATCGACGGCCTCGGGGCGCATTGACGGCGGGGAAGCCGACTGGCTGCTGGCACAGGCTTTTCCCGACCGCATCGCCCGGCGGCGCAGTCAGGATGGTCGCTACCAGCTTGCTAACGGCAGCGGCGCGATGATGTCGGCTGATGAGGCGTTATCAGGCACCGAATGGTTGCTGGCTCCAGCACTGCTGCAAAACGGCCGATCAGCACAAAACAATCAGAACGCAGAGGCACGGATCCTGCTGGCGTTGCCGCTGGATATTGAGCGGCTGGAACGGCGACTACCCGGACTAATAAATGAACATAACGTGGTGCACTGGGACGAAGAAAAGGGTACTCTGCGCGCCAGCCAGCGTGACCAGATAGGTTGCCTGACCCTGCGAACACGCCCGTTGAATAAGCCTTCCGATGAAGCACTGCAGCAGGCGCTGTTATCCTGGATTCGGGAGCAGGGGATTGATGCATTAAACTGGGACGCCACGGCGTTGCAGTTACGTGCCCGGCTACAGTGCGCTCACCAGTGGTTGCCAGAGCTTGACTGGCCGCGAGTGGATGATGACGCGCTGCTGGCGACGCTGGACATCTGGCTACAGCCGTCACTTGTCGGCGTGCGTGATTTACGGGCGTTGCACCAGATCAATTTGAGCGATGCGCTGTTGCGGCTGCTGGACTGGTCGCTGCGCCAGCGGTTGGATAGCGCGCTGCCTACGCACTACACGGCACCCGGCGGCAGTCGCTTGCCTATCGCCTATTATGACGATAAGCCTCCGGTACTGTCGGTGCGGATGCAGGAGATGTTCGGTGAGCAGCAGAGCCCGCTGCTGGCAGAGGGGCGCGTGGCGCTGGTATTGGAACTTTTATCACCCGCACAGCGTCCACTACAAATTACGCGGGATTTAGCGGCATTCTGGCAAGGCACGTACCGCGAGGTGCAAAAAGAGATGAAGGGACGTTACCCCAAGCATGTCTGGCCGGACGATCCGGCGAATACGGCTCCGACGAGACGTACCAAGAAATATCAGAACCACTAATTTCAGACGTTTCCGCTTTCCCAAACAAGGGGCTGGAAACAGAGTAGGCGGCTTGAGCGCAGAGCAGATAGCCGTGAACAACCTGACGGAGAAGTGATTGTAATGTCTCGGGATGACCGCGAACCTATCGGACGCAAAGGGAGAGCGCCAAAACGTAAACCTGAACGCAAACAGGCCATACGACGTCGCAGGGATGACGACTATGATGATGAAGATTATGACGATTATCAGGACGACTATGACGATGATGATAACGACGGCGATGACACCATGACGCGTAAATCGCAGAGAAGACGGCGCTGGCTGGGGCTGGCGATCAAGCTGTTCCTGATCTTTGCCGTGGCGATGGCGATCTATGGTGTGTACCTCGACAGCCAGATCCGTAGCCGTATTGAAGGCAAAGTCTGGCAGTTGCCGGCCGCTGTCTATGGTCGTATGGTCAACCTTGAGCCGGGCATGGCCTACAGCCAGAAAGAGATGATCAGTCTGCTGGAAGGCATGCAATACCGTCAGGTGAGCCGCATTACCCGTCCGGGTGAATTCAGCGTGCGTGGCAACAGCATCGATATGCTGCGCCGTCCGTTTGATTTCCCCGATGGAAAAGAAGGTCAGATTCAGGCACGTCTGACGTTTGCCAACGATCGCCTGTCGCAGATCCAGAATCTGGACAACCAGCGTAACTTCGGCTTTTTCCGCCTCGATCCGAAATTGATCACCATGATGCAATCGCCTAATGGCGAACAGCGTTTGTTTGTGCCGCGTGCCGGTTTCCCCGATCTGCTGGTTGATACGCTGGTCGCGACCGAAGACCGCCACTTTTATGAACACGATGGCATCAGTCTGTACTCTATTGGTCGTGCGTTCTTAGCGAACATCACGGCGGGGCGCGCGGTTCAGGGCGGCAGTACGCTAACGCAGCAGCTGGTTAAGAACCTGTTCCTGACTAACGAACGTTCGCTGTGGCGTAAAGCTAACGAAGCCTATATGGCGATGATCATGGATTATCGCTACAGCAAGGATCGTATCCTTGAGCTGTATCTGAACGAAGTGTATCTCGGTCAGAGCGGTAACGATCAGATCCGCGGCTTCCCGCTTGCCAGCCTGTATTACTTTGGCCGTCCGGTGAATGAACTGAGCCTCGATCAGCAGGCGCTGCTGGTGGGGATGGTGAAAGGGGCGTCGCTGTATAACCCGTGGCGTAATCCACAGATTACATTGGAACGACGCAATCTGGTGCTGCGTCTGTTGCAGAATCAGCAGGTTATTGATGCCGATCTGTACAACATGCTGAGTGCGCGTCCGCTGGGCGTACAGCCGAAAGGCGGTGTCATCAGTCCGCAGCCAGCGTTTATGCAACTGGTGCGTCAGGAACTGCAACAGCGGCTTGGCGACAAGGTTAACGATCTCTCCGGCGTGAAGATCTTTACCACGCTCGATCCGGTCTCGCAGGATGCGGCGGAAAAAGCGGTGGAAGTCGGCGTTCCGGCACTGCGTGCAGGGCGTAACGTCAGCGATCTGGAAGCGGCGATGGTGATTGTCGATCGCTTCAGCGGCGAAGTCCGTGCGATGGTTGGTGGTTCTCAAACGCAGTACGCCGGGTTTAACCGTGCGTTACAGGCGCGTCGTCCCGTCGGGTCGCTGGCGAAGCCGCCGACCTACCTGACCGCGCTGAGCCAGCCGGACACCTATCGTCTGAATACCTGGCTGGCGGATGAACCGCTGTCGATCAAACAGTCTAACGGGCAACTGTGGCAGCCGAAGAACTACGATCGTGAGTTCCGCGGTCGCGTCATGCTGGTCGATGCGCTGGCTAACTCGCTGAACGTGCCGACCGTCAATCTGGGTATGGCCGTGGGGCTGAATCAGATTACGGAAACGTTGAAGCGTTTAGGGATCCCGGAAAACGTGATTCAGCCTGTACCGGCGATGCTGCTGGGTGCGATCAGCCTGACACCGATGGAAGTGGCGCAGGAATACCAGACGATCGCCAGCGGTGGCAACCGCGCACCGCTTTCCTCGCTGCGTTCAGTGATTGCGGAAGACGGTACGGTGTTGTATCAGAGCTTCCCGCAGGCGGAACGCGCGGTGCCAGCGCAGGCGGCTTATCTGACGCTATACGGCATGCAACAGGTTGTCGAACGTGGTACGTCGCGTTCGCTGGCGGTGAAATTCCCGAATTATCATCTGGCGGCGAAAACCGGTACTACCAATGATTTACGTGACAGCTGGTTTGCGGGGATCGACGGTAAAGAAGTGGCGATTAGCTGGGTTGGGCGCGATAACAACGGTCCGGCCAAGTTGACCGGGGCGAACGGTGCGCTGACGATTTATCGTCGCTATCTGGAAAACCAAACGCCGCTGCCGTTAATGCTGACGCCGCCGGAAGGCATTACGACCATGACGGTAGATGCCAGCGGTAACTTTATCTGCAACGGCAGCAGCGCCGGACGCGTACTGCCGGTCTGGACGGATAATCCGCAGGCGTTGTGTCAGGCGAGCCAGCCACAGCCTTCAACGCAGCAGGACCAGCAAAACGGAGAAGGTGTCGCCGATTGGATCAAACAAATGTTTGGTCAATAAATTCTTCTCACTGCCCCGGTTAATCTATTGTCTCTTATAGACAAAGACAGGGGCATCACGTGTTTTGTCGTTATCCGGCGTAAAAAATTATGCTGAGGAGATAGCAGGCTTAAGATGAGCCGCATGGACGCGGCGAAAGCTTGCACCACATCCTGCCTGATACCGCTTTTCTGTTCACGCCACTCTGGCGCTGCCCGGTAAAAGTCTTGCGATTGGTATTCTGTTGCGCCTATCATGCTGCCTTTATCGTAATCATTATCGTTCTCTTTTAGACTGACGATTACGGGAATAGTGAATTCTGCTCACCTCTTTCCTTCGGTGACATGACAAACCAAAAGCGCTATGCAAAATCAAACTGTACTGCCTGATACCACTTTCAGACTGGACGACGTCAGCTTTTCCGTCGCCGGACGCACGCTGCTACACCCTCTATCTATCACGTTCCCCGTCGGGAAAGTCTGTGGTCTGATTGGACACAACGGCTCGGGTAAATCGACGTTGTTGAAAATTCTGGGACGCCATCAGCCTGCTAGCGGTGGTACTGCACTGTTGGGCGAACAGGCTATCGGAAGCTGGGACAGCAAATTGTTCGCCCGTCAGGTGGCCTATTTACCGCAGCAGCTTCCCGCTGCCGAAGGGATGACCGTGCGTGAGCTGGTTGCCGTAGGGCGTTACCCTTGGCATGGCGCATTAGGCCGTTTCGGTAGCGCCGATCGGGAAAAGGTCGAAGAAGCCATCACGCTGGTGGGGCTGAAACCATTCGCTAATCGTCTGGTAGATAGCCTGTCCGGCGGTGAACGGCAGCGAGCCTGGCTGGCGATGACGGTGGCGCAGGATAGCCGCTGCCTGCTGTTGGATGAACCGACCTCCGCGTTGGACATTGCGCATCAGGTTGAGGTTCTGGCGCTGATTCAGCGCATGAGTCGCGAGCGCGGCATCACCGTCATTGCGGTGTTGCATGATATCAACATGGCTGCGCGCTACTGCGATCATCTGGTGGCGTTACGCGGCGGCAAAATGATTGCGCAGGGTGAGCCTGTCGCGCTGATGCAAGGGGACGTGCTGGAAAATATCTACGGCATTCCCATGGGCATTCTGCCTCATCCGGCGGGTGGCGCGCCGGTCAGCTTCGTTTGTTAACTCGGTTTTCCTGCTCATGATGCCTGAATTTTTTTCTTCTCCATCCTCTCCCGATCCGCTACGCCGTCGTTTGCTGACGGCGCTGCTGTTGTCACCGCTGGTTTATTCGGCGGCGAGCAGGGGAGCGACTGCCACATTTCCCGATTTAAACCGCATTGTGGCGCTGGAGTGGTTGCCTGTTGAACTGCTTCTGGCGTTGGGCATCACGCCCTTCGCGATTGCAGATAAGCATAACTACAACCTGTGGGTGAAAGAGCCCGCGCTGCCTGAATCGGTAATTGATGTGGGGCTGCGTACCGAGCCTAATCTGGAATTGCTGACGCAGATTCGCCCCTCGCTGATCCTTTACTCTGAAGGTTACGGCCCTTCAGTCGCAAAAATGTCTCGTATTTCTCCGCTGCTGGGCTTTGGCTTCAGCAACGAACAGGGAAAACCGCTGACGTCGGCACAGACCTCGGTCATGAAACTGGCCGATGCGCTCAATATGAAAGCGGCTGGCGAGCAGCATCTGACGGAGCTGGCGCAGTTTCTCCAGCAGGAAAAAATCACACTCCAGCCTTACAACCAGCGGCCGCTGTTGCTCATTACGCTGGTCGACAGCCGCCATGTGCTGGTGATTGGCAAGAACAGCCTTTTTCAGGAAGTGATGGATCATGTCGGGATAGAAAATGCCTGGCGTGGTGAAACCAGCTTTTGGGGCAGTACCATTGTGGGCATTGAGAGTCTGGCAGACGTTGGCGATGCCAACGTACTCTGCTTCGAGCATGGCGATAGCGCCATCAGCGCACAGCTTGATAACAACCCGCTCTGGCAGGCCATGCCGTTTGTGCGTAACCAGCGTTTGCAACGTGTGCCTGCCGTTTGGTTATACGGCGGAACGCTCTCGGCGATGCGCTTCTGCCGCGTATTGAATCAGGCGCTGGAGGCGAGAAAGCATGCCTAATTCTCTGTCTGTCGCGCATAAGCGTGCCGTTCATCCATTGGTACTTCCCATTGTTTTGATTGGTTTTCTGCTGATCGTGATTCTGGGGATGGGTAGCTACAATTTGCAGCAGCAATTGCCTGTGTCGCAGTGGTTTGAGGCACTGACGCAGCCTGCTTTAAACAACATGCAGCAGCTTCTATTCCATTACAGCCTGTTACCGCGCATGGTGCTGGCGCTGCTGATTGGCGCGGGGCTGGGGCTGTGCGGCGTGCTGTTCCAGCAGGTCTTGCGTAATCCGCTGGCTGAGCCATCAACGCTGGGGATCGCCACGGGCGCACAGCTCGGGATCACAGTGGTCACACTGTGGGCGCTGCCGGGTGGCGCATGGCTCCAGCAGGTCGCGGCCATGGCTGGGGCGCTGGTGGTTGGTGCGTTGGTCTTTGGCGTCGCCTGGGGCAAGCGTTTATCGCCCGTGACGCTGATACTGGCGGGGCTGGTGCTGAGTTTCTACTGTAGCGCAGTCAATCAACTGCTGGTGCTCTTTCATCATGAGCAGTTGCAGGGTCTGTTCCTGTGGAGCAGCGGCGTGCTGAACCAGCAGGACTGGAGCAATGTGCAGTTTGTTCTCCCGCGTCTCGCGGCGTGTTTCTGTCTATCGCTGTTGTTAATTCGTCCGCTAACGCTACTGGGACTGGATGACGGCGTCGCGCGTAACTTGGGGCTTGGGCTGTCGCTGGCACGTCTGAGCGCGCTTGGGCTGGGGATTTTCCTGTGTGCCCAATTAGTGAGTGCGGCAGGCATTATCGGTTTTATCGGCCTGTTTGCGCCGCTACTGGCGAAAATGCTGGGCGCTCGACGGTTACTTCACCGTCTCTTATTAGCGCCGCTGCTGGGGGCGCTGCTGCTTGGCGTTACCGATCAGGGCGTTATCTGGCTGAGCCGCGTGTGGCTTGACGTTCCAACGGGTGCCGCGACCGCGCTGATTGGTGCGCCGCTGCTACTGTGGCTGTTGCCGCGCCTGCGTAATAGCGGTCAACCTGCGATGGTCGACAGCAGCAGTACGCCGACGGCTGAACGTCGCCTGTGGGGAAAGTGGCTGGTACTTGGCGTCATGCTGCTGGGAATGGTGGTGATTACGGCGCTGATGTTAGGGAAAGATGCCGACGGCTGGCAGTGGGGCGGCGGTGATGTGTTAACGCAGTTGCTCTCATGGCGCTGGCCTCGGGTGCTGGCGGCGTTAACCGCTGGAGTGATGCTGGCGGTGGCGGGAACGCTAATACAGAAGCTGACGGGCAACCCGATGGGGAGCCCGGAAGTGCTGGGGATTAGCTCTGGCGCATCGTTTGGCGTCATTATTTTGCTGTTCTTCATTCCCGGCAATGCGTTCGTGTGGCTACTTCCGGCCGGTAGTGCGGGTGCGGCGCTGACGCTGTTGGTTATGGTGATGATCGCTGGACGCGGTGGTTTCTCCACGCAGCGTATGCTGCTGGCGGGGATCGCACTGAGCATGGCGTTCACCACCGTCATTGCGCTGCTGCTGGCCAGTGGCGATCCGCGTATGGGAACCGTGTTGACCTGGCTGTCGGGCTCAACCTATGCGGTTGAACCGACTGACGCGATACGCACGGCGGTGATTGCCGTTCTGCTGCTGTTGATCGTCCCGTTGTGTCAGCGCTGGCTGCGTATTCTGCCGCTTGGCACTACCACAACCAGAGCACTTGGCGTGGCCGTTACGCCGGTTCGTCTGCTGGTTTTGCTGTTGGCATCGGTACTGACCGCGATGGCAACGCTGATGGTCGGGCCGATGAGCTTTGTGGGTTTAATGGCGCCCCATATGGCGCGGATGCTGGGCTTTAGCCGCGTGTTACCGCAAATTGCCTGCTCTGCATTGATTGGCGGTGCGCTGATGGTAATGGCAGACTGGTTTGGCCGGATGATCCTCTTTCCGGCGCAGATCCCGGCGGGGCTGCTCGCGACGTTTATCGGTGCGCCTTACTTTGTTTATCTATTGCGTAAACAGGTGAAATAATGCGGGCCTCGGCGGGGAGGGAAGCCCGCCGAGGCCGTGTGATTAGCCCGAAACGTTAATAGCTTCGACCAGCATCCAGAACGTGGTGAGCACCAGAGAAAGCGCCATGATGCCGTTGAAGGCTTTCAGTTTCCACGGTTCCTGAAGATGTTTACCGATGCGATCGCCGAGTAGTGCCCAGACTAAAATACAGGGTAGATTGAGCGCCATAAAGGCGAGCATCGTGGTGAAAATACCGTTGCTGGCGGTATACAGCAGCGCGATGTTGCTGGACATCAGCCAGGCTTTCGGGTTCACCGCCTGAAATAGCGTCCCTTGCAGTACGGTCATCGGCTGTACTCGCCCTTGTAATTCTGGTGCCGATGAGCGCACGATTTTCCACGATAGCCACAGTAGATAGACGCATCCCAGCACGGTAAGGGGGAGGCGGATCGCGCTCAGCCAGTTCAGCAAAAGCTCCAATGCCACCCCCATCAGCGCCGTTTGTAGCGCGCAGCCAATTAAAATACCCATCAGCATCGGCAACGTACGACGCAGACCAAAATTGACGCCTGATGTCGCCAGCAGCAGATTATTAGGCCCCGGCGTGATGGACATGACGGTGACGTAGCTGAAAAAAGAAGGGTCGAGCATGGTGTTATCCTGATGATGGGGAAGAACACTATGGTAGGCAGAAAAAAGAAATGGTTACAGATACACAAAATGATTATTGTTATGGGTACAAAATGCATTAACTGTTAACTGTACTCATCGGCTGACGGGGGAACTGTGTCCATTATCGACTCACAAGAAAGTACGCTCTATCAACAGCTCGCGGAAACCTTCGCCACGGCGATTCATCAAGGAACGTTAGCGCCGGGAAGCCGTTTGCCTTCTATTCGCCGCGTTGCCGGTTCGCATCAGGTGAGTGTGAATACGGTGTTGAATGCCTGGCGTATTCTCGAAGATCGCGGGTTGATCGAAGCACGACCGCAGTCCGGCTATTTTGTGCGAGGACGTCTGCCGTCGCTGACGGAGAGCAAGCCCCACCGTGCGCAGGTGATTGTGCCGGGCAGCGAGCAACTGGATCTGATTGATACCGTTTTTGCTGCTCAGACGCACCCGGATTACATCAACATTTCTCTGGCGTGCCCGCAGCATGCCGATTTCTATCCGACCGAAAAGATCAGCCGTATTGCCGCTTCCTTGCTACGGCGACAGCCCGACCTGATTGGTCGCTATGCGCTACCGCCGGGCAGTGAACGGCTGCGGCGCGAAGTGGCGCGGCGAGCGATGGATTTGGGTATGACATTGACCCGCGAGGACATCACTATCACCCACGGCTGTATGGAAGCGCTACAGCTGGCGCTACGCACGGTCACACAGCAGGGCGACTGTGTGGGGCTGGAAACGCCAACCTATTTTTATCTTTTTCCTCTGCTTGCCAGTCTGGGATTGAAAACGGTGGAAATTCCCACCGATCCGCAACGTGGTCTTGCGCTGGATGCACTGGAACTGCTGCTGTCAGAACAGCGATTACAGGCGATTATCGCCATGCCGAATGCCCAGAATCCGTTGGGATGCAGCATGACGCTGGCGGATAAAAAGCGGCTGGCAAAGTTGGTGAACGACTATCAGGTTCCGCTGATCGAGGATGGGTTATACAGCGAACTTCAGTTTACCTGGCCGCTGTCGCCGACGGTGAAAGCCTTCGACCGCGACGGCTGGGTGATTTACTGCTCCAGCTTCACGAAAACGCTGGCACCGGATTTTCGTATCGGCTGGATGGCATCGGGCCGTTTCCGTGCCAAAGTGGCGCGGCTGAAAGCGGTCTCGTCAATGGCGGAATCGGCGCTGCTGTCGGAAACGCTGGCGCAGTTTCTGGAGTCCGGCGGTTACGATCACCATCTGCGCACACTGCGTCGCCGCTATGCCGCGCAGATGGATGAGGCGCGTGGGTTGATTGCCCGACATTTCCCACAGGGGACGCGGGCGACGCAGCCGCAGGGCGGTTTTGTTTTCTGGCTGGAATTACCGGGCGGCGTGGATGGGGTTGAGTTATTTCATCGCCTGCTGCAAGAGCGGATTTGCGTCACGCCCGGCGAACTTTACACGCTGAGCGGTCGCTGTAAACATGCGCTTCGGCTATCGTGCTGCTACCCGTTTGATGAACGCTACACCTATGCACTTAAGCGCGCGGGGGCGCTGGCCTGTGAGATGAGCGGTATCGAGCCGGGTAGTGTAGCGTCGTTTTAGAGTAGCCTTATGGCGTGCCGTTGCGTCCCCAGGTCAGGTAGCCCGCGCGTTCGCTTAAGCGCTCATAGTAGGCGCGGACGGCGGGATAGTCGGTGTGTTCTAGCGGCGTTTCATACCAGCGGTTTACCGATAGCCCGATGGGAATATCAGCCAGCGTGAACGTTTTTCCTGCGACGTAGTGGCCGGTTCGCTCTAATTGCTGATTCAAAATGCCCATGGTGCGGGACCAAAGATTGCAGGATGCGGCCAAGAGCGCCGGATCCTGATGTGCGGGAGACTGGCGCACCAGCGACATAAAAGCGTAACGCCATGAGGGATTAAGCTCGTTGGCCTGCCAGTCGATCCATTGATCGACCGAAGCACGATTACGCGGATCCTGTGGGTAGAGCCAGGCACCGTCCTTCGCGTTGGCGAGGTAACGTATAATCGCGTTCGATTCCCACATGACGAAATCGTCGTCCTGAATCACCGGTATCATGGCATTAGGATTGAGCGCCAAAAATTCCGGTGACTGCGGTGACTGATAACCTTCACCCCAGTCTTCGCGGTCAAAGGGAATCGCCAACTCATCACACAGCCACAGCACTTTCCGAACATTGATCGACGACGTGCGTCCTAGAACCTTTAACATGATCTCTCCGCTATTTTCAGGAACATAGACTTACTCATAACCAATTTGAGAGGGCTTGTCATTCTCAAACGAGAATCCTGACGAAAAAAGTGGGGGCGGAGCAGAGGCGGGTGTTGAGCAGTAATGGCGTCACTGAGTGACGCCATTGTGTACGAGTCCGTTTTACAGGCGTGAGAAGCAGAGCTGCGCGGCTTCGATGGTGCGATCAATATCCTGTGGCGTATGCGCCAACGACATAAAGCCCGCTTCAAACGCGGACGGCGCGAGGTAAATCCCTTCTTCCAGCATCATGTGGAAGAACAGCTTAAAGCGCTCGACGTCGCACTTCATCACATCCTGATAGCAGGTGACGCTCTCGGCATCCGTGAAGAACAGGCCGAACATGCCACCTGCCTGATTCACCACCAGCGGAATGTTTTCGGCTTTCGCCGCAGCCAGCAGGCCATCAGCCAGCTGATTGGTCAACGCGGTGAGCTTTTCATGTACGCCGGGTTTCGCGACTTCCGTCAAACAGGCAAAGCCTGCGGCCATGGCAATTGGGTTACCGGACAGCGTTCCTGCCTGATAAACCGGGCCGGTCGGTGCCAACGCCTGCATGACTTCACGCTTGCCGCCGAATGCGCCGACTGGCATGCCGCCGCCGATGATTTTCCCCAGACAGGTCAGATCTGGTACTACGCCGTAGTGCGACTGTGCACCCGCCAGCGCCACACGGAAACCGGTCATCACTTCATCGATAATGAACAGAGCACCAAACTCGTCGCACAGAGCGCGCAGGCCGGGAAGGAAATCTGGCAGCGGTGGGATGCAGTTCATGTTGCCCGCAACAGGTTCGACAATGATCGCGGCGATCTCGTCAGGATATTGTTCAAACGCGGCACGAACGGATGACAAATCGTTATAGACGCAGGTCAGCGTGTGGCGGGCGAAATCAGCCGGAACGCCGGGGGAGTTAGGTTGGCCCAGCGTCAGCGCGCCAGAGCCGGCTTTCACCAGCAGGCAGTCAGCGTGGCCGTGGTAGCAGCCTTCAAATTTGATGATTTTGTCGCGGCCGGTATAACCACGCGCCAGACGGATCGCGCTCATGGTGGCTTCTGTACCGGAGTTGACCATCCGCACCATATCCATGCTCGGCACCAGTGAGGTGACCAGACGCGCCATCTGCACTTCCATTTCTGTCGGCGCGCCAAAGCTCAGGCCGCGTTCTGCCGCCGCGATCACTGCATCACGGATTGCCGGATGATTGTGACCCAACACCATTGGGCCCCACGATCCCACGTAATCAATGTACGCTTGCTCGTCAGCGTCATAGAGATAAGCGCCATCAGCCCGTTCGATGAACAGCGGGGTACCGCCGACGCCGTTAAAAGCACGAACGGGTGAGTTCACACCGCCGGGAATAAGTTGCTGTGCCGCAGCATACAGGCTTTCAGATTTGTTCATTACGCGGTCCTGACTGGTCTTGATCGTAAAATGTAGGGGTATTCTAATGAACTGACCGCCGTTATGAAATCGCTGTGCAGGTTTTCACTTGAAAACACACCGCACCATACCCACAGAGAGTACTGGCTGTGGGGTAGATGAAGCGGCATAATGCGGCGATTATTTCAACAGCAGCTGTCAAATCTTGAACGTTTTCGCATACTGCCGGATAATAAGCGTATGAATATGGGTCTATCACCTGATAAGCCCTGAGTTGGGAGTAAAAATATGAGCGATGATATAGCAGCACTGCCTCTGCAATTTACCGATGCGGCGGCAAGCAAGGTGAAAAACCTGATTGCTGATGAAGAAAACCCAGAGCTGAAACTGCGTGTGTATATCACGGGCGGCGGCTGTAGCGGTTTCCAGTATGGTTTTACCTTTGATGATCAAATCAACGACGGCGATATGACCATTGAGAAACAAGGTGTGGCGCTGGTGGTTGATCCGATGAGCCTGCAATATCTGGTTGGCGGTGCGGTGGATTATACCGAAGGCCTGGAAGGTTCTCGCTTTATCGTGACGAATCCGAATGCGAAATCCACCTGCGGCTGTGGTTCCTCTTTCAGCGTCTGATCCTGCATTACGGTGATTGACCGACTGAAAAATAAAAACCGTGTCTTGTTGCCGAGACACGGTTTTTTTATAGTAAACAAGCAACCAACCTGTCACAAGACGCGTTAATTAAAGAACACGCCTCGTGTTTTTACTGTGATTACCATTCGACCGTAATCAGACGCGTTTCCGTACCCTGTGCTGTTTTTGCCGCAGAAGTCGAAAATTTTGCCTGATCGACCTGAATACGTGACTCAGTAATTTTAGGTTGTGGTACAGAGGCTACGTTACAATTCATTTTATATTGACCGGATTGAGGCGTTACGCCGCACGCCGGTAGTATCGTCAGTTGAGCGTTAATTTGCCCGCCCTGACTCCCTGCATACGCCGTGCTACAGGCCGCCATAAGTAAGCCCGAGTAAAGCAACGCATTTTTCATAGTTAAAGCTACCTGGTGTTAAAGGAACCGATATCGGTTCAAAAGTTTTCTTACTTCGTCTTGCTTTGGCTTTATCGCCGAGTGGTAATCAACACCTTTATTGATGTCTATGATTCCACCCTTACGTTCAGATTATCGGCAACTATTGGCGAAATAAAAGGCTGTTAGTGTTACAACTTGTATACTAATGAAGCTATTGTTGTCGAAATGGGTTCACTCTGTTAATTAACAATCACTTCGCTGACGAAAGCGTGGGTCTTAACTCGGTTAATTGAGAACAAATTTGCTGGGCTGCCAAGAGTAAACGTGGGCCGCTGCGGCTAAACCAGTCTTCATTGACGGTAATTACCGGAACCGCTAATTGCGGCCGCCAAAACGCTTGCACACTGGAAATTCTATCTGGCGCACCGCCGACAATAATGGCCTGCGGCTGGCGTCTTAACACCTGTTCACGACTGACCTGCGGCCAAGGCACCGGGCTGTCGCTAAAGACATTTTCGGCACCGCACAGCGAAACGATCTGGCTTTGCAGCGTCGCTTTCGAAGAAGTAAACAGCGGTTGAGTGCCAAATTGAATGAATACCCGCAATGGCGCGGCGTTAGGTTTCTTGCCAGCGTGCTGGAGTTCACCTATTTCCTGCTGAAAAGCTGTCGCGGCCCGTTCGGCTTGCTCAGGATGGCGGCTGTAGGTCGCCAGCTGTCGTAGTGACGCCGGGATATCGTCTAACGTCTTCGCATCCAGATAAACGATAGGAATCGAGAAATTGGCGAGCTGTTCCAGCGGACGCTGCGGGTTACCCTCGCGCCACGCCAGAATCAGATCGGGTTTGAGGGCGAGGATCCGCTCGAGGTTGATTCCCTGCCAGGAAGCCACCTGTTCCAGCTTTTTCGCTTCTGGCGGGTAATCTGACCAGGCGCTGACTGCAATCAGCTGTTCGCCCATGCCTGCCGCATAGGCCATTTCCGTCGCGTGTGGTGCGAGACTGATGACACGCTGCGGAATAGCATAAGCGGCAGAGCAGAGCAGCAGCCCGGTCAGCCAGCAGAGGAACCTGACTGTCACGATTAGCGTGCGGCCAGTTTGGCCAGAATCGCTTCTACCATCCGCGTTGATTGCTGTGCTGCAACGCTCAGGAACTCATCGAAACTCAGGTGTGAGGCTTTATCGGCCACATCAGAAATCGCGCGTACAACCACAAACGGGACGGCGAACTGGTGGCATACATGGGCGATGGCCGTCGCTTCCATTTCTACGGCAATCGCTTTCGGGAAGGTGGTGCGGATACGGGCTAACGGCTCCGCGCCATTAATGAAGGCATCACCGCTGACAACCAGGCCGCGCACGGCGTTCAGCTGTAACTCGGCAATCACTGCCTGCGCCAGCGCGATGAGCTTTTCATCGGCAAGGAAAGCGGCAGGGCAGCCCGCCATCTGGCCGGGTTCATAGCCAAAAGCCGTGACGTCGGCATCGTGGTAGCGCACTTCATCGGAAACGACGATATCCCCGACGTTCAATGTAGGCGCGAGTCCGCCAGCGGAACCGGTGTTAATTACGACGTCTGGCTTGCTGTGTTCCAGCAGCAGCGTGGTGCCCAGCGCGGCGGAGACTTTGCCGATACCGGATTTCAGTAGGGCGACGTCTACGCCGTTGATTTGTCCGGTGTAGATTTCGCAACCTGCACGCTGGAAGGTCTGACGGTTTTCAATCCGATCGCGCAGCAGCGTTACTTCTTGTTCCATCGCGCCGATAATACCGACTTTCATAAGGTTCCCCGCAAATTCTGTTATAAATGGAAGGCGTGTAGCTGGGGTTAGTCTATCATGGCTAGCGGGATGAGATGGAGTGTCCATCATTGTGCTGTAGCGGGATGATAGGGAGAACCGTATGTCTGGTATCGATTTCGCCAAAAAAATGAGTTTTCAGCGGCATTTCAGTCGAGCTAAAACGGCTGAGGATGAATATACGATTGTGCGCCAGTTTGAGAGCGATCGGGGTCGTATTATTAACTCCGCTGCCATCCGCCGCTTACAGCAAAAAACCCAGGTTTTTCCGCTAGAACGTAATGCGGCCGTCCGCTCCCGTCTTACCCACTCAATGGAAGTTCAGCAGGTTGGTCGCTATATCGCCAAAGAGATTTTGCACCGCCTGAAAGTCGACGGGCGGCTTGCGTCGCTGGGTCTGAACGACAGAGAAACGCCGTTTGAAAGCCTGGTCGAAATGGCGTGTCTGATGCATGACATTGGCAATCCGCCGTTTGGGCATTTTGGCGAATCGGCGATTAATCAGTGGTTCAGAAAATTACTGGATAGCCACTATCTGGACAATGAATCCTCGGAACGCGTCGATGACTGTAGAGTGCCTACGCTGCGGATGCAGCAGGATGGACTGGACGATCTGCGTGGGCAAATCCGGCAGGATCTGAGTCATTTTGAAGGCAATGCACAGGCGATCCGTCTGGTGCATACGTTGCTGAAGCTCAACCTGACCTACGGGCAGGTGGCCTGCATTCTGAAATACACCCGTCCCGCGTATTGGCACGGCGAGCTTCCGGCGAATTACCAGTATTTGATGAAGAAGCCGGGCTACTATCTGGCAGAAGAAGCGTTTGTCGCCACACTGCGTAAAGAGCTGGATATGGGCGAATTTCATCGTCACCCGCTGAGCTACATCATGGAAGCGGCCGACGATGTATCCTACTGCATTGCGGATCTTGAGGATGCCGTCGAGAAAGATATCCTCACGATCGACGAACTTTACGATCGTCTGCGCGAAAATTGGGGCGCAGGAACCGAGAAAGATATTTTCGCTAAAACGATCGAACGTGCTTACAAAGAACGCGAACGCTTTCAATGGCGTAGCCACGACGATCAGTTCTTCATGAATCTCCGTGTTCATACCGTGGGGCAGATGGTGCCGCATGCCGCGCAGCGTTTTATCGACAACCTGCCGGAAGTTTATGCCGGTTCGTTCAATCAGGCGTTGCTTGAGGACGACAGCCCGCAGAACCGCCTGTTAGGTATTTTCAAACGCGTCGCCTTAAAGCACGTTTTTAACCATCATGAAGTTGAACAGTTGGAGCTACAGGGGGATCGCGTGATTCGCGGCCTGCTGGATATTTATAGCCCGCTGCTCGAGATGCCCTATCAGGATTTCAGCCAGCTTGTGAGCGACGATACGCACAAGCGCTATCCGATTGAAACGCGGCTTTATCACAAGCTCTCCAGCAAGCACTGTCTGGCCTATTGTGAAGCGGTTGCTGGGTTGGAAGGATTACCCGAAACCGAGCGCGTCATCCGTGAATATTATTATCGGGCGCGCCTGATGCAGGATTACATCAGCGGTATGACGGATTTGTATGCCTACGACGAATACCGCAAGTTGATGGCGGCAGATTAGCGATGAACAGGCCGCAACGGAAATCGCGACTTTTGTAAAGCCGTTCAATATTTCCTTACGCTTCACGATCTTCCCCTCGGGAACCTTGTTGGTCCATATTTATCTCATACAGCACGACCACTGAGTGTACCCGGTGTCGGGTACACGGGCCGTAAGACTCGCGTGTTGATTACTATGAGATAACCTCCTATGAAAAGAAAATCACTGGTTCTGAGTGCGCTAGCGTTAAGTCTGGCGATGGCGATGGGCTCCACCACGGCGAATGCCGCTGAGTCAGCGGCGTCTGCCGCGTCATCGGGTCAATTACCCAGCCTGGCCCCTATGCTGGAAAACGTCATGCCTTCCGTGGTGAGCATCTATGTGGAAGGGCATACGACCCATGCGGGCAATGCGGGAAAAGACGGTATCCCACCGCAGCTTCAGCCGTTTTTTGGTGAAAACTCGCCTTTCTGTCAGGAAGGATCGCCGTTCCAGTCATCGCCGATGTGTCAGGGAGACGGTGACGACGATGGTCAGCCGCCGCAGCAGGAGAATTTCCAGGCGCTGGGTGCGGGCGTCGTGATTAATGCAGAAAAAGGCTATGTGGTGACCAACAGCCATGTGGTGGATAACGCCGATAAAATTCAGGTTCGACTCAGCGATGGTCGCAAGTATGACGGCAAAGTGTTAGGCAAAGATCCACGTTCGGATATCGCGCTGGTGCAGTTGAAAGATTTTAAAAATCTGACGGCGATTAAGGTCGCAGATTCTGACCAACTGCGGGTCGGTGATTACACGGTAGCGATTGGTAACCCGTATGGTCTGGGCGAAACGGCGACATCGGGTATTGTGTCCGCGCTGGGGCGTAGCGGGTTGAATATTGAAAACTACGAGAACTTTATTCAGACCGATGCGGCGATCAACCGGGGGAATTCCGGTGGTGCGCTGGTTAATCTGAACGGGGAGCTGGTTGGGCTGAATACCGCGATTCTTGCTCCAGATGGCGGCAATATCGGGATTGGTTTCGCTATCCCCAGCAATATGGTGAAAAGCGTGGTGGCACAGATTGTCGAGTTTGGCGAAGTGAAGCGCGGCGAGCTGGGCATCACCGGGACGGAGCTGAACTCCGAACTGGCGCAGGCGATGAAAGTTGATGCACAGCGCGGTGCGTTTGTGAGTCAAGTGCGACCTAAATCAGCGGCAGATGAAGCGGGCATCAAGGCAGGCGATGTGATCGTCACGCTGAATGGTAAGGCGGTCAGCAGCTTCTCTGCGCTGCGCGCGCAGGTTGGATCGTTGCCGGTGGGCAGCAAAGTAGCGCTGGGCCTGCTGCGTGAGGGTAAACCGCTGACGGTTGAGGTGACGCTGCAACAGAGCAATCAGGCTCAGGTGGCTTCCGGTAATCTCTACTCTGGTATTGAAGGTGCCGAGCTGAGTAATACTCAGGTGGACGACAAAAAAGGCGTCAAGGTGGATAACGTTAAACCCGGTTCCGCGGCGGCTAAAATTGGTTTGAAGAAGGACGACATTATTCTGGGGGTTAACCAACAGTCGGTACAGAATATTGGTGAGCTGCGTAAAATTCTGGACAGCAAACCGGCCGTATTGGCCTTGAACGTTCGTCGTGGCGAGAGCACGATTTATCTGCTGGCTCAGTAATCGAACGGTTCAACGTCTACGTTAATAATTACCTTTTAAGACAATTTGTTACGTTACTTATCTGGCCGGGTACTCAGGTACTCGGCCACTTCTTCCTTCTCTATCAACGTGCTTTTGTGAGTTCTTCCACAGATTTAATCTAATTCCCGTTTCTTTGTTAATTTGCACAATGTGTGGCGCACCGTGTGGCGGTATGCTGGTGCAATTGTCAATGTTCCTCTCAGAGGTAAAAATGGCGTCGTATCATCTCAATGCCAAGATGGCACAGGATATTGTCGCGCGGACTATGCAGATCATTGATAGCAATATCAACGTGATGGATGCTCGCGGTAAGATTATCGGCAGTGGCGATCAGGAACGATTGGGGGAACTGCACGAAGGCGCGCTGCTGGCGCTTTCGCAGGGGCGAGTCGTCGATATTGATGATGCCGTGGCGCGTCACCTGCACGGCGTGCGTCCGGGTATCAATTTACCTTTGCGCATCGACGGTGAAATCGTTGGCGTCATCGGCCTGACCGGGAATCCCAGCCAGCTGCGGCAATACGGCGAACTTGTCTGCATGACGGCGGAAATGATGCTGGAGCAGGCGAGGCTGCTGCATATGCTGGCGCAGGATAGCCGCCTGCGTGAAGAGCTGGTACTGAACCTGATTCGTACCGACGATCTGTCTCCCGCTCTCATGGAGTGGGCGCAGCGTTTAGGCATCGATCTGAATAAGCCCCGTGTCGCTGCGGTGATCGAAGTGGACAGCGGGCAGCTCGGCGTCGACTCCGCTATGGCAGAGCTACAGCAGTTGCAGACGTTGCTGACCACGCCGGAACGCGACAACCTGATCGCTATCGTTTCTCTGACGGAAATGGTGGTACTAAAACCGGCGCTGAACAGCCACGGGCGTTGGGATGCAGAGGAACACCGACGTCGCGTGGATACGCTGATGTCGCGTATGGCGGAAAGCAGTCGGCTGCGAGTACGGCTGGCGCTGGGGAACTATTTTTCTGGCCCCGGCAGTATCGCGCGCTCCTACCGCACGGCACGAACGACCATGAGCGTAGGTAAACAGCGTATGCCCGCCCAGCGCTGTTATTACTATCAGGATTTGATGTTACCCGTGCTGCTGGACAGCCTGCGCGGCGGCTGGCAGGCAAATGAGCTGGTGCGCCCGCTTTCGAAGCTTAAAGCAATGGACGGCAATGGTCTGCTGCGTCGGACGCTGGGTGCCTGGTTCCGTAACAACGTTCAACCCGGTGCGACGGCGAAAGCGCTGTTTATCCACCGTAATACGCTGGAATATCGCCTTAACCGCATCTCAGAACTAACGGGGTTAGATCTGGGGAATTTCGATGACCGTCTGCTGCTGTACGTGGCTTTGCAACTGGATGAAGAAGAGTAGGGCAGAAAGACACGTCGTTTGGCGTCCACTGTGATTTAAGCTTACCTTGCACCGTATTCACCTGATGTCGCACGGCATCAGGGTTATCTCATATCCCGTCGTAAAATATTTCCGCTGCAACAAAATTGCTTAGACTGAAAACTATTACATAATCATTAACAATATAACGCGATAGCATAAATTATCGCGAAACAATATTTTTGCCCCTTCCTTATATCCACTATTGTCACTTCCATGTTGTCAGCCTGATATACCCGTCCTATTTCAAGCGGCATGTACGCGGTTCAAAACGATAACGTTTTTTCCTGCGAATCGAATTATTTAATTTATTAATCAGTCACATCCGTCATGATTTTATCTGATACTTTCGAGCATTAGGGAGTGATAAGAATGTCAATACGTCGTCTGGGGTTATCTGTTGCTACGGCAGCACTGTTGTTTTCCGGTGTGGCCTCGGCGGCTACCGAATTATTAAACGTGTCTTACGATCCGACGCGCGAACTGTATCAGCAATACAATGCGGCGTTTATTAAGCATTGGAAAGCGACCACAGGTGAAGATATCACCATCAAAAATTCACACGGTGGTTCTGGAAAGCAGGCGCGTTCGGTGATTGACGGCTTGCAGGCTGATGTGGTGACGCTGGCGCTGGCGGGCGACATTGACGCCTTAAACCTGAATCAACAGTTGATCGATCCTAAATGGCAGGCGCGTCTGCCTGATAACAGCACCCCTTACACCTCCACCATCGTTTTTCTGGTGCGCAAAGGTAATCCGAAGCAAATCAAAGACTGGAACGATCTGGTGAAGCCGGGCGTTGAAGTGATCACGCCAAACCCGAAAACCTCTGGTGGTGCGCGTTGGAACTTCCTGGCCGCGTGGGCCTATGCCAAAGCGCAACCGGGTGGCAATGATGAAACTGCACTGAAATTTGTCACTGAACTGTATCGCCATGCACCCGTACTGGATACCGGTGCTCGTGGGGCAACGATCAGTTTTGTGCAACGTCAGCTAGGCGATGTACTGCTGGCATGGGAAAACGAAGCCTACTTGTCTCTGCAAGAACAGGGCGGCGATCAGCTTGAGATCGTGACGCCTTCTCTGTCGATTCTGGCTGAACCACCGGTTGCCGTTGTCGACAAAGTCGTTGAACGTAAGGGAACGCAGAAACAGGCTGAAGCCTATTTGCAATACCTCTACAGCGATGAAGCGCAGCGCATCATCGGTAAAAATTTCTACCGCCCACGCAATGCCAAGATCGCTGAAGAGTTTAAAGATCAGTTTGCACCGGTGAATCTGGTGACGATTGATAAGGATTTCGGCGGCTGGAAAGCAGCACAGGACAAATTCTTTAACGACGGCGGTGTGTTCGACGCCATCTTTAAAGAGATTAATAAGTAAGTTTTTAATGTCTGACGGATTAAGGCCGCTATCACCCTAGCGGCTTTTTTCAGGTTAAGAAGGCAGAGGACCTGCCGCCTTTAACCTTTCAGTCAGGTAGCGCGCGTCGGCAAGCAGTTGTTGGCTGGGTAGTGAGTATGAAAATTAAAGGCACGGTATGTCACAACGTTCTTCCTCAGTGATTCCCGGTTTCGGGCTAACGTTAGGGTTTAGCCTGAGCTATTTAGGATTAATTGTCCTCATTCCGTTGGCGGGGATGTTTTTGTATGCCAGCCAACTAACGTTTGGTCAGTTTTGGGATCTGATCACTAGCCGTCAGGTGCTTTTCTCCCTGCGGCTTTCGTTTGGTACGGCGCTGGCTGCGGCGTTTATTAACGGCATTCTCGGGACGCTGCTGGCCTGGGTGCTCGTGCGTTATACCTTTCCCGGCCGTAAAGTGATCGATGCCATGATCGATATGCCTTTCGCGCTGCCAACCGCCGTGGCGGGGATTGCGTTGACGGCATTGTATGCGCCGAATGGCCTGATTGGCTCGCTATTTCCGTTCAAAATTGCCTACACCGGCATTGGTATCACGCTAGCGCTCATTTTTGTCACGCTGCCTTTCGTGGTCAGAACGCTGCAACCGGTGCTGGCTGATATTCCGAAAGAAGTGGAAGAAGCTGCCGCCTGCCTTGGCGCGCGCCCGCTTCAGGTTTTCCGCCATGTCTTGCTTCCTGCGCTGTTACCTGCGTGGCTGACGGGCTTTGCGCTGGCCTTTGCCCGCGGCGTTGGCGAATACGGTTCTGTGGTCTTTATCGCGGGGAATATTCCGTTTAAAACCGAAATTCTGCCGCTGCTGATCGTCTCCAAGCTCGATCAGTATGACTACAAGGGAGCAACGGGGATCGGTGTATTCATGCTGCTGGTGTCTTTCATTATGCTGCTGCTGATTAACGTGTTGCAGCGCCGCATTCAACCGAAACTGTAAGGGCCGGTCTTCATGGAACAGGTTATTTCCACTCAGGCCAACGCGGCTAAAAGAAAAAAACAGCCCGCCGCCTATTACATTCTGGTTTCACTCGCATGGGTCGTCTTTTTCCTGATTCTGGTGCTGCCGCTGATGATGGTCGTCACTCAGGGGCTGGATAAAGGCGTCGGCGCATTTTGGGACGCGATTACCGAGCCGGATGCGATTTCTGCACTTAAGCTGACGCTGCTTGCGACCGTCATTTCTGTACCGCTAAACGTAGTGTTCGGGCTGGCGACGGCGTGGTGCGTGACGAAATTCGAATTTCGTGGCAAGAGCTTTCTACTGGCGCTGATCGATTTGCCATTTTCCGTTTCCCCTGTGGTTGCGGGGCTGGTGTATGTGCTGCTGTTTGGGGCGCAAAGCAAGATCTATCCTTTCCTGCTCGAACACGATCTGCAAATTGTTTACGCCGTGCCGGGCATCGTGCTGGCGACAATTTTCGTTACGCTGCCTTATGTTGCCCGTGAGCTGATCCCGCTGATGGAAGAGCAGGGTTCGCAGGAAGAAGAAGCGGCGCGATTGCTGGGGGCTAACGGCTGGCAAATGTTCTGGCACATCACGCTGCCGAATGTGAAATGGGCGCTGATCTACGGCGTGGTGCTGTGTACCGCGCGTGCGATGGGGGAATTTGGCGCGGTTTCCGTCATTTCCGGCCATATTCGCGGTCTGACGAACACGCTGCCGTTGCATATTGAAATTCTTTATAACGAGTACAACATCGTTGCGGCTTTCAGCGTGGCGATCCTTCTGCTAATTATGTCACTGGTAGTGCTGCTGCTGCGCCAGTGGAGTGAAAGCCGATTGACGAAGCAAATAGAGAAACAACAGGAGTTGGCCAAAAATGAGCATTGAGATTCGCAATATTAATAAACAATTTGGTCAGTTCCGGGCGCTGAACGAGATTAATTTGTCTATCCACAGCGGCGAGCTGGTGGCGTTGCTGGGTCCATCGGGCTGCGGTAAGACAACGCTGCTGCGTATTATCGCTGGGCTGGAACAGCCGGATAGCGGCAGTATTATCTTCCACGGTCAAGATGTGTCCGTTCACGATGTGCGTAAACGCAACGTAGGGTTTGTATTCCAGCACTACGCGCTGTTTCGTCACATGACGGTGTTCGATAACGTGGCGTTTGGGCTGCGAATGAAGCCGAAAAATATCCGGCCATCGAAGAGTGACATCGAAAAGAAAGTGCATGAGCTGCTGAATCTGGTGCAGTTGGACTGGTTGGGGGATCGCTATCCTGAACAGCTTTCCGGCGGCCAGCGTCAGCGTATTGCGTTGGCGCGTGCGCTGATCGTCGAGCCGAGCATCCTGCTGCTGGATGAACCTTTTGGCGCACTGGATGCCAAGGTACGTAAAGAGCTGCGCCGCTGGCTGTCTCAGCTGCATGAAGATATCGATCTGACATCGGTATTTGTAACACACGATCAGGAAGAGGCGATGGAAGTTGCCGACCGCATCGTGCTGATGAACAAAGGTGTGATTGAACAAATCGGCACGCCAGCAGAGGTGTATAACAATCCAGCTAGCGAGTTTGTTTACCATTTCCTTGGCGACAGTAACCGGTTGAAAGTGGCGCAGACGGAGGAAACGATTCTGTTCCGTCCGCATGAAGTGTCGTTATCCGTTCAGGCTCAGGAAGGCTATCAGGCAGTGACAGTGCGAGATATTCGCCCACTCGGTGCCTTAACGCGTCTGTCGTTGAAGCTGGGCGAGCAGTCTGAACTGATTGAAGCGGAAGTCGCAAAAGACGATGTAAGCCTGCACGGGCTACAGAAAGGCGATGTGATTCAGTTCAAACCCAAACGTTATAGTCACGATTGGGAAATCTGACCGACAGAGCATCGAAATAAAAAACCCGCGAATCCGCGGGTTTTTTGCTTTTGTCGTGA
The DNA here is from genome assembly GCF_016950255.1 of Pectobacterium brasiliense. Taxonomy (NCBI): domain Bacteria; kingdom Pseudomonadati; phylum Pseudomonadota; class Gammaproteobacteria; order Enterobacterales; family Pectobacteriaceae; genus Pectobacterium; species Pectobacterium brasiliense. The sequence continues at coordinate 507,397 of NZ_JACGFN010000002.1, read as the reverse complement.
ATACCTGCCGGGTGGCAAGGATTAGCGATAAGCGGGGTTAGAGGCAACAGAATAGCGACCGCTACCGACCAACATGATAATAATGCCGGCGAAGAAATAGAGTGCTTCGACTTCCAGTGCCCAGGCACCAACATTAGTTAGGGTGAAGAATTTACCTGTGCCAACCATCAGAGTCGCTACAACCAGCGTCAGCGCGGCAATCAGGCCGGAAATGCGGGTAAATACGCCAAGAATAATCAGAATCGGGGCAACAACCTCGCCGATATAAACGCCGTAAGCGATAAAACCAGGCAGACCTGCACCTTGCAGCATCTGTACGATCCAGCCTACACCGTGCTCAACTTTTGCTACGCCATGAAACAGCAGCAGAATACCCACGGTTAAACGCAGTAAAAGTTTACCTGCATCAGGATGATCGGTTAAACGCGTGAACCACTGATTCAACTGAGAAATCATAATAGACAACCTCATAAGTGAGCAAAAATGCTTATTGGTAATGTTTGTTGGCAATGCTTTATAGAGTGCGGCAGTGTCGTCGATTTAGGGGTTGAATAGAAAACCAATAAATTTGATATTTTCTGTCAAAAAATTACGTGAACATCGTAAACGCAGACAAGCATAGCACCGCAATTACGGCGGTCTAATGATGGATAGGAATAATGCAATAACAAGATGTTATGAAAAAGGAGCGTAGTCTGAATAATCAAAATCCAGAGATAGGGTGATGGTACGATGCGTTATGTGGCAAGAGTTGTGCAACCGTATGAATTGCGTTTTTAATCACGGCTCAACGCCGCTATGACGTTAAACCTTAAAAGGAAATATCTATGTCTGACGATATTCTGTTTCGTCCCTTCACGTTGAAAGGGTTAACTCTTCCTAACCGCATTGTCATGGCACCGATGACGCGGGGTATGGCTGAAAACGGCATTCCTGGCCCAGCGCAGACGGAATATTATCGCCGCCGTGCCGAAGGGGGAGTCGGGCTGATTCTGACAGAGGGAACGGTAATCGATCGTCCCGCTTCGCGTAATATGCCCGGAATCCCGCTCTTTCACAGCGAAGCCGCGTTAGCCGGTTGGGATGCGGTAGCGAAAGCGGTTCATGCCGCTGGTGGCCGTATTGGGCCGCAAATTTGGCATACAGGTTCAACCCACGGACGTGGCTGGGAGCCTGATGCGCCTGTTGAAAGTCCCTCGGGAATCGTCGGCCCAGATGAGCCTCGCGGTGTGGTGATGACCGAAGAAGATATTGCCGATACCGTGGCGGCGTTTGCTCGCGCTGCGGCGGATGCAAAACGATTGGGTTTTGACACGTTGGAACTGCATGGTGCACATGGTTACCTGATCGACCAATTCTTTTGGTCGGGCACGAATAAGCGTGAAGACGCCTTTGGTGGCGCAACGATCCGCGAACGCTCTCGCTTTGCCGCTGAGGTAATTCGTGCTGTTCGGGGCGCTGTTGGTGAGGATTTCCCGTTGATCCTGCGTGTGAGTCAGTGGAAGCAGCAGGACTACAGCGCACGTCTGGCGAGTTCCCCACAGGAGATGGCGGACTGGCTAGCGCCGCTGGTTGAGGCCGGTGTGGATATTCTGCACTGTTCCCAGCGTCGTTTCTGGGAGCCTGAATTCCCGGAGGTTGATGGGGCGGAAGGGCTGAACTTCGCCGGTTGGGCGAAAAAACTGACGGGTGCGGCGACAATCAGCGTTGGCTCGGTGGGATTAAGCTCGGATTTCTTTGCTGCATTTGGCGGTGAAGGTTCTGGCACGGCGGCATTGGACAATCTGCATGCGCGGATGGAGCGGGAAGAGTTTGATTTGATCGCGGTCGGCCGAGTCCTGCTTTCTGATGCGCAATGGGTGCAAAAAGTGCGTTCTGGGCAGACTGATAAATTACGCGGTTTTGATGCAGCGGATTTAGCCGTACTGGCGTGATATTTATGTGCCGTAGCTGAGTAGGGCTGCGGTACTTCATTGAATATTGGGAACGCTAATGCGGAGCAATTGAGTAGAATTTTATCTACACGATATGTGTAATATATAACATTGGGTGGATTTACTTCAGAGAGGATTCACTTTGCGGAAGTGGTGGGTCGTGCAGGATTCGAACCTGCGACCAATTGATTAAAAGTCAACTGCTCTACCGACTGAGCTAACGACCCGCAGAAGTGGTGGGTGATGACGGGATCGAACCGCCGACCCCCTCCTTGTAAGGGAGGTGCTCTCCCAGCTGAGCTAATCACCCACTTCTGAACTACATTTACTTCAACTTCTAATAAGAAGACCAGCTGGTATGAGATTGGTGGGTGATGACGGGATCGAACCGCCGACCCCCTCCTTGTAAGGGAGGTGCTCTCCCAGCTGAGCTAATCACCCAATCTCAAATCTTCTTACTCTACACAGCGAGACACTTTTACTTTCGTAAAGAGTGGTGGGTGATGACGGGATCGAACCGCCGACCCCCTCCTTGTAAGGGAGGTGCTCTCCCAGCTGAGCTAATCACCCCCGCTGTGTGGAGTCGCATTATAGGGATCCTTGAATGTGAGTCAACGCTTTTTAAAACTAAAATGATTGTTCGTTGCAAAATTAGTCAAGGCGTCGTATTTATCGCCGCTGGTGCTGCATCCTTGCGCAATTCAGCCTGTTATCTTGCTATCGCTAGCAGAATAAAAGCACGTGCGGCATGTTACGGCGTTGAGGAATCGAAGCAGAGTGATAGAATGTTGCCCACTTTTGTTCTCTGAGCTTATGTCGGTCTATGCCGACAGCCGTTGCGTAATAAGGCTGTAATCCCAAATGAAAATCAAAACCCGTTTCGCCCCTAGCCCTACTGGCTATCTCCACGTCGGCGGCGCTCGTACCGCACTGTATTCCTGGCTGTTTGCCCGTCATCATGACGGCGAGTTCGTGCTGCGTATTGAAGATACCGATTTGGAGCGTTCAACTCAGGACGCGATTGATGCCATTATGGATGGTATGAACTGGCTGAGCCTGAACTGGGATGAAGGCCCGTACTACCAGACTAAACGTTTTGACCGTTACAACGCAGTAATCGATCAGATGCTGGAAAACGGTACGGCCTATAAGTGCTATTGCTCTAAAGAGCGTCTGGAAGCGCTGCGTGAAAAGCAGATGGAAAACGGCGAAAAGCCGCGTTACGACGGCTGTTGCCGTGGCTCTCACGAACATCATGCTGATAATGAGCCGCACGTCGTACGTTTCCTCAACCCGCAGGAAGGCTCGGTCATCTTCAATGACCGCATTCGCGGGCCGATCGAATTCAGCAATCAGGAGCTCGACGACCTGATTATCCGTCGTACTGACGGTTCACCGACCTACAATTTCTGTGTTGTTATTGATGACTGGGATATGGAAATCACGCACGTTATCCGTGGTGAAGACCATATCAACAACACGCCGCGTCAGATCAACATCCTGAAAGCGCTGGGCGCACCAGTGCCGGAATATGCGCATGTGTCAATGATCCTGGGCGACGACGGTAAGAAATTGTCCAAGCGTCACGGCGCTGTGGGTGTAATGCAATACCGCGATGACGGCTATCTGCCGGAAGCGCTGCTGAACTATCTGGTGCGTTTAGGCTGGTCGTCTGGCGATCAGGAAATCTTCTCTATAGGTGAGATGAAATCGTTGTTCTCGCTGGATGCCGTCAACAAATCGGCGAGTGCTTTCAATACTGAGAAGCTGCAATGGCTGAACCATCACTATATTAACCATTTACCCGCAGAATACGTGGCGACGCATTTGTCATGGCATATCGAGCAGGCTGGAATTGATACCCGCACCGGGCCGCAGCTGAGCGAACTGGTTGGCTTACTCGGCGAACGTTGCAAGACGCTGAAAGAAATGGCGGACTCTTGCCGTTATTTCTATGAAGATTTTGCTGAGTTTGATGCCGATGCTGCGAAGAAATACCTGCGCCCGGTTGCCCGTCAGCCGCTTGAGCTGGTACGCGAGAAGCTGGCCGTGATGACGAGCTGGACGCCGGAGAATATCCATCACGCCATTCAGGGCACGGCGGACGAGTTGGGTCAGGGCATGGGTAAAGTCGGTATGCCACTGCGCGTTGCGGTAACCGGCGCGGGTCAGTCTCCGGGCGTTGACGTGACTGTGCATGCGATTGGTCAACAGCGTTCGCTGGCGCGTATTGATAAAGCGTTGGCGTTCATTGCTGAGCGTGAAGCGCAGCAATAAGCCCTACTGCATGAATAGACAAGAAGCCCCGGCCAAATGCTGGGGCTTTTTATTTATGACTTAGCGCATTATTGACCAGCGATAGCAACCGCTTTACCGATGGCATCAGGGATCACGTCGCCGTGCCCTTTACCGGGGAACAGAATAAAGTCGGCTTTTGTACCTTGTTCGTTGAGCTGTGCGACCAGTGCTGTTGCTCTTTCCACCATTTTTCTTTGGCTGAGACGCTCTGCCCGCTTTTCATCAACAGGTTTACCCGCCTGCGTTTTGGCTGGCTCATCTTCATTTGCCCCTGCCGTGACGGTAATGGATTGTGGCGGTGTCGCGAGCAGCGGCGTTCTTGTTGGAATTACAACGCCATTTCCCCACCAGATAGACGGGCTTGCGGCAACATAACGCTGGAAAGATTCGGTGTGGTTAAAAAGCGTATAGAGCGTAAACAGGCCACCGAAAGAGTGCCCGGCCAGCGTTTGTTTTTGCTTATTCACGGCGTAGTTCGCTTCAACCCAGGGTTTTACCGTGGATTGCAGGAATTGATAAAACGCCTCAGCTTCGCCGCCTGCGGCAAAATCTGGGTCGGTGAGCGTTGTCGGTGGCGTGTAGTCACGCGTTCTGGCGGGGACATCGTAAGGCTTATCGATCGGATAACCCACGGCGACAATCAGCGGTGCCGTGCCATTTTTTGCGTTATAGCTATTTACGGCAACGGGAAACTGAGCATTGCCGTCCAGCATATACAGAACCGGATAACCCCCTTCAGGTGCCGGTTGGCGGGGAAGTGCGATAAAAAGCCGATAGGCATGCTGCGCATCGCTTTTCATCTCAATTTGCCTGATCTCAAATTGAGCTTTTGCTTGTTCGGTCATATCAGGAATAGTGGGCTGTGCCCGAACAGGCAACATGCCAGAGGCAGATACCATCATAGAAAATACAATCATAGGAAAATAGCGCATGTGATGGGGCTTATATAGGAGGCAGAAGCGTAACGTGAAGTGATGATAATAAATCGCGTTATCGTTAGCAGCTTTTTTATTGTGCTTATGATGAGATGACATCGAAATTCGCGCCTGTTTTTTCTTACCTTTGGCGTCTTTTTCAGCGGTTAATCGGATAACCGGATTTAGCCGTTGACACTGCGAATCGGGTTTCATATTATGCGACGCGTTCGCACAGTACTTGCTTTCACGGTGATGCTGTAAGATACGGGGCTATAGCTCAGCTGGGAGAGCGCTTGCATGGCATGCAAGAGGTCAGCGGTTCGATCCCGCTTAGCTCCACCAAACACTCCCTCTGTTTGGTTGATTATCACGAACATTCCACACGTTGTGGGGCTATAGCTCAGCTGGGAGAGCGCTTGCATGGCATGCAAGAGGTCAGCGGTTCGATCCCGCTTAGCTCCACCAAATCATCGCATTACTTCTTATTTCATCCCGTTTTTCAATTTCTCCTTATTCAATTAACGTTTTTCGTTTGCTTAATGCGTTTGTCAGCGATTCCTTGTAAAGGATTCTTTGTAAACGACAGTTGGCTGCCTTCATTTTTTGAAGACAACCAAACCGTTATCGCTTAAGCCTCTTCCGGGAGCCTTGGCGTCCAGTCTATTGGTGACAGCCCTTGTTGTTCCAAAAGCTGATTAGCCTGCGAAAAATGCTTACAGCCCAAGAAACCGCGGTGGGCAGATAGGGGGGAAGGGTGCGGTGATTTCAGAATATGGTGACGCTGCTGATCGATGATGTTGCCTTTTTTCTGTGCATGCGAGCCCCATAGCAGAAAGACCAGACCTTCCCGCTGCTCATTCAATGCGGCGATGACGCGGTCAGTAAACGTTTCCCAGCCCAAGTTAGCATGCGAGTGTGCCTGTCCGGCTTCAACGGTTAATACCGTGTTGAGCAGTAAAACGCCTTGCTCCGCCCAGCTTTGTAGAAAACCATGCCGTGGAATTTCAAATCCAGGGATGTCGTTCGCTAATTCTTTATAAATATTGCCCAGAGAAGGCGGAGCAGGTACGCCAGGACGTACCGAGAACGACAGTCCGTGTGCTTGATTTGGGCCGTGATAGGGATCTTGTCCCAGAATGACGACCTTGACCTGATGCAGTTCGGTAAAGCGGAACGCGTTGAAAACATCCTTCTGCGGAGGATAGATAGTTTTACCCGCTGCACGTTCTTTCCCAACGAATTCAAGGGTGTTAATGAAGTAAGGCTGCTGCTTTTCTTGTGCCAGCACGTCATGCCAGGTGAGAGAGGTCGCCATCATGCACTCTTTTTTTACAGGTTGAATGGTGTTGCGGGTAGCTTACCGATCTATCGTGCCGAGGTAAAACCGTAACCGTTGCTGTCGCAATGAAAACGCTTTTTTTGAAAAAAAATTGAAAATTTACAAAAACATTTGCAATTCGGCGTCTTGGTAATATTGATATAAAACAATAAATTGCCTTCGTGTGGTTAAGTGATGGGGTTTTAAAATTGATTTAAGTCAAGGATGCCTGGCTATCAGGCTGGTATATAGGGAGTAGATACAAACAGTTTTATACGATCGTTACGAAATCTGGCTGTTTTTTACCGATAGCGATTTTAACTCAGTCAGTTTTTAACTGCGTTCGTTTTTAACTAAGACAATAACACGCCGTTTTACGGAGGCAATTATGGTTACTGGTATTCAAATCACCAAGGCTAACGACAGCGCGCTGATCAATTCTTTCTGGTTGCTGGATGAAGAAAAATCACAGGCGCGTTGCGTGTGTGCTAAATCGGGTTATAGCGAAGATCAAATCGTTCCGGTGAGCGATCTGGGTCAGATCGAGTATCGTGAAATTCCGCTGGAAATCAAACCTGAAGTGCGTGTGGAAGGCGGTCAGCACCTGAACGTCAACGTTCTGCGCCGTGAGACGCTGGAAGATGCCGTTAAGCATCCGGAAAACTATCCGCAGCTGACTATCCGCGTATCTGGCTACGCAGTGCGTTTCAACTCACTGACGCCAGAGCAGCAGCGCGACGTTATCGCTCGTACTTTTACCGCAAGCCTGTAAGTTGTTACTCAAGCCTTAACAAAAAGGGAGCTGAAGCTCCCTTTTTTTATGTCTCTATTTTATAGCGATTTTATTCAGCAGACGGTTCGTCAGTTTTCTTTGTTGGTTGACGACGCTTACCAACATTTTTACTGTCGCGATCGCGAACCTTCACTTTAACTTTTTCTTTTTCCTTCTCTTTTTTCTCTTGTCGCTTAGCGAGCACTTTTTTCGACGGTTTGCCCGTTGTTTTGGCGCTTGGTGCTTTCGTCACTGGGCGAAGTTCTTCAATGACGCGCGGTTTTAGCGGCTCATTCAAGTAGCGACTGATTTTTCCCAGCAGCAGATGGTCGTGCGCTTCGACGAAAGAGATAGCACAGCCTTTACGACCTGCACGGCCAGTACGACCGATACGGTGAAGATAAGTATCGGCTGTGCGTGGCAAGTCGAAGTTAAATACGTGGCTGACATCGTCAATATCAATACCGCGCGCGGCGATATCGGTTGCCACCAGCACGTTGACACGCCCGTCGCTCAGACGTTTGATCGCCTCATTACGTTTGGCCTGCACCATTTCGCCTTCGAGATAGCAGGAGTTAATGCCCGCTTCACGTAGCCAGGCAACCAGCTCGTGCACACGCTCACGCTTGCGTACAAAGATGATAGAACGTGTTACATCCGGCTGTTTTAACTGGTGGCAGAGCAGCGCCGTTTTGTGTTTGAGATCGTCAGCGCGGTAATACCATTGCAGAATTTTTTTACGTTCCCGACGCGATGGGTCGGATTCGATTTCAACGGGTTCGTTGAGCAGACGCTCGGCGAAATCTTTGATCGCATCTCCTTCCAGCGTCGCAGAAAACAGCATCGTTTGCTTGCGCCAGCGGGTTTCTCCAGCGATGTGTTCAATATCCTGAGCGAAGCCCATATCCAGCATTCTGTCTGCTTCATCCAGAATCAGCGTTTCTACCGCGCGGCAATCGAAGTTTTCTTCTTTAATGTATTGCAGCAGGCGGCCCGTCGTCGCGACGACGATATCCTGGTTTTCACTGAAGACTTCTGCGTGGTTCATGTAGGCCACGCCACCGGTAATCGTGGCGATATCCAGGTGCGTATGCGCTGCAAACGCTCGCGCCTGATCGGCCACCTGCATGGCAAGTTCACGGGTTGGTGTGAGGATCAGAATACGAGGTGGACCCGATTTTTTACGAGGGAAATCGATAAGATGCTGCAAAACCGGCAGCAGATAGGCGGCGGTTTTACCTGTTCCTGTTGGCGCGGAGCCCAGTACGTCGCGGCCTTCCATCGCTGGAGGGATCGCCTCAGCCTGAATCACGGTCGGGCGCTCGTAGCCCATATCGCGCAGGGCGTCTAACAGGCTTTCATCAAGATCAAGCTCGGAAAAATTGGTTACAGTCATGGTCTACCTCTATTTGGGGCGCCGATTATAGACGGATTGGCCGGTTTCTTCACCTGTTTAAGCAGACATCGGCACTTTTCCTGTACTGATGTTTCACCTATGCTACTGCGGTTTGCGTTTGGAATCTTATTTTCATGAGTCATCAGACTGATAATAAACTGACCCTGCGTCGGGATGGATTTACCTTCAAGCAATTCTTTGTGGCGCACGATCGTTGTGCCATGAAGGTGGGAACCGACGGCATTTTGTTGGGTGCCTGGACGCCGGTGTCTTCAGCCACACGGGTTCTGGATATTGGCAGCGGCTCCGGTCTTCTCGCGCTAATGCTGGCGCAACGTTCTGAACCGCATGTTCAGATTGATGCCGTCGAGCTGGATAGCGCCGCCAGCGATCAGGCGAAAGAAAACGTGGCTGCCTCGCCATGGGCTGACAGAATCACGGTGTATGCTGAGGATATCGTCAGTTTTGCTGAGACGCGAGCCGCCACCTATTCGTTGATTATCAGTAACCCGCCTTATTTCCCACCGGGGATCGCGTGCGGATCAGCTCAGCGCGATCAGGCTCGCTATACCACCTTGTTAACCCATGAAGCACTGTTGCGTTGTGCCCATCAACTGCTGGTGCCTGAAGGGCTTTTCTGCGTGGTGCTGCCGGTTCAGGTTGCTGAGCATTTTATTCCGTTGGCGCAGCAGGACAATTGGCACGTTCACCAGCAGCTTCACGTATCGGAGCAGGAAGAGAAACCTGCGCATCGCGTTTTGCTGGCGCTGTCTCGTCAGGAAAGAGAATGTGCGAATTCCTCACTGGCCATTCGTGATGCAGAAAGGTGCTACTCGACGGATTTCCAGCGGCTGACAAAAGATTTTTATCTCTTTATGTAGATGGCAGACGCCTTGTAGCGGCGTCTGCCTTGCTGAGCGAACTATTTTTCTATGAGTTATGGCACCAGAATGGTGGGGGTTGGGGTGTCGAACTGCTCTGGGTAGTCCAGTGTGTAATGTAGCCCGCGGCTTTCTTTTCTTTCCAGCGCACAGCGGACGATGAGTTCGGCGACCTGCACAAGATTACGCAGTTCCAGCAGATTGTTGGAAATACGGAAGTGGGCGTAGTACTCGTTGATTTCCTGCTGAAGCAGTTGGATGCGACGTTGTGCCCGCTCCAGTCGCTTAGTCGTCCGCACGATCCCAACGTAGTCCCACATAAACAGGCGCAGCTCGTGCCAGTTATGCTGGATCACCACCTGTTCGTCGGAGTCGTCGACCTGGCTTTCATCCCAATCTGGTAACTTTTTCACTGCTTTGATTTGCGGTAAGCGCTGCAAAATATCCTCAGCGGCTGACCAGCCGTAAACCAGACACTCAAGTAATGAGTTGGATGCCATGCGGTTTGCGCCATGCAATCCGGTGTAGCTGACTTCGCCAATCGCATACAGGCCGTCAAGATCGGTGCGACCATGCTGATCGACCAGCACGCCGCCGCACGTGTAGTGTGCTGCGGGTACGATCGGTATCGGCTCACGCGTCAGATCTATGCCAAGAGACTGTAGTTTTTCATCGATCGTGGGGAAGTGCTGTTTGATGAATGCTTCGGGCTTGTGGCTGATATCCAGATACATACAGTCTGCGCCAAGCCGCTTCATCTCATGGTCAATCGCCCGGGCGACCACGTCGCGTGGCGCAAGCTCGCCTCTGGCATCGAAATCGGGCATAAAGCGTGTGCCGTCAGGACGTTTAAGGTACGCGCCTTCACCGCGCAGCGCTTCCGTTAGTAGGAAGTTTCGCGCCTGCGGATGGAACAGACAGGTCGGATGAAACTGATTGAACTCCAGATTTGCCACACGGCAACCCGCACGCCAGGCCATGGCGATGCCATCACCAGAGGAAATATCAGGGTTCGTGGTGTATTGATACACTTTGGATGCGCCGCCGGTCGCCAGCACCACCGTTTTCGCCCGGCAGGATTCTACGCGTTCCCGTTCACGGTTCCATATATAAGCACCGACAATGCGGCGTGTACCGGGCAAACCCAGCTTATTCGAGGTAATTAAATCGACGGCGTTGCAGCGTTCCATAATCCGAATATTCGGATGAGATAGCGCTTTCTGCACCAGCGTGTTTTCCACTTCTTTGCCCGTTGCATCCGCGGCATGCAGAATTCGACGATGGCTGTGCCCGCCTTCGCGCGTGAGATGGTAACGCTCTTCGCCGCTGGTGCTGGTTTCGGTATCGAACAGCACGCCTTGTTCGATCAGCCATTGCACGCAGTGTTTGGCATTGCTGGCGATAAACTCAACGGCTTCCCGTTCACACAGGCCATCGCCAGCGATCAGGGTATCTTCGATATGGGAGTCAATCGTGTCCGTTTCATCGAAAACGGCGGCGATGCCGCCCTGAGCATAAAACGTTGCGCCTTCGTTGAGTGGGCCTTTGCTTAATACCGTCACGTTGGCTTGTGAAGCCAGACGCAGCGCCAGTGAAAGCCCGGCAGCACCGCTGCCAATGATTAAAACATCACAGACGTATTCAGTGGTCGTTTGCATGGTCGTGTCGTGGGTGCAAAAAGAAGAGGAAATCCGATGGTAGCACCCAATGGTTGATTGCTGCATTGGTTTTTAGCCCCATTTCTACGCTATAAATAAGCGAAGAGTAGGGCGTGCTGAATCGTGCGCATACCCCAGATTTATCGTATCATCCTCGGAGAAACGTAGAGCCTCAGATGAAGACCATTTTTGATGAAGAGAATGTGGGATGATACGCATCGCAAAGACGAGTAACGGCGCTAAGCAAAAGAAGAATGATGACTCGGAACTTTATTGGGTGTCTTGGTTCTAATGAGGAGCTTGCTCTAAATATGACTTATATAGCTGGCAGTACTATTTTACGCGTGGAGAACGGTTTGAGTAGAGATTACCTCGGATGAGCGAGCAACTGGCAGATCAGGTTCTGGTCGAGCGAGTCCAAAAAGGCGATCAAAAATCGTTTAACTTGTTGGTCGTTCGTTATCAGCATAAGGTAGCGAGCCTGGTATCGCGGTATGTTCCCCAAGGGGACGTGCCGGACGTGGTACAGGAATCGTTTATTAAAGCCTATCGCGCGTTAGAGTCATTCCGCGGCGATAGCGCGTTCTATACGTGGCTGTATCGTATCGCAGTGAATACGGCCAAGAATTATCTGGTAGCTCAGGGACGCCGCCCGCCTTCCAGCGACATTGATGCCAATGACGCGGAAAATTATGAAAATGCGGGTGCACTGAAAGAAATATCGAACCCTGAGAATTTAATGTTGTCAGAAGAATTACGAAGCATCGTTTTCCGAACTATTGAGTCTTTACCGGAAGATTTACGTTTAGCGATTACGCTGCGTGAGTTGGACGGTTTAAGCTACGAAGAGATCGCCGTGATTATGGATTGTCCCGTTGGCACTGTTCGTTCTCGTATTTTCCGGGCGCGGGAAGCGATTGATAATAAAGTACAACCGCTTATTCAGCGCTAGCGAGCGTTTTCAGCTATCCGCATGACTAATGATGGATTTGACAAGGTAAGGGTGTCGGTATGCAGAAAGAGAAACTTTCCGCTTTAATGGATGGCGAAGCAGTAGATTCCGAACTGTTAGGCGCACTGTCACGGGATGATGCGTTGCAGCAAAGTTGGCAAAGTTATCATCTGATTCGTGATGCGATGCGTGGTGATGTGAGTGAAAACGTGATTCACCTGGACATCGCTTCTCGTGTTGCCGCTGCAATCGAAAAAGAACCTGTTCGTCTGGTTCCACAAGCGCAGCCTGAATCTCAGCCACAGCCTGTCGAGTGGACGAAGATGCCTTTCTGGCACAAAATCCGCCCGTGGGGCAGCCAGTTGACGCAAGTCGGTGTGGCCGCCTGCGTCTCTTTAGCGGTGATTGTCGGCGTACAAAATTACCAGCAGGGTAATGCTTCCGAACAGGTTGTGGAATCTGGCGTGTTCAGCACCTTACCCGCTATGGGCACCGCCTCTCCAGTGAGTCTGGGCGTGCCGTCAGAAAATGTTGCCCCTAACAGCGGTCAACAAAAATCCGATATGCAGCGCAATCGCCTTAACGCTATTTTGCAGGACTACGAATTACAGCGCCGGCTGCATGCCGAACACGCTCTGCCGCAGGACGATCAGCAAGCGGCAATTCAGGTTCCCGGTACTCAATCATTAGGAACACAGCCCCGGTAATGAAGCGTGTTTGGTCCGCCGCCTGTTTTCTGATTGGCAGCCTGTTTTATTCTACTTTCGCCCCGGCTCAGAATGTTGAGCCGGGCGCGTTGCTGCAACAGATGAATGGCGCTATTCGTTCTCTGAATTACGAAATTTCCTTTATTAACATTACCCTGCAAGGGTTCGAGTCGGTACGGTATCGCCATGCTGTGGTGAACAACCGTGCCTTGGCACAGTTGCTGTTTATGGACGGGCCGCGACGCGAGATCGTGCAGCGTGGTAATGAAGTCAGCTATTTCGATCCTGGTTTTGAGCCATTTACGCTCACTAGCGACCATATCGTTGACTCTCTCCCTTCTCTGGTGTTCGCTGATTTCCAGAAACTCTCGCCCTATTATGATTTTGTTCCTGCCGATGGGCGGGTGCGCATTGCCGATCGTCTGGCATCAGGCATTCGGGTCATCTCACGCGATGGCACACGCTACAGCTATACGGTGTGGATTGATGCGGACTCGAAACTTCCACTGCGCATTGATTTACAGGATCGCAATGGCGACAAACGGTTGGAGCAATTCTTAACGACATCACTGATTGTTGACGATGATGTAGTGAGCGTGATGCGTCCGCTGGAAGGTATCAAACTTCCTCCTGCGCTACCCGCGCCTGCTGCGGAAAAAGGTGATTTTACCTGGGGGCCGGAATGGCTACCTACCGGGATGAAAGAGCTGTCGCACAACAAAAAGATATTGCCAGGTTCGTCCATTCCGCTTGAAACACGTCTGTATAGCGATGGTTTATTCAGCTTTTCGATTAACATTAGCCCGTCTTCTGACGTGAGCGAGGAACAATCTGTGCTCACGGGGCGACGCTCTATTCACACTGTCATGAAAGGCAATCGAGAGATTACCGTCGTTGGCGATATTCCTCCTTCTACGGCTAAACGCGTGGCTGACAGCATTATTTTGAAGGCGCAACCGTGATTAAAGAGTGGGCAACGGTAGTGTCATGGCAGGATGGCATCGCAGAGCTGCGGTGTGAGCCCAGTTCGGGCTGCGGCACCTGTAAATCCCGTTCGTCGTGTGGAACGGGTTTATTAAGTCAGCTTGGGCTCTCTGCTGAAAATACGTTGTTCGTTCCTTACGATCGGCCTTTAGAAGTGGGACAAAAAGTGGAATTGGGCATTTCCGAGGGGCGGCTGTTGTTTTCCGCTGCTCTGGTTTATTTCGTTCCGCTGGTTGGGCTGCTGCTCGGCGCGGCGATTTGCCAAACGTTATTCGGCACCGATCTGGCTGCTGTTATTGGTGCGCTGCTAGGCGGTGGCGTGGCGTTTATTGGCGTGAAGCGTTGGGCGAAGCAGTTGGGTAAGAATAAGCGTTATGAGCCCGTTATCCTGCAAATCGCACTGCCGGGCACGCTCTTACAAAATTGACCAGTTTACCGGAGCGTAAACGGCGCGCGGTGCGGAAACATTGCTGACTTGTTTGTTATCTTTCGACACGATGTTTGCCACGTAATGACACTTTACTTCCTGCTTTCCTCTTGTTGTTCTGCTATTCCAAATAAAACCGTCATAATCAAGGGGAATGAACCGGACATGACTAGGTTTTCACGCCTCTCGCATGTAGAATGCTGCGATTCAGGTGGAATAACATCGCTGCTGTTTTCACCTATGCGCATGCCCATCGGCAAGAATTTCAGGAATATCAAGGTAGAAAAATTTTTATAATGAAGCATATACGAAATTTCTCCATTATTGCCCATATCGACCACGGTAAATCAACGTTATCTGACCGTATTATCCAGATTTGCGGCGGTTTAACCGAGCGTGAAATGGCGGCGCAGGTTCTGGATTCCATGGATCTGGAACGTGAACGCGGAATAACGATTAAAGCGCAAAGCGTCACGCTGGATTATAAAGCGCAGGACGGCCAAACCTACCAGTTAAACTTCATCGATACGCCTGGGCACGTTGACTTTTCTTATGAAGTTTCCCGTTCGCTCGCCGCCTGTGAAGGCGCGCTGCTTGTCGTTGACGCTGGTCAGGGTGTTGAAGCTCAAACGCTGGCTAACTGTTATACCGCGCTGGATATGAATCTGGAAGTGGTGCCGGTTCTGAATAAGATCGACCTGCCTGCTGCCGATCCGGATCGTGTTGCTCAGGAAATTGAAGACATCGTCGGCATTGATGCCACCGACGCCGTGCGCTGCTCTGCAAAAACGGGGATTGGCGTGCCGGATGTTCTGGAACGTCTGGTGCGTGATATTCCGCCGCCGGAAGGCAGCCCTGATGAACCGTTGCAGGCGCTGATTATCGACTCCTGGTTTGATAACTACCTTGGCGTTGTGTCACTGGTACGTATCAAAAACGGCACGATGCGCAAAGGCGACAAAATTAAGGTGATGAGCACGGGTCAGGTTTATAACGCCGACCGTCTCGGTATTTTTACGCCGAAGCAGATCGACCGCGATGTATTGAACTGCGGCGAAGTAGGCTGGTTGGTGTGCGCCATCAAAGATATTTTGGGTGCTCCAGTAGGGGACACGCTGACTCTGGCGCGTCATCCGGCTGAAAAAGCGTTACCTGGCTTCAAGAAAGTCAAACCGCAGGTCTACGCTGGCCTGTTCCCGATTAGCTCCGACGACTATGAAGCATTCCGCGATGCGTTAGGCAAGCTGAGCCTCAATGATGCCTCTCTGTTCTATGAGCCAGAAAGCTCTACCGCGCTGGGCTTTGGTTTCCGCTGTGGCTTCCTGGGGCTGCTGCACATGGAGATCATTCAGGAACGTCTGGAACGTGAGTACGATCTGGAACTGATCACTACGGCACCGACAGTGGTGTATGAAGTAGAAACGACGGCTAAAGAAACCATTTATGTTGATAGCCCGTCTAAACTGCCGCCGCTGAACAATATTCAGGAACTGCGCGAACCAATTGCCGAGTGTCACATGCTGATGCCTCAGGAATATTTGGGTAACGTGATTACGCTTTGTATTGAGAAGCGTGGCGTGCAGACGAACATGGTGTACCACGGTAATCAGGTTGCGTTGACGTATGAGATCCCGATGGCCGAGGTGGTACTCGATTTCTTCGATCGCCTGAAATCAACGTCTCGTGGTTATGCTTCGCTGGATTATGGCTTCAAACGTTTCCAAGCATCAGACATGGTGCGCGTTGATGTATTAATCAACAACGAGCGTGTTGATGCCTTGGCTCTGATTACTCACCGTGATAATTCACAATATCGTGGTCGTGAATTCGTCGAAAAGATGAAAGAACTGATTCCACGTCAGCAGTTTGATATCGCGATTCAGGCCGCAATTGGTAACCACATTATTGCGCGCTCTACGGTTAAGCAATTGCGTAAAAACGTACTGGCCAAGTGTTATGGTGGCGACGTCAGCCGTAAGAAGAAACTGTTGCAGAAACAGAAAGACGGTAAGAAACGTATGAAGCAGGTCGGTAACGTCGAACTGCCGCAAGAAGCGTTTCTGGCAATTCTTCACGTCGGCAAAGACAGTAAATAAATTCTGAGGAGTTGGCATGGCCAATATGTTTGCCGTAATTCTGGCAGTTGTGACGCTGGTCACGGGGATTGTCTGGTGTTTAGATCGTTTCGTCTGGGCACCCGCTCGCCGGAAGAAATTTGCTGCGATGAGCGGTGCCGATCTGGCTGATGGCGCGGTTTCATCGAAAGCGATTCAACAACCAGGTTGGATTGAGACGATAGCGTCCGTCTTCCCAGTCGTGGCTTTGGTATTGGTTGTGCGCTCCTTCATTTATGAGCCGTTTCAAATTCCATCGGGTTCGATGATGCCGACGCTGTTGATCGGTGATTTTATTCTGGTGGAGAAATTTGCCTACGGTATTAAAGAACCCTTCACGCAAAAAACGCTGATTGAAACCGGTCATCCGAAGCGTGGCGACGTGGTGGTGTTTAAATATCCGTCCGATCCTAAAGTAGACTTCATCAAACGCGTGGTTGGCGTACCGGGCGATCGCGTGAGCTATAACCCGATAACCAAGCAGGTGACGATTCGTCCATCCTGTCAGGGGCAGCAGGCGTGTGATACCGCATTGGCGGTTACGTACAGTAACGTACAGCCTAGCGATTTTGTTCAGACCTTCAACCAGCCAGGACTGGAGTCGCGTAGCGGTTTTTATGAGGTACCTGTCAATGACAACAGCGTGGAAGGGACCCGTATGGGCGCGCGCAAAGAGTCATTAGGCAATGTAACGCATAATATTCTCTTGGTACCGGGCCAGCAGGATCAGCTTGGTGGTTATTACCAGCAATCGCAGCAGCAGCTTGCGACATGGGTTGTCCCAGCAGGGCACTACTTCATGATGGGCGATAACCGCGACAATAGTCTGGATAGCCGCTATTGGGGCTTTGTACCAGAGAGAAATCTGGTCGGTAAAGCCACCGCTATCTGGATGAGCTTTGAGAAGCAGGAAGGCGAATGGCCTACCGGCGTACGTTTGAGTCGCATCGGTGGCATTCATTAACCAAACTAAGCATTAACCGAAATAAGATACAGGCAGCATTCTGATGCTGTCCGTTGTAGAATATTTTCAGTAACGCTCTTTTTGAAAGAACATGCCCTAAGTAGTACGAGTTGCAGGACAACACGTTAGCGTTTTAACCACGCTAACGCACAGGCAACGCGAAGTATGACGGGCAGAAAGGCAGGCTCCCTTAGGGGAGCCAATGCAAACGAAACAGTTTTGACCGAATTGGTAAGCAGGGCTGTTCCGTATGCTGCTGTTTTTGACGCATCGTTGATCTATTGGTAACACATGAATCCCATCCTGATAAATCGTTTACAAAGAAAGCTGGGCTATACTTTTCAGCAGTACGAGCTTTTGTTACAGGCGCTGACGCACCGTAGCGCCAGCAGCAAACATAATGAAAGACTCGAATTCCTGGGTGACTCCATCCTGAGTTTTGTGATCGCCAATGCGCTGTATCACCGTTTCCCCAAGGTTGATGAAGGGGACATGAGTCGGATGCGAGCGACGCTGGTGCGAGGAAATACGCTGGCGGAAATCGCGCGTGAATTCGAACTGGGAGAGTGCTTACGCCTCGGTCCCGGTGAATTAAAAAGCGGTGGTTTCCGTCGAGAATCGATCCTGGCTGATACGGTCGAAGCGCTGATTGGCGGTATTTTCCTCGACAGCGATATTCAGACCATCGAACGTTTGATCCTGAACTGGTATCAGACGCGTCTGGATGAAATCAGTCCCGGCGATAAGCAAAAAGATCCGAAAACGCGGTTGCAGGAATTTCTGCAAGGGCGTCACTTACCTCTGCCGACCTATCTGGTGGTGCAGGTTCGTGGGGAAGCACACGATCAGGAATTTACTATCCACTGTCAGGTGAGCGGCTTTAGTGAGTCGGTCATTGGTACAGGATCGAGCCGTCGTAAAGCCGAACAGGCTGCGGCTGAACAAGCGTTGAAAAAACTGGAGCTTGAATGAGCGAAGTACAGACACACTGCGGTTTTGTCGCGATTGTTGGTCGACCAAACGTCGGTAAATCGACGTTACTGAATCAATTACTGGGGCAGAAGATTTCTATTACGTCACGTAAGCCCCAGACGACGCGGCACCGCATTATGGGTATTCACACTGAAGGGCCTTATCAGGCTATTTATGTGGATACGCCGGGACTGCACATTGAAGAAAAACGGGCGATTAACCGCCTGATGAACCGTGCTGCCAGCAGCTCAATTGGTGACGTTGAGCTGATCATTTTCGTTGTTGAAGGTACACACTGGAACGACGACGACGACATGGTATTGAATAAGCTGCGCGATCAGAAACTCCCTGTGCTATTGGCGATCAATAAAGTCGATAACGTCACGGATAAAACCAAGCTGCTGCCGCATATCCAGTTCCTCAGCCAACAGATGGACTTCCTTGATGTTGTTCCTATCTCGGCTGAGAAGGGGACGAATGTCGATACGATTGCCAACATTGTGCGTAAACACTTACCGCAGGCAACCCATCATTTCCCGGAAGATTACATCACCGATCGCTCACAGCGCTTTATGGCGTCGGAAATTATCCGTGAAAAACTGATGCGTTTCCTGGGTGAAGAATTGCCGTATTCCGTAACGGTTGAAATCGAGCGTTTCGTGACGAACGAGCGCGGCGGTTATGACATCAACGGCCTGATTCTGGTTGAGCGTGAAGGCCAGAAGAAGATGGTTATTGGCAACAAAGGTGCCAAAATTAAAACCATTGGTATCGAATCTCGTCAGGATATGGAAGAGATGTTCGAAGCCAAGGTACACCTTGAGCTGTGGGTTAAAGTGAAATCCGGTTGGGCAGATGACGAACGTGCCCTGCGCAGCCTGGGTTATAGCGAAGACCTGTAAGGTTCACGCCGATGGAAGGCTGGCAGCGCGCATTTGTCTTGCATGGGCGACCTTATAGCGAAACCAGCTTATTGCTGGATCTGTTTAGCGAAAGCGATGGTCGAGTTCGTGTGCTTGCCAAAGGCGCACGTGCCCGACGTTCTAGCTTGAAAGGCTGTTTACAGCCTTTCACTCCACTGCTGGTGCGCTGGAGTGGTCGGGGAGAAGTGAAAACATTACGCAGCGCCGAGCCTGTCTCGCTCGCGTTACCACTGACTGGCTCGATGCTTTATAGCGGTTTATACGTTAACGAACTGCTGTCCCGCGTGCTGGAACATGAAACCAATTACTCCGCTCTTTTCTTCGATTATCTCCACTGTTTACAACATCTTGCTGCACAGGATGCCTCTCCCGAGCCAGCATTAAGACGCTTTGAATTAGCGTTATTGGGCTATCTTGGATACGGCGTTGATTTCCTGCATTGTGCTGGTAGCGGTGAGCCGGTGGCCGATACCATGACTTATCAGTATCGAGAGGAAAGGGGATTTATTGCCAGCCTGGTGGTCGATAATAAAAGTTTTACCGGGCATGAATTACGCTCGCTGGCGTCGCGTGAGTTTCCTGATGTCGGCACGCTGAAGGCGGCAAAACGTTTCACCCGCATTGCGTTAAAGCCCTATCTGGGGGGAAAACCGCTGAAAAGTCGTGAACTGTTCCGCCAGTTTGTTCCTGCTGCTAATTTGTCCAAACCCGCATCTTCTGATAAATAATCCCGTCTCCTCAGTACCCTGACGCTGTGACATCGGTGTAAACTGCCACGTATCGTGCATGACTTTACCGAGGATTTATCATGGCTGAACTGTTGCTTGGCGTTAACATCGATCACATTGCAACGCTGCGTAATGCGCGTGGAACGGCATACCCCGATCCCGTTCAGGCGGCTTTTGTCGCTGAGCAGGCGGGGGCGGATGGCATCACTGTGCACTTGCGTGAAGATCGTCGCCATATCACGGATCGTGATGTACGGATCCTGAGAGAAACGCTCCAAACCCGTATGAATCTGGAAATGGCGGTTACGGAAGAAATGCTGAACATCGCCTGTGAAGTGAAGCCGCATTTTTGCTGTCTGGTACCGGAAAAACGCCAGGAAGTGACCACCGAAGGTGGGCTGGATGTCGCGGGGCAGCAGGAAAAGATCGATAACGCAGTCGCCAGACTTAGCCAGGCTAATATCTTGGTTTCACTCTTCATTGACGCGGATAAGCGGCAAATTGATGCCGCCGTGGCCAGCGGTGCACCTTATATCGAAATCCATACTGGGGCGTATGCCGATGCGCCAGATGACGCAGCACGCCAACATGAGTTCGAGCGCATTCGTGATGCGGCGACTTACGCTGCGGCGAAGGGGCTTAAAGTCAATGCAGGCCACGGTCTTACGTACCACAACGTTCTGCCGATTGCTGCTTTGCCAGAAATGCACGAATTGAATATTGGGCATGCGATTATCGGGCGTGCGGTGATGAGCGGCCTGAAGGATGCCGTTGCCGAAATGAAGAGTCTGATGCGAGAAGCGCGCCGCTAATGGCGATTCTTGGGCTTGGAACAGATATTGTCGAAATCGCCCGTATTGACGCGGTGATTGAACGTTCAGGCGAGCGATTGGCTCGCCGCATTCTGACGGATGCTGAATGGATGCATTATCAGCAGCATCAGCAGCCTGTTCGTTTCCTCGCCAAGCGCTTTGCCGTGAAAGAAGCGGCAGCAAAAGCCTTTGGTACCGGAATTCGTAACGGGCTCGCGTTCAACCAGTTTGAAGTTTTTAATGACGAACTGGGTAAACCTTGCCTGCGGTTTTTTGCTAAAGCGGCAGAGCTGGCTGAACAAATGGGCGTCAGACACGTCCATGTGACGCTGGCTGACGAAAGACGCTATGCCTGTGCGACGGTGATTATCGAAAGCTGATCGTCCGTAAACGGATGCTTAAATCCTGTCAGCATGGTGCATGAGCACATATTTTTCCCACAACTGCTCATTGCCTTCAACATGGTTTGGATCTTTGATGATCGTATTGTCGATCGGACAGACTTTCTGACACGTAGGGGTGTCGTAGTGACCTACGCACTCGGTACAGAGGGTGGTGTCAATTTCATAAATGTCCATGCCCATGGAAATAGCCTGATTAGGACACTCGGGCTCACACATGTCACAGTTGATGCATTTATGGGTGATAAGTAACGCCATGATGTTCTTCTACCTTACAAACAGGGCGCAGATTATACCCGTTGATGCTCGTTTAAACACGCGTAACTGTCATCGATGACGAATATACTGGCAAATCGGTTTCTCCTGTCCTCAATGTGTCTTTCTTCCTAGGCCGTTTACTGCGTCTTTCGCGTGTTTTCGGAGGCCCTCGGCATGCAACCGATTGGCAGCATAAATAGTGAGGTTACAGGGTAAAATTACCATCTGTTCGTTAAATTGGTTTTATACCTATCCTTTAAACTGTATGAATCAGCCAGTGCGACTGTGTTTCTTGGGTTTTAATTTATTGATTTACAATTTAAATAAATTTAGTTGTGATATTGAACCACTTATTTTTGTAATATCATGGACATTGATTTAATCGGTATTGCCGATGGAGTTTGCATCTGGAGAGTCGATGATGGTGCATGTCCGTATGATATAATTTTATAACTAATAGTGTCAGTTTAATGGCGGAACTCATAGTGCAGCAGGAAGGTCATCTTAATCAGGTTGGGGCAGGATTTTTCCAACAGGGAGACGCAGAGCCATTAGGCGCTGATTACTGGCACCAATGCCAACGGCGGTATACTTTTCAGCCCATTTACCGAACATCAGGTAAATTAATGGCTATTGAGTTACTGACTTCCGTTTTTTCTCCTACCCTGCCGCAAAAGTTCATCTCTCCTGAAAAATACTTCGCGAATATTGATGTTGAAACCCGCCTGTTAATTATTGTAGAACAACTGCAACTTTTATCTCAGTGGAGTTTTCGATTTACTCGCGACGATCTTTTTGCCTCTGTCAATATTGATGGTATGACGCTACTCGCGTTGCAAAATAGCCTGGAAGCCAAACGTCTGATCGCGGCAATGCCCTGGATTCGTTTTGAAATGGTCGAAAATCAGGGAGGGTTGCCAAAAGATATCTTAACTAAACTCCCAGAAGCGCAAACACTGTGGCTGGATGATTTCGGCTGCGGTATGGCGAATTTTTCATCACTCATGCTGGCTCAGTATGATTGCATAAAAGTGGCACGTGAGCTCTTCATTCTCCTGCAACAAAGTAGTGAAGGGAAAACCGTTTTCCCTGCGCTGATCGCTTTGCTATCGCGTTTTTGCAATTATGTGGTCATTGAGGGAATCGAAACCAAGGAAGAGTGGGCAATCGTTCAGGCATCACATGCTTATGCTGCCCAAGGATACTACCTCTCACGCCCTCAGCCGTTTGAGAATTTTGAGATGTTGAAGCTTGAACTTTAGGTGATAACCTGTTGTTTAGGCTATCACTTTACACAGTAGAGTACCGCTGTATGCCCATCCATGTTTTTCCTCCCTATTAATTCATTATATTTCCTAATATTTCATCGCTGTATAAAATATCGCCTATCTGATGAGCTGTCTTTCCTCTTTTATTTTCAAGGTATAATGCTGTAATTTGTTTTATTTTTGTTATTTAATTCTTGTTTTATTTGTTATGGCAGTGTTTAATTTCAATAAAACAAGGAGGAAGAGGACTACGGATTTTGCATCAAATTATGACATATATAATCAGACGCTTGCGTTAATGATTTTATTTTTTTCTTTTAATTATTTGATTTTTAATGGTAAAAAAATATAATGTTTACTGTTAACGATCAAAAATCACTTTGTGATAGATTTTGTTGATTAAAACAATGATACTTATTGGTATAATTGATTTGCTTACAAAAATTTGATGTTCAGAATATATCGCCATGTACCCTTAGGAATATTCTTTTATTCCATTAGAGAAGCTTATAACCCGAACAATTACTACTATTAAATTAAGATACTCTTTTGAATTTGTTGTTTTTATCTGCGCACAGTCATATGCGAGGGCTTTATGCTTACGTTGCTATGTTTCTAAACACTCCTGCTTCATGGAGCGTTTTTTCTTTCATCCTTTCTGCTCTCCGGAAATGCACTCATCCTGACAATCTACGGGATAGGGGCTTGTTACCGGGATTTTTCGTCATCAGCGTTGTGATTTGTACGATCAGGACCACTCGGGCCTGAGGAGAGTGTTATTGTGTATGAAATTATAATAACCTTATTGTTGCTATTGTTATTGTTTTCTTCTGTGAAAAATAGAAAAATTAAACAAAAGTTTAAAACTGAGCAGAAAAAACAAGACTTCCTCAACATGACTTTTTTTGCGATGGAATATAGCCCTGCCTCAATTATGATCGCAGATGAAAATTGTGAAATTATTTACGTCAATCGCCAGTTTATTACCATGTCCGGCTATATGCCGGATGAAGTTATTGGCAAAAAAACGAATATATTAAACTCTGGCATGACCAACGCCAGCGTCTATGAAGATCTGTGGGCTACCATAAATAAAGGTAATGTTTGGAGCGGTGAGTTTGTTAACCGGCGTAAAGATGGGCAGTTGTATTGGGAAAAGGCCAATATCGTTAAAATATATAATAAGGCGAGTAACACGACCCAGTACGTCGGCATTAAGTTAGATATTACAGAGCGGAAATCGCAGGAACATCATGATAATTCATACAATCGTGCGTTGGAGCTGTTATCAAGCGGCGCCCCGCTGAAAGACATCCTGGATGCGATCATTTTCAGCGTTGAGGAAAAAAATCCCGGCCGTATCGTTTGTTCTGTATTGCTCGTCGATAAAGAAAAGAAATGTTTGACGCTTGGATCGGCGCCGAGCTTGCCAGGTTTTTATAAAAATGCCATTCACAACGTGAAAATTGCTGATGGTGTGGCTTCTTTTGGTACAGCAGCCTATACCGGAAAACGCGTAATCGCTGATGATATTTCCGTGCATCCGCATTGGTCTTTGTATAAAGGGCTCGCATTATATGCCGGGCTGCGTTCCTGCTGGTCTGAACCTATTATTGGTCAGAACAAAGAAATATTAGGAGTTTTAAGCGTTTATCATCGAAAAGTGTATGTCCCGACTGAAGAGGAAATTTTCTCTATCGAGAAGTCGGCGCAGCTGATTGCGATCGCCATAGAGCGATATCATGCCATTGATATGCTGCGGCGCAGCGAGGAACACTATCGGCAACTGGCGCACTATGACTCATTAACGTCACTGGCTAATGGCCTGACGTTTGCTGAGCAAATGGAACAGGCGATTCTGCTATCCAAACAAACGGGTAGAAAAATCGCGCTGATGTTCCTGGATCTCGATAAATTTAAACAGATAAACGACTCGTTTGGGCATGCTGTTGGCGATTTGCTATTAAAAGAAGCGGCTGCGCGTATGCGTGGTGCAGTTCGGGATTCGGATACGGTCTATCGCCGTAGTGGTGATGAATTTATTATTCTGCTTCAGGGTATTAAGGAAATTGATAATACACTCTATGTTGCAGATAAAATCCATAACGCATTGAATAAACCTTTTGAGATCAACGGGAAAAAGCTGGATATATCGTGTAGTATCGGTATTGCATTGTACCCAGAGCACGGTTCCGACTCTCTGACGTTGGCAATTAATGCAGATTCAGCCATGTATCAGGCTAAAGCCATGGGGCGTAGCCAAACTCAGATTTATCACGATATGGACGATCGTTGATGAATAAAATAGCAAAGGCGTTCTTTTTATGGGACGCCTTTTTATTATCTTTCTCGTAGTGCTTCTGCTTTTGCGCGAATAATTGGCTTTAATAAATAACTGAGAATCGTTTTCTTTCCCGTTATTATATCAACAGAGGCCACCATACCAGGAATGATAAGAAGCGGTTTATCGGCTGTACCTAAATAATTCTTATCAGTCCGCAGTCGGATAATATAAAAACTGTTCCCTTCTTTATCGGTTACCGTGTCTGGGCTAATTTGTTCCAACTGACCTTTTAAACCGCCATAGATGGTGTTGTCATAAGCTGTCAATTTTATTATGGCATCCTGACCGGGGTGTAAAAAGGCAATATCCTGAGGGCGAATTTTAGCCTCGACCAACAGTTTGTCATCTAGCGGAACAATTTCTACCAGATCGCTACCCGGTTGAATCACTCCCCCGATGGTATTCACCAGAACCTGCTGCACGATACCGCGAACCGGGGAGACGACCAGCGTTCGGTTTACCCGATCTTCGAGCGCTTTACCTGTGGCTTCAATTTTGTTCAGGCTGGTCTGTGCTTCACTAAGCTGAGATAACGCCTCGCTTTTATAGCGGCTGCGCGTTTCCTCTATTTTATTCTCACTCTCTTTAATTGCAGACTCCGCCCGCGGAATGGAGAGCTTGATGGAATCAAGCTGACCACGAGTTTCAACTTCAGCACGGCGCAGGCGTAAAACTTCCACTTTAGAAATCGCGCCTTCTGCGATCAGCGGTTCTGACATTTTAATTTCTTGCTGGAGCAGGCCAAGACTGTTGCGGAACTGAATCTCCTTGGCTGAGAAATCCCGCAGTTCCTGCTGGCGCTGGATCAACTGTTCTTCCAGACCGGATATTTCATTATGCAGCTGTTGGCGGCGGCTGTTATAAAGCTCTTTTTCTCCTGCCGCGATTTTAGGCGCTTGCGTCGTGATTTCTTCTGAAAGCACCAGTTCTTGGCCGTTGATTTCGGCGTTCAGGCGTTCAATTCGCGACAGCAGCGCAAGCCGGTCGGCTTCGGTTTCACCGACGTTAGAGGCAAAGCGAGTATCATCAAGGCGCAGCAAAGGATCGCCAGCATTGACGACCTGTCCCTCACGAATGAACACTTCCGTGATAATGCCGCCTTCCAGGTTTTGGATTTTTTGCAGCCGGGAAGATGGGATGGCTTTACCATCGCCGCGAGTGACTTCATCGATATTCGCGAGCCCTGCCCACAGGATGAAAAACAGGAAAAAAGCACCGATAGCCCACAGCGTGAAGCGAATAGAACGTGGCGAATCTTCGGCCATTGCCCGGCTCACTTCTGGCATCGTTTGCAGGCTCTCTTCATCTCCGCCGACAAAATACCGTTTGATTCGTTTGATATATTTACCGAGACGCATTGATCTGCCCCTTCTTCAACGCATCCATCACGATTGCTTTCGGCCCATCAGCAATAATTTTACCTCTGTCGACAATCACTAAACGATCGACCAGTGCCAGCATGGAAACCCGATGAGTGACCAGTAAGAGCGTTTTTTCTGCAATCACGGGGGCCAGCGCTTGTTTTAACCGATCTTCGCTGGTGTTATCCATCGAGCTGGTGGGTTCATCCAGCACCAGAATCGGCGGATCGAGCAGCAGCGCTCTGGCTATCGCGACAGCCTGACGCTGCCCGCCGGAAAGCTGTTGGCCGCGTTCACCAACCTGAAGGTTATAGCCATCCGGGTGGAGGCGAGCAAACTCGTTCACCCCTGAAATTTCGGCGGCTCGCAACATGGCTTCGTCTTCGACATAGCGTGCGCCGCTAATCAGGTTATTGCGCAGCGAACCGCTAAATAGCTGAATATCCTGAGGAACATAGCCGATGTTGTGGCGTAAATCGCTGACATCCAACTGACGGGCATCGACGCCGTCGATCAGAATATTACCGGTATTAGGCTGATAGAGGTTTACGATCAGTTTTTGCAGCGAGCTTTTGCCTGAGCCGCTGCGGCCAATGACGCCCACTTTCTCGCCGGGCGCGATGGTCAGGCTAATGCCTTGCAGCGAACTGGTTTTTTGTTCTGGATAATTAAACGTCACATCGCGAAATTCGATACCGCCCCGGATGCTCTCGCGCTTTAGTGGGCGTTCGTTATCACTACGCTCTTGCGGCAACTGCATCATCTGTTCGGTGGTTTGCATCGTCAAACGCGCCTGCTGGTAACGGCTGACCAGCCCAGACAGCTGGCCCAACGGCATGAGCGCTCTGCCGTTCAGCATGTAACAGGCAATCAGCCCACCCATACTGAGTTTGCCGTTAATCAGCATATAGACGCCGACGACAATCATGGCAACGCCGGCAAATTGTTGGAACCACTGTGTCAGGTTTACCGCCAGTGAAGACAGTGCCTTGGCCCGCATTTCCAGCTTGCTCAGGCTGCCAATGGTCTGTTCCCACTGGTGCTGCCGTTCACTTTCCGCATTATTGACTTTGATCGCGTCCAGACAGCTCAAGGTTTCGATCAGCGTAGCCTGCCGTTCACTGGCAAGGTGCATCGTTTTTTCAATGGTGGCGGACAGCGGCTTTTGCATCGCCCAGCTTGCCAGCAGGGCGATAGGGTAGGCGAGTATGGAAACCCAGACCAGCGGGCCGCCGATGATGCCGATAACCAGCAACAGAAGCAGCGTAAAAGGAAAATCGATCAGTGTCGTTAGCGTCAGTGACGAAAGGAAATCTCTGAGTGATTGAAACTCATGAATATTCTGCGCAAAGCTACCGACCCGCGGAGGTCGAGCCTTCATCGACATACCGGTAATGCGCTCAAATAACGTGGCGGAAATAATCAGGTCGGTTTTTTTGCCCGCCATATCGAGGCAAATGCCGCGTAGCGTTTTGAGTATCAAATCGAAAACAAACGCGCCGGTAACGCCGATAGCCAACACCCATAATGTCGCCGTTGCCTGATTGGGCACAACGCGGTCGTAGACATTCATCACGAACAGCGGCGTGGCAAGCGCGATAATGTTCACCAGCAAACTGGCGAGGACGGCATCGAGATAGAGTGAGCGTGAAAGTTTAAGCGTATCTTTGAACCAGGATTTGGTTCGGGGGATCAGTGACGGATTTTGCAGATCGAACTGATGACGAGGTTGGGCAAACATCACCAGACCGAGGTAATTCTGTTGCAGCGTATTGTGCTCAACGGAAATTTCTCCGCCTTCTGTTTCACTGGGCATCAGACGTGCGCTGCCGTCAGCGTTCCAGCCTAACAGAATCGCTGCACGTCCTTCCCGTAACAGCAACATCGCGGGGAGCGACATGTCGGAAATTTTATTCAGAGAACGTTTGAGAATGCGCCCTT
This sequence comes from Pectobacterium brasiliense, assembly GCF_016950255.1. NCBI lineage: Bacteria > Pseudomonadati > Pseudomonadota > Gammaproteobacteria > Enterobacterales > Pectobacteriaceae > Pectobacterium > Pectobacterium brasiliense. The sequence continues at coordinate 479,067 of NZ_JACGFN010000002.1, read as the reverse complement.
GTAACCCCGCGCGTGCAGCGGCTCTCGGGAGCAATTTTACCGATAACCGCTGGTTGGCTAAAGGGAGCCCCGCGGTGAGTGTCGTACGACTGACGGATTTCCCCTGCAAGGTGCAGAGGATCAGCAAGCTATCCAATAAAGGATCGTCATGACGGCTGCGAGGGTCACTATGTTCATGAACAGTAGTCGATTCATGAACAACAGGCTCTTGGACGATGGACTCCTCGGTAGCTGATTTATCAGAACCATCCGTCTCTTGTACTGAATGCAACTTCATTTAACTAAACGTTCCCTTACGCAACGTAATTCCCCGCATATAAACCATAATTTATCGCCGTCTGACCAATGAAATATATTAATTAAGGCTCGGCAACTCTGCTTGGGTGGTGACGTTTGTCAAGCTGGTACCCGCATCAGGCGCTGGGATCGCTAAACGGTTTAATAGCTCTCCCATGCGGGATGCAATCCGGTATTCGGTATAGAGAGAGGTGAAACGAACCTCGACCAGACGGCGCTGTGCGGTGAATAGCTCGTTCTCGCTATCCAGCAGGTCCAGCAACGTCCTTTCTCCCAGGCCAAATTGCTTCTGATAGGCGGTACGCACTTTCATACTGCGGTCGGCGTATTCGGCGGCAATCGGCAGTTGTTGGCGCGAGTTATTTAACGCAGACCAGGCTAACTTGAGTTCTTCGCTTAGCAGGCGCAGGGCATTATTTCGGACATCCTGTGCTTCTTTTACCTGATAGGCTTTTGATTCCATGTTGGCTTTGCTGCTACCGCCTTCATACAGGTTGTAGCGCATCCGCAGCATCGCCTGCCATTCATTATTTTGACCGCGCGTTCCGTCAACGTTGTTATCCATCGTGCGAGAGAGTTCAACGTTGAGGCGCGGGTAAAATGTTGATTTTGACGTCTCATACTGCTGCTGAGTGGCTTCAATATCTGACTCTGCGGATTTCAGCGCCGGGCTGTTAGCTAGCATGATGCGTAGTGCTTCATCCAGCGAAGCGGGGATTTTTATCGCAGAAGCATCGGGCATCACCAAATTCTCTGGTACCTTACCCACAATGCTCATGTAGTTGATTTTGGCATCATCCAGATTGGTTTGTTCTGTCAGCGCGTTGTTACGGGCCTGCGCAAGACGTGCTTCGGCCTGATCCAGATCGGCCAGTCGCCCAACGCCTTGTTCGCTGCGCAGCCTAATTTGATCGTAAATGCGCTCATGGCTTGCAAGATTGGCTTCCGCCAGACGGACAAATTCCTGACGTTGCAGCACACTGAGATAGACCTGAACGGTATCTAACGCCGTTGCCTCACTGGTATTTAATACTTTATAGGCGCGTGAATTGACCGTGGCGCGTTGTCTGCCCACTTCGCTGGAGGTGGCGAAACCATCAAATACCGTTTGGCTTAAATTGATACTGGATTCCTGACGACTGAGCTCAACGCGCTTATTGGTGCTGGCGCGTGTTGAGGGGCTATCGGTCTCTTCGCGTCCGACGCCGGCACTTAGCGTGATGGAGGGGAGATATCCGCCTTTGGCCGCACGTAAATCATGTTCGGCAGAAAAACGGCTATTAATCGCGGCGCTTACTTCAGGATGTGTATAGAGCGTGCTTTTTATTGCTTCCTGAATCGTCTCGGCATGCGTTGCTGTGGAAAAAAGGGTAATAAAAGGCAATAAAGCAAAATAATATCTACGCATCATCAGCAGTTTTCCTTCACAAAAACTTTATTTGTGATTATTCCTATTAAAGTGTTTGAGTGTTATATAAACGCTTAACGAATTGATTTGCTTTTATTCCATTTATATCAATATGTTAATTACTTTCCCTGAAACGTCCTGCACAAGAAAAAATAAGACTTACTCTAAATGAGTAAAGTTCTGGAAAGAATATTCCGAATTTTTTATTATATCGGTCATTGAGTCAAGCGTTTGACGCATAACGACAGCACTATCGTAACGCTTTTTTTCATAAAATGTCAGGACGACACACAGCAAATCAACCTTATCAGGATGATAGCAAAAATCTATAGCCGCAATATCGCCATATTATAAAAATAATTATAGATATCAAGGAGAAAGCATTTTGAATAGTGTGATTGGCGTCATTAAATTCGTTATTGGACAAGTTTTTATCGTCGCGCTTGATGGAAGCCAGAGATTGCTGGTTGCTGGCGATCGGGTTTACAGCGGTGAAGAAGTGGTAACTGGCGCTAACGGCGCGGTTTCAATCACATTACCGGATGGCAAAACATTGGATTTGGGGCGTGATAGCCGCTGGAGCGATGTTAGCAATGCATCCTCTCAGTCCAATGCGGATGTCGCCGATGATGTCGCGGCTATACAAGATGCTATCGCTCAGGGCGCCGACCCAACGCAAGTATTAGAAGCGACTGCCGCGGGTAATGATGACACCGGAGAAGCCGGTGACGGCGGCGGTGGGCATTTCAATTCAACGGTAGTTCTGAATTTGACGGCCGAGGTCGTGACGACCCCGATTGGTTATGATACCGCTGGTTCATCGTTTACTGACCGAGCCTCGTCCGTTCTGGATGGTGCAGATTCATCTACGTTGCTGGCTGCGGCAACGGATACCACCGATACCACCCCGCCTTCTGTCACCCTTGTTATAAACAGCGATGGCACAGTAAATTTCGTCTTCACAAAACCGATCGTTGGTTTTGACCTCAGTGATATCACCGTCACAAACGGTGCAGTAACGAATCTGGTGCAGGATCCTAACGATCCGACTCGCTGGACGGCGACGTTGACGCCAGCCGCCAATTTTGAGGGAGAAGTCCGCGTCAGTATTCCTGACGGCAGTTACACCGATACTGCGGGCATTCCTGGTACGGGGGGAAGTGAAGCGATAACGGTCGATACTTTGCCTCCTGTTGCCTCAATCTCTATTGATAATGTCACGTCAGATAACGTCATCAACGCCAGTGAGTCAGGCCAGACGATTGCGGTCACCGGTCAGGTCGGCAATGAAGTGAAAGCGGGCGATGCGATCACCGTTACCGTTGGCACGGAAACCTATCAGACCACGGTGAATACTGACGGCAAGACCTGGAGCGTGAATGTTCCGGGATCGGTGCTTGCTGCTAACGGCGATGTCTCCGCTTCGGTCACCACGCGTGATACGGCAGGCAACGCTACCACCGCCAACACCAGCCACGCTTACGGCGTGGATACGGTTGCGCCAGTGGCTTCAATTTCAATTGATAACATCACGTCGGATAACGTGATCAATGCTACCGAATCCGGCGAGACCATTGCCGTGACGGGTAAAGTCGATAACGACGTCAAAGCCGGCGACGCGATTACCGTTACCGTTGGCACCGAGACCTACCAGACGACGGTGAATTCCGACGGCAAAACCTGGAGCGTGAACGTGCCGGGCGCTGTGCTGGCAGCAAACGGTGATGTGAGTGCGTCCGTTACTACCCGAGATGCCGCGGGCAACGTCACCACCGCCAATACCAGTCACACCTATGGTGTTGATACCGTCGCACCTGTGGCGTCGATCGCTATTGATAACGTCACGTCCGATAACGTGATTAATGCCAGCGAATCCGGCCAGACGATTGCCGTCACTGGTCAGGTGGGCAATGAAGTCAAAGCAGGCGATGTGGTTACCGTCAAAGTCGGTACCGAAACCTATCAGACGACCGTCAATACCGACGGCAAGACCTGGAGCGTCAATGTTCCAGGATCGGTACTTGCTGCTAACGGTGATGTCTCCGCTTCGGTCACCACCCGTGACACCGCAGGTAACGTGACCACGGCGAATACCAGCCACGCTTACGGTGTGGATACGGTGGCGCCTGTTGCTTCAATTTCAATTAATGATGTCACCAGCGATAACGTGATTAATGCCAGCGAGTCCGGTCAGACGATTGCTGTGACCGGTAAAGTCGATAACGACGTCAAAGCCGGGGATGCGGTTACCGTCAAAGTCGGCACGGAAACGTACCAGACCACCGTCAATACCGACGGCAAGACCTGGAGCGTCAATGTTCCCGGTGCTGTACTGGCTGCTAATGGTGATGTCTCAGCTTCGGTCACCACGCGCGATACGGCAGGCAACGCTACCACCGCCAACACCAGTCATGCTTATGGCGTCGATACGGTTGCGCCAGTTGCGTCGATCTCTATTGATAACGTCACGTCCGATAACGTGATCAATGCGACCGAGTCCGGTCAAACCATAGCGGTCACTGGTAAAGTCGATAATGAAGTCAAAGCGGGTGACGCCGTTACGGTTCAAGTGGGTACCGAGACGTACCAGACCACGGTGAATGCGGACGGCAAGACGTGGAGCGTGAATGTTCCCGGTGCTGTACTGGCTGCTAATGGTGATGTGAGTGCGTCCGTTACTACTCGAGATGCCGCGGGCAACGTCACCACCGCCAATACTAGCCACGCCTATGGTGTGGATACGATTGCACCTGTGGCGTCGATCGCTATCGACAATGTCACGTCAGATAACGTCATCAACGCGGCCGAGTCCGGCCAGACGATAGCTGTGACGGGGAAAGTCGATAACGACGTGAAAGCGGGCGATGTGGTTACCGTCAAAGTCGGTACCGAGACGTACCAGACCACGGTGAATTCCGATGGCAAGACCTGGAGCGTGAATGTTCCCGGTTCTGTGCTGGCTGCGAACAGTGATGTGAGTGCGTCCGTTACTACTCGAGATGCTGCGGGCAACGTCACCACCGCCAATACTAGCCACGCCTATGGTGTGGATACGGTTGCTCCCGTGGCGTCGATCTCTATTGATAACGTCACGTCCGATAACGTGATCAATGTGACCGAATCGGGCCAGACGATTGCAGTCACCGGTCAGGTCGGTAATGAAGTCAAAGCGGGCGATGCGATTACCGTTACCGTCGGCACGGAAACGTACCAGACGACGGTGAATACCGATGGCAAGACCTGGAGCGTGAATGTGCCGGGATCGGTGCTTGCTGCTAACGGTGATGTCTCAGCTTCGGTCACCACCCGCGATACCGCAGGTAACGTGACGACTGCGAATACCAGCCACGCTTACGGTGTGGACACCGTTGCACCTGTCGCTTCAATCTCAATTGATGATGTCACCAGCGATAACGTGATTAACGCTACCGAGTCCGGCCAGACGATTGCCGTCACCGGTCAGGTCGGTAATGAAGTCAAAGTGGGCGATGCGATCACCGTTACCGTCGGCACCGAAACCTACCAGACCACGGTGAATAGTGATGGTAAAACCTGGAGCGTGAACGTTCCGGGTGCTGTACTGGCTGCTAATGGTGATATCTCGGCGACGGTTACCACGCGGGATACCGCAGGTAACGTCACGACTGCGCATACCAGTCACACTTACGGTGTGGATACGGTTGCGCCAACCGCATCGATTGCTATCGACAATGTCACGTCGGATAACGTGATCAATGCCAGCGAATCGGGTCAGACCATTGCTGTGACCGGTCAGGTCGGCAATGAAGTGAAAGCCGGTGATGCGATCACGGTTAAAGTCGGCACCGAAACCTACCAGACCACCGTCAATAGCGATGGCAAGACCTGGAGCGTCAATGTTCCCGGTTCCGTGCTGGCAGCCAATGGTGATGTGAGTGCGACAGTCACTACGCGCGATACGGCAGGCAATGTCACCACTGCGAACACCAGTCACGCTTACGGTGTCGATACCGTGGCACCAGTTGCCTCAATTTCAATTGATGATGTCACCAGCGATAACGTCATCAATGCGACCGAGTCCGGCCAGACGATTGTAGTCACCGGTCAGGTCGGTAATGAAGTCAAAGCGGGTGACGCCGTTACGGTTAAAGTCGGTACCGAGACTTACCAGACGACGGTGAATACCGATGGCAAAACCTGGAGCGTCAATGTTCCGGGAGCGGTGCTTGCTGCTAACGGTGATGTCTCTGCGACGGTTACGACACGCGATACTGCAGGCAATGTCACCACCGCGAATACCAGCCACGCTTATGGTGTGGATACGGTGGCGCCAATTGCATCGATATCTATCGACAATATCACGTCGGATAACGTGATTAACGCGACCGAGTCCGGCCAGATCATTGCCGTGACCGGTCAGGTGGGTAATGAGGTCAAAGCGGGCGATGTGGTTACAGTCAAAGTCGGTAACGAGACCTACCAGACGACGGTGAATACCGATGGTAAAACCTGGAGCGTGAATGTTCCCGGTTCTGTGCTGGCTGCGAACGGTGATGTGAGTGCGACCGTCACCACCCGCGATACCGCCGGTAATGTCACCACTGCCAATACCAGTCACGCTTACGGCGTGGATACCGTTGCACCAGTTGCCTCAATTTCAATTGATGATGTCACCAGCGATAACGTGATTAATGCGACCGAGTCCGGCCAGACGATTGCCGTCACCGGTCAGGTCGGCAATGAAGTGAAAGCGGGCGATGCGATCACGGTTAAAGTCGGCACCGAAACCTACCAGACCACCGTCAATACCGACGGCAAAACCTGGAGCGTCAATGTTCCGGAGCGTGTGCTGGCCGCTAATGGTGATATCTCGGCGACGGTCACTACGCGCGATACCGCAGGTAACGCCACTACCGCGCAATACCAGTCACGCTTACGGTGTGGATACGGTTGCGCCAGTTGCGTCGATCTCTATTGATAACGTCACGTCCGATAACGTCATCAATGCCAGCGAGTCCGGTCAAACCATTGCCGTCACCGGTCAGGTCGGTAATGAAGTCAAAGCGGGCGACGCGGTTACCGTTAAAGTCGGTACCGAGACCTATCAGACGACCGTCAATACCGACGGCAAGACCTGGAGCGTCAATGTTCCAGGATCGGTACTTGCTGCTAACGGTGATATCAGCGCGACCGTCACCACCCGCGATACCGCCGGTAATGTCACGACTGCGAACACCAGCCACACTTACGGTGTCGATACGGTTGCGCCTGTTGCCTCAATTTCTATCGACAATGTTACGTCCGATAACGTCATTAATGCTACCGAGTCCGGTCAGACGATAGCGGTCACCGGTCAGGTGGGCAATGAAGTCAAAGCCGGTGATGCAGTCACCGTTAAAGTGGGTGCCGAAACCTACCAGACCACTGTCAATGCTGACGGTAAAACCTGGAGCGTCAATGTGCCGGGAGCGGTGCTGGCAGCGAATAGTGATGTCAGCGCTACGGTCACCACGCGCGATACCGCAGGTAACGCCACTACCGTGAATACCAGTCACGCTTATGGTGTGGATACGGTTGCGCCAGTTGCGTCGATCTCTATTGATAACGTCACGTCCGATAACGTCATCAATGCCAGCGAGTCCGGTCAAACCATTGCCGTCACCGGTCAGGTCGGTAATGAAGTCAAAGCGGGCGATGCGGTTACCGTAAAAGTCGGCACCGAGACTTACCAGACGACGGTGAATACCGATGGCAAGACCTGGAGCGTGAATGTTCCCGGTTCTGTGCTGGTAGCGAATGGCGATATCTCGGCGACGGTTACCACCCGCGATACGGCAGGCAACGCTACCACCGCCAACACCAGCCACGCCTACGGTGTCGATACGGTTGCGCCAGTCGCGTCAATCTCTATTGATAACGTCACGTCCGATAACGTGATTAACGCGGCCGAGTCCGGTCAGACGATTGCGGTGACGGGGAAAGTCGATAATGACGTTAAAGCGGGCGATGCGATCACCGTTACCGTTGGCACCGAAACCTATCAGACCACGGTGAATGCCGATGGCAAGACCTGGAGCGTCAATGTTCCCGGTTCTGTGCTGGCTGCGAACGGTGATGTGAGTGCGTCCGTTACTACTCGAGATACCGCAGGCAACGTCACCACCGCCAATACCAGTCACACTTATGGCGTCGATACGGTTGCTCCCGTGGCGTCTATCTCTATTGATAACGTTACTTCAGACAATGTCATTAATGCTTCCGAATCGGGTCAGACGATCGCGGTGACCGGTAAAGTTGATAATGACGTGAAAGCAGGCGACGCGATCACGGTTAAAGTCGGCACCGAAACCTACCAGACCACCGTCAATACCGACGGCAAGACCTGGAGTGTCAATGTTCCGGGCGTTGTGCTGGCCGCTAATGGTGATATCTCGGCGACTGTCACTACGCGCGATACCGCAGGTAACGCCACTACCGCGAATACCAGTCATGCTTATGGTGTGGATACGGTTGCGCCAGTTGCGTCGATCTCTATTGATAACGTCACGTCCGATAACGTCATCAATGCCAGCGAGTCCGGTCAAACCATTGCCGTCACCGGTCAGGTCGGTAATGAAGTCAAAGCGGGCGACGCGGTTACCGTAAAAGTCGGTACCGAAACCTACCAGACCACGGTGAATACCGATGGCAAAACCTGGAGCGTGAATGTTCCCGGTTCTGTACTGGCTGCTAACGGTGATATCAGCGCGACCGTCACCACCCGCGATACCGCCGGTAATGTCACGACTGCGAACACCAGCCACACTTACGGTGTCGATACGGTTGCGCCTGTTGCCTCAATTTCTATCGACAATGTTACGTCCGATAACGTCATTAATGCTACCGAGTCCGGTCAGACGATAGCGGTCACGGGACAGGTTGGCAATGAAGTCAAAGCAGGCGACGCGGTTACCGTCAAAATCGGTACCGAGACGTACCAGACCACGGTGAATGCCGACGGCAAAACCTGGAGCGTGAATGTGCCGGGATCGGTACTTGCTGCTAACGGTGATATCAGCGCTACCGTCACCACGCGCGATACCGCAGGCAATGTCACCACCGCCAACGCCAGCCACACTTACGGTGTCGATACGGTTGCTCCCGTGGCGTCTATCTCTATTGATAACGTCACGTCAGACAATGTCATCAATGCGACCGAATCCGGTCAGACGATTGCGGTCACCGGTCAGGTCGGTAATGAAGTCAAAGCGGGCGATGCGATCACAGTTAAAGTGGGTACCGAGACCTACCAGACCACGGTGAATACCGACGGCAAGACCTGGAGCGTGAATGTCCCGGGAGCTGTGCTGGCCGCGAACGGCGATGTCTCAGCTTCGGTCACTACCCGCGATACGGCAGGCAACGCTACCACCGCCAACACCAGTCATGCTTATGGCGTCGATACGGTTGCGCCAGTTGCGTCGATCGCTATTGATAACGTCACGTCGGATAACGTGATTAATGCTACCGAGTCCGGTCAAACCATTGCCGTCACGGGTCAGGTTGGCAATGAAGTGAAAGCGGGCGATGCCGTTACGGTAAAAGTCGGCACCGAGACTTACCAGACGACAGTGAATACCGATGGTAAAACCTGGAGCGTCAACGTGCCCGGTTCCGTGCTGGCAGCAAACGGTGATGTGAGTGCGACGGTCACCACCCGTGATACCGCGGGTAATGTCACGACTGCGAACACCAGCCACGCTTACGGCGTGGATACGGTTGCGCCAGTGGCTTCAATTTCAATTGATAACGTCACGTCCGATAACGTGATTAACGCCAGCGAATCTGGTCAGGCTATTTCTGTCACCGGTCAGGTTGGCAATGAAGTCAAAGCGGGCGACGCGGTTACCGTTAAAGTCGGTACCGAGACGTACCAGACCACGGTGAATACCGATGGCAAAACCTGGAGCGTCAATGTTCCCGGTTCTGTACTTGCTGCTAACGGTGATGTCTCTGCTTCGGTCACTACCCGTGATACCGCAGGTAATATCACGACTGCGAACACGAATCACGCTTACGGTGTGGATACGGTTGCGCCAACCGCATCGATTGCTATCGACAATGTCACGTCGGATAACGTGATCAATGCCAGCGAGTCTGGGCAGACGATTGCGGTCACTGGTCAGGTGGGTAATGAAGTCAAAGCAGGTGATGCGGTTACCGTCAAAGTGGGTACCGAGACGTACCAGACCACGGTGAATAGCGATGGTAAAACCTGGAGCGTCAACGTACCGGGATCGGTACTGGCCGCTAACGGTGATATCAGCGCTACCGTCACCACGCGCGATACCGCAGGCAATGTCACCACCGCCAACGCCAGTCACGCCTACGGTGTCGATACCGTTGCACCAGTCGCGTCGATCGCTATCGACAATGTCACGTCGGATAACGTGATCAATGCGACCGAGTCCGGCCAGACGATAGCGGTGACCGGTCAGGTGGGTAATGAAGTCAAAGCAGGTGATGTGGTTACCGTCAAAGTGGGTACCGAGACGTACCAGACCACCGTCAATACCGATGGCAAGACCTGGAGCGTCAATGTTCCAGGATCGGTACTTGCTGCTAACGGTGATATCAGTGCGACCGTCACCACCCGCGATACCGCCGGTAATGTCACGACTGCGAACACCAGCCACACTTACGGTGTTGATACCGTCGCTCCAGTTGCCTCAATTTCAATTGATGATGTCACCAGCGATAACGTGATTAACGCGGCCGAGTCCGGCCAGACAATCGTCGTCACCGGTAAAGTCGATAACGACGTGAAAGCGGGCGATGCGGTTACCGTGAAAGTCGGTAACGAGACCTATCAGACGACGGTGAATACCGATGGCAAGACCTGGAGCGTGAATGTTCCCGGTTCTGTACTGGCTGCTAATGGTGATGTCTCAGCTTCGGTCACTACCCGCGATACCGCCGGTAATGTCACGACTGCGAACACCAGCCACACTTACGGTGTGGATACCGTCGCGCCAGTTGCCTCAATTTCAATTGATGATGTCACCAGCGATAACGTGATTAATACGACCGAATCCGGTCAGACTATTGCTGTGACCGGTCAGGTCGGTAATGAAGTCAAAGTTGGCGATGCGGTTACCGTGAAAGTGGGTACCGAAACCTACCAGACCACGGTGAATGCCGACGGTAAAACCTGGAGCGTCAATGTTCCCGGTTCTGTACTTGCTGCTAACGGTGACATCTCTGCTTCGGTCACTACCCGTGATACCGCAGGTAATATCACGACTGCGAACACGAATCACACTTACGGTGTGGATACGGTGGCACCAGTCGCTTCAATTTCTATCGATAACGTCACGTCGGATAACGTGATTAATGCGACCGAGTCCGGCCAAACCATAGCGGTCACTGGTAAAGTCGATAATGAAGTCAAAGCGGGCGATGCGGTTACCGTAAAAGTCGGCACCGAGACTTACCAGACCACGGTGAATACCGATGGCAAGACCTGGAGCGTCAATGTTCCGGGATCCGTGCTGGCTGCGAACGGTGATGTGAGTGCGACCGTCACCACACGCGATACGGTAGGTAACGTCACCACCGCGAATACCAGTCATGCTTATGGCGTCGATACGGTTGCGCCTGTTGCTTCAATTTCAATTGATAATGTCACGTCAGATAACGTGATTAATGCTAATGAATCCAGACAAACGATCCCTGTTACCGGAAAAGTCGGCAATGAGGTTAGGGCGGGCGATAGCGTTACGGTTAAAGTCGGCACCGAAACCTACCAGACGACGGTGAATGCCGATGGAAAAACCTGGAGTGTGAGTGTTCCCGGTTCGGTACTGGCGGCTAACAGTGACATTAGTGCCAGCGTGACCACGCGTGATACCGCAGGCAACGCTACCACCGCCAACACCAGTCATGCTTATGGCGTCGATACGGTTGCGCCAGTTGCCTCAATTTCTATCGATAACGTCACGTCGGATAACGTGATCAATGCCAGCGAGTCTGGGCAGACGATTGCGGTGACGGGGAAAGTCGATAACGACGTTAAAGCGGGCGATGCGATCACCGTTACCGTCGGCACGGAAACCTACCAGACGACGGTGAATATCGACGGCAAGACCTGGAACGTGAATGTTCCCGGTTCTGTGCTGGCTACGAACGGTGATGTGAGTGCGTCCGTTACTACTCGAGATGCCGCGGGCAACGTCACCACGGCGAATACCAGTCACGCCTACGGTGTCGATACCGTTGCGCCAGTCGCGTCGATCTCTATTGATAACGTCACGTCGGATAACGTGATTAACGTCAGCGAATCCGGTCAGACGATCGCCGTCACGGGTCAGGTGGGCAATGAAGTCAAAGCGGGCGATGCGGTTACCGTGAAAGTCGGCACGGAGACTTACCAGACGACGGTGAATACCGATGGCAAGACCTGGAGCGTGAATGTTCCCGGTTCCGTGCTGGCAGCAAACGGTGATGTGAGTGCGACCGTCACCACTCGCGATACGGTAGGTAACGTCACCACCGCCAACACCAGTCATGCTTATGGCGTCGATACGGTTGCGCCTGTTGCTTCAATTTCAATTGATAATGTCACGTCAGATAACGTGATTAATGCTAATGAATCCAGACAAACGATCTCTGTTACCGGAAAAGTCGGCAATGAGATTAGGGCGGGCGATAGCGTTACGGTTAAAGTCGGCGCCGAAACCTACCAGACGACGGTGAATGCCGATGGAAAAACCTGGAGTGTGAGTGTTCCCGGTTCTGTACTGGCGGCTAACAGTGACATTAGTGCCAGCGTGACCACGCGTGATGCGGCGGGGAATACCACCACGGCGAATACCCATCATACATACAGCGTGGATACAACCGCACCAGAAATTGATATTACGAATTTCGCGGGTAACGATGGCTATGTCAGCCAGAGTGAGTCGAAAAACACCCTGGTCAGCGGCACCAGCAACGAGAAGAAGGTCGATCTGGTCTTTACCGATGTGAATGGTAAGTCGGTTACGCTGCATGACGTGCCCGTGACGAACGGAAAATGGCAGACGAATGTCGATCTGAGTACGTTAGCGGAAGGCAAAATTACTGCAGGGGCGACGGCAACCGATGCGGCAGGCAATCATGCGCATGATAGCAGTCAGGCTATCATGGATATTACGCCGCCAGCCGCACACAACAACACGGTGTTTGGTACGGAAGACACGCCGCTGCACATTGGCTGGAGCGATCTGGGCGTATCGAGCGATACCACAAGCATCGTGATTTCGTCTCTGCCGCCTGCTGCCGCTGGCACGCTCTATTTTAATGATAACGGGAGTTGGAAAGCCGTCACCGCTGGACAATCCTTTACGGCGGGCAACACCGATCTACGCTTTACGCCTGCGGCTAATGTCTCTGGCGCATCGCTGGGTGACATTGCTTACCGACCTGTCGATAGCGCAGGGAATACCGGCGATAAGGCCGCACTGCATATTGGCATCACGCCAGTAGCCGATGCACCCGTTGTGAGTCTGAGCATCACCAGCGGTGCCACGACGCCGACCTCTTCAGAAATTATTAAGGTGAATGGCGGTAGCGCCAACGGTGGCTTCGACGTACAAAATGGGAAAATCGTCGCAGTGGGTAACGGGGTTCGCGTCTGGCTGACCGAGGGGGATCCTGTGCCTACCGTGGTCGGTACCGGTAAGGTGGCGTATTACAGTCAGGGCAACACTAGCGGTGACGGTAGCTACAGCGATATTTTCGTTGTGCACTCTACCAGCGGCTATTTTTATCGCCAGAGCGATTGGGCGGCCGATCGTAAGGATCACCGCGATTTGGATTCATTCAACGGTAACCGGACGAATAACGGCAGCAGCGCGCATTCTGATTATGTGTTCGTTATAAAAGAGGCGGGTTATACCTATAACGCGACCTACAACACGAACAATAATCAGGATACGTCGGTGAATACGCTGGATGGGCTAAAGGTCAATTACACCAATAGCAGCGGCAAGTCTGGCTCGTTTACGACGCAGGTTAGCAATAATATTGAAGGTGTGATCTATAGCGACGGCACGACCTACACTCCAGGCACCAACAGTGCGACGGTGGAAAAAGTGCCCGGTCATGCAGGAACGCAGACGCATACTCTTGATGTCTCGGCTGCTCTCACCGATCGTGACGGTAGTGAAACCCTGTCAGGGATTACGCTCACGGGGATTCCGAAAGGAACGGTGCTCACTGACCACATTAACAATGTGAAATATACCGTTGGTGACGATGGATCGTACATTATCAAGAACGCCAACAATGCTCAGACGCTGGCTGGAAAGATTACGCTCGACGTGCCAGTCGATGCAGGTAAATTCAACGTAGTCGCGCAGGCGACATCGACAGAAATCGCCAATCACGATACGGCGACCGGATACTCTGCCGGAGGCGTTGAACAGTATGGGATGAGTATCGGTACGATAGGCGATGACACTATGTCCGGGACGCATAGCCATGATGTGATGATCGCGGATGTATCTGGTTTGCAGATCATTGAAGGGCAGAATTACAACATTGCCTTTATGGTCGACTCATCAGGCAGCATGTCATCAACGGATATCGACAATGCGCGCACGTCGTTGAGTAACGTATTCAAAAGTCTGATCAACAGTGCTGGCGGCGCGAATTCTGGCACGGTGAACGTGTTCCTGGCTGACTTTGATACGCAGGTGGGTAAAACCGTATCTGTAAATCTGAACGACACCAATGCACTTAACAAGCTGACCGCCGTATTGAATTCAATGGTGGGGGGATCTTCCGCAGGCGGTGGAACCAACTATGAAGATGTATTCAAGACGACGGCAAACTGGTTCCAAAGTGATGTGGTGAAAAAGAATGTGGGTAATAACCTGACATATTTCATCACCGACGGTGAGCCAACTTACTACCAGACCAACGAGGCCAATGAAGTGCGCGTGAGCGACTGGTGGCAGTCGCTGAATATTGACAATATCGCCTACAAACCGGGGCAGTCTTACTCTATGGATGTACGCGGGGCTGTCCGCGAAGTGATTGATAGTAAAGGTAACGTTTATCAATATGCCTGGAGCGATGACAGTAAGAAAGTCGTAGGTACGGTCATTGGGCAAGTACACGCGCAAGGGGATGGAACGTATGAAATATCCTCTCTGGGCGGCGTGGGTAATAACAGCAGCTACTGGACGCAGGACTACCGAGGCAATTGGCACTGGGTTGATAATTCAGGCAACCGCGATGTCAGCAACACCAACGCGGCTCAGGCCTTCAATTTGCTGAAGAAGCAGTCGACGATTGAAGCGATCGGTATTGGTGCTGATTTAAATGGCGATACGCTGAAGCGCTATGACACCGATGGTGTGGTTCAGGATCATATTGATCCTGCTAACCTAAATAAAGCGATTCTGGGCAGCAGCGAATCGATACATGCCGGTAATGATCAACTCAATGGCGGGTTGGGGAATGACATTCTGTTCGGCGATGTCGTGTCGTTTCCTAATATCGACGGCAATGGTATTACCGCCTTGCAGAACTACATCGGCAAGCAGTTAGGTATGCAAACAGGCGTACCCACTGCGAAAGAGATGCATGGTTATATTGCCACGCACAGCGCGGAGTTTGATTTGTCGTCGGCGAAAGATGGCAATGACATACTCAACGGTGGAGCAGGGAATGATATTCTTTTTGGCCAAGGTGGAAATGATACGTTGATTGGCGGAGAAGGTAATGATCTGCTCTATGGCGGTGCGGGAGATGACATCCTGATCGGCGGCGCAGGGGGCGATACGCTCATCGGCGGGGCGGGTGCGGATACCTTTAAGTGGCAGGCTGGTGATATCGGCAACGATGTGATCAAAGACTTCAATGCCAAAGAAGGTGACCGGATTGATTTAAGCGATCTGGTTGGCGAACTGGAGGAGGGCACCGATATCAGCCGCTATATTCGCATTACCGATAATCATGGTTCACCGACGATTGAAGTGAGCACCGCAGGGAACTTTACGGCGGATAAAGGCGGAACGGTTGCAGTGTCGATTACGTTGGAACACTATAACGGTGCATTGCCGTCGCTTGAAAGTCTGGTCAGCAAGCCAGAACCGTCTAGCTGACCAAAAGGGGGAGCCTGCCCGGCTCCTTTCTTTATCAAAAACTTAAAAGGTCTCTGAAAATGTTTTATATCCAGCGCGATAGTGATGGCCACCTGATGAAGGTAGAAAAGAGTCCTTTTCCTGAAATGAACGGTGAACTATCCGATGATTCGCGTGAGGCGCAGGCCTGGTTCCGCAGTCATCAGGCCACAATGTCCAGTCTCCAGCAACTGCGGCAAAGCGATCTGGAAATGGTGCGCGTGCTGGAGGATTTAATTCAGGTTTTGATTCAGAAAGGCGTGGTCAGCATTACCGATTTCCCTCAGGCGGCACAGTTGAAGTTAATCAACCGTGCTCAGGCGCGTGAAGCGCTGAGTGGCGGGTTGAACAAGCTGATTGGCGACGATGAAGAGACCATGTTTTAATGACTATTGTTTTAAGGGCTTACTGTTTAAAAACATAATGCTTTGAAGAAGAAATTATCCCGTAACGTCCTATTCAGCCGTTTCCGGCCTCTCAATATCGTAGTGAGAAGCCGGGGTCGTTAAACGCCGTTAGCCAAAATGATGTGGTATCAGATTCTGACCGCTGGCGCGGGTTCACCCAGCAGCCGTCCCATCGCGCCCTGTAACCCCATCTCCTGAAGCACTTTCAGCTCGCCTGCGGTTTCAACACGTTCGGCGATAAGCGGCAGGGCAATACTGTTGGTGGCGCGATACAGCGCTTCGATAAACATTTGTTTATCGTCTTCCTGATCGATATTGCGGATGTAGCTGCCATCGACTTTCAGGTAAGCCAGCCCCCATTGCGACAGGTTGCCGATCATATTAAAGCGCCCGCCAAAATGCTGTAGCCCCAGCGCACAGCCATGTTCATTCAGCAGCTTGATTAAAGCTTCCAGTTGGGCGCTGTCTGGCAATTGGTTCTCATCCAGTTCCAGAATCAGCCGTCTGGCGACCGCTGGCTGATGCTTCAACGGAGCAAGCAGATCGGCGAGCAGATGAAGATTCAGAACCGTGGTGCCGGACAGGCTCAGCGCCAGATTGCCGTCGTGCTGGCGAAGATAGTCCAGTACTTCGCGTAGCATGGTTTGATCCAGACGGGTATCCCAGCCAAAGCGTTGGATCCATGGCAGGAAGCGGCCTGCCGCGATGCTGTTCCCCTGTTCATCCTGAATGCGGGCCAGTACTTTGTGATGCAGCACCTGGCTGGGATCGTCACAGGCGACGACCGGTTGCAGGAAAAGCTGCAAGCGTTCCTGTTCCAAAATGGGATCGAGCAGGTTAAACCATCTATGGCGATCGGTTTCGACCTGTTCGGCACTGACGGACGGAATGTCGTGAGGCGCGGTGGTATCGGTATTACTTTCGGCTCGCGTGAGCGCCTGATCGCCCTGAATAAACAGGGATTGCGCGGTATCGCCGGGGCGGAAAGGCACCATGCCGAATTGGGCGACAGGGGAGACATCGGTTTCGCCTGTCAGATGCAACGTTTCGATGTTGCGCGTCAGCTCGCCAATCAGCGCATAGGCTTCTTTATCGACCAACCCCGGGCAGAACAGCGCAAACTCCCCGCCGCGGATACGTGCCAGAAGGCTTTCCGCATGGGTATGCTGCTTTTGCGTGTTACGCAGAATATGCCCGACGGAGGCTAATAGCGCATCGGTGCGCTGGCCGCCCAGCCGCTGATTCATCCCCGCCAGATCCTGAACGCGAATCATAATAAGGAAGCCGGGGGCGGTTTCTTCGTCGGCCAGCTTGTCGTTGAACTGCATGTCAAACGCGCGACGGTTATTCAATCCGGTTTGAGGATCCTGATAGGCTTCCTGACGTAAGCGCTCGCTTCGTTCTGCCTCTTCTTCAAACAGTTTTTTGAGCTTGCTGACCATCAGGTTCATCGCCTGTGCGACGCGGCGAAACTCGGGTGTATTGGGCAAATCCGGCTGGCTAAGGAATTCACGACGGGTAATGGCCAGCGACTGATCGACAATATAATCAAGCGGACGTAGCTGACGGCGCAGGAATAGCGCGCCGAGTAACACGCCCAGCGTGCCACAGCCGAGTAACCACAGGAAAGAAGCCGTACTGCTGCGCCACAGTCGCGTCACCGCGAACATCGGATGGCTGACGACTTCAACTTTTGCCGCCTGTTCCCAGCCGCGCATCACGATGGCTTCGCCTGCGCCGGGTTGCAGGTTCACTAACTGAACAAACCAGCGCGGTACGTCAGGGATATCCGGCGATGCAGTGCGTTCCAGCGTAACGTTGCTGGTTTTTAAATCCCGCACGCGAATACTGGAAAAGTAGCCGCTGTCGAAAATCGAGCTGACCATTAGCTCTACCATTGCCGGGTCATCGATATTCGGCGTCAGGGAAAGGCCCAGTGCGGTAGCGGCATCCTGCGCGTGAGAGTGAAGCTGGTTATTGTACTGTTCACGCGAATTTTCCAGGCTGACGAAAAAACTCCCGCTGAAAATAATTAGCACAAACAGGCAGATGGCTATCAGTAGTTGTTTGTATAGAGACATAGCCTACCCTTACTCCTCAATTGAAAACCCTTCGGCACGCATTTTGGTTAATACATCCTGCCAGCGTGAAAGTCGTTTACTGTCACCTACGCGTTTGTTGCTGCCGCTGGCTCCGGGCAGCCAGAGACCACCGCCATTAAAGGCGTACACCGGAACTAAATCAGTGCGCTCTGTCGCGGGTTGGATCTTGTCGGTCAGATTATCCAGCACCAGCGGAATCGAGGTTGGCGTGGGATAATAGGTGACCACCATATGCGCCTTATTCAGACGCAGGGCTTTAACATAGGTAATACGTAATTTGTCCGCCGGGACGCCTAAATGGCGCAGCGTAAAATACTTGGCGAGCGCATAATCTTCGCAGTCTCCGGCACCTTTACGCAGTGCTTCAATCGGCGTAGCCCAGTAATCTTCCTGATTCCAGACGACAATATCATCGCGAAACAGCATACGGTCATTGAAAAATTGGTTCACGCTACTCAGCAGGGCCTTTTCCTCTTTGTTGAGGGAATTAGCCAACAGCGTCTGCCATTCATCTATTCGGCGGCGAGCATCGGGCGTTGCCGGGCCATAAAGCTGCTCGGTGCGCTGATTAATGGTAATAAAATCCCAGTCCGCGCGCAGGGAACCCGCCAGCAGAAACAGCAGACAGCTAATAAAGAAAAGCGTGTAACTGGAGAGTCTGAACCCGGAGAGTCGCACTGAGGTTTCTCTGTTTACCTTGCGAGATAAATGTGGTGGGGTAATTCGATGCAGAATAGCGTACTTTCATACTCCCCAAAAGCAGTATAGTGGTGAAAAGGGTGGTTTGTCATAAGCGTGTAGAGAACGCTGATATAAAGCATGGGGTAGCAGAATGCGTTCAGATGTGATGGATGGAGAGAACCTTAATTTAGGGAAGCTGGTTTCCGAAACTCGGAATCCGGCGACGATGGCGCTGGATCAGCTCTCTACGCTGGAGATGATGCACGCGTTTAATCAGGAAGATCGGAAAGTACCCGAAGCCATTGCGCAAGTTTTACCCGCGATTGCCGAGGCTGTCGATCTGGCGACGGCGTCGTTGCAGGAGGGCGGGCGGCTGATCTATCTGGGCGCGGGGACCAGCGGTCGTTTGGGCGTACTGGATGCCTCAGAGTGTCCGCCGACGTTTGGCGTGCCACACGGGCTGGTTATTGGCCTGATTGCCGGTGGGCCGGGCGCGTTGCTTAAAGCGGTTGAGGGTGCGGAAGACGACCCTGCACTCGGTGAGGCGGATTTAAAAGCGCTGGATGTCACCGCGGCAGATATGGTTGTCGGCCTTGCGGCATCAGGCCGAACGCCGTATGTGATTGGCGCATTGCGCTATGCGCGTGACGTTGGCTGCCGGACGGCGGCGATCTCCTGTAACCCGCATTCACCCATCGCACAGGAAGCGCAGGTGGCGATTTCTCCGGTGGTTGGCCCGGAAGCGTTAACGGGGTCGACACGCTTGAAGTCGGGAACGGCGCAAAAACTCGTCCTGAATATGATTTCTACCGGCGCAATGGTTAAGCTGGGAAAGGTGTACCAGAATTTGATGGTCGATGTGAAGGCAACCAACGTGAAGCTGTTGGACCGGGCTTGCCGCATTGTGGTTGAAGCGACGGGTGCTGAGCGGGAAAAGGCGCGGCAGGCGCTGGTGCAGGCGGATAATGAGGTTAAGCCTGCAATCCTGATGCTTCTGGCTAATATTGACGTGGAAGCGGCGCGTGAGCGCCTGAAACAACACAACGGTTATCTGCGTGAGGCGCTGATTGGCGGATAAAATTATCTTGGTGTAAGTCGGGAGAAATGTTTTGAGTGATAAGCGAGAGCAACGCATTGTTTTTTTTGATCTGGATGGCACGTTGCATCAGCAGGACATGTTTGGCAGCTTTTTGCGTTTTTTACTTCGTCGGCTGCCGTTAAATCTCGTTCTGGTTATCCCGCTATTACCTCTTATCGGGCTGGGGCTACTGATTCGCGGTCGCGCGGCTCGGTGGCCGATGAGCTGGCTGCTGTGGGCGATTACGTTTGGGCGTGATGAAGACGAGCTGGTTCAACTGGAAAAGCAGTTTGTCGGCGCGTTTCGTCATGATGTCATTCCATTTCCGCAGGTTCAGCAGCGGCTGAAAACCTATCTTGAAGACAGTGATGCACAGGTCTGGCTGGTGACGGGATCGCCGCAGCGGTTGGTGGAACAGGTCTACCATGATTCGCCTTTTCTGCCTGGCGTTCGCCTGATGGGAAGCCAGATTACGCGCCGCTACGGCGGCTGGGTATTAACGCTACGCTGTCTCGGACATGAAAAAGTGGCACAGATGGAGCAGCGTCTCGGCGCGCCGCTCAAACTCTACAGTGGTTACAGCGACAGCAAACAGGACAACCCGCTGCTCTATTTTTGCGAACACCGCTGGCGAGTCACCCCCGAAGGTAGCCTGCAACAGCTGGAATGATTTTTTCATCCTTTCATCTGATTTTTCATCTCTTCATATAGGTATAATGCGCCGCCAAAATATGAATGACTGTGAGGAAACGTGGGCAATCTGCGTAACGATGAATACTGGATGCGCCATGCATTAATGCTGGCTCAGCGCGCTCAGGATGAAGGCGAAGTGCCGGTTGGTGCGGTGCTGGTGCTGGATAACGAAGCCATCGGCGAAGGGTGGAATCGGCCGATTGGGCATCACGATCCTACCGCGCACGCTGAGATCATGGCGTTGCGGCAGGGAGGGCAGGTGTTGCAGAACTACCGCCTGCTGGAAACGACGCTGTATGTCACGCTGGAGCCGTGCATCATGTGTGCGGGCGCGATGGTACACAGCCGTATTGGCCGTCTGGTTTATGGCGCGTCAGATGAGAAAACGGGGGCTGCGGGGTCGCTGGTGGATATTCTGCGCCATCCCGGCATGAATCATCAGATCGTGATTGAATCCGGCATTCTGGCTGATGAATGTTCTGCAACGCTCAGTACGTTCTTTCGCCTGCGTCGTGAACAGCATAAAGCCCGTCGTGCAGCCGAGAAAAACGCCGCGCAGGAATAGCGGGGCGTTTTCCCTTCCATACGGATCTATTTCGGTTCTTTTATTCTGGTACCTTGCTGAGAGGCACGGCCGGATAGCCTTGCGCGATCTGGGTTTGCTGTTGCGCCTTAGCTTCTTTCTCGATCAGGTAACCTTCCAGGCTCACCATATAACGCCGAATGTTTTCCACGTAGTTATAGGCTTCGTGTCCACGCGCGTAGCCGTAGGTGGTTTGGGTGTAATAGCGCTTCTGGCTTAGCATCGGCAGGCGCATCTTCACATCGACCCAACTGTCGGGATTACCTTTCTGTTTTTCGGTCAATTTACGCGCATCAAGCAGATGGGCGTATCCCATATTGTAAGACGCCAGCGCAAACCAGATTTTTTCATCTTCTGGGATGGTGTCCGGCATTTTCTGCATCATGTGCGACATATATTGCGCACCGCCGCGAATACTTTGCTCAGGGTCGACTCGATCGGTGACGTTCAGACTTTCTGCCGTGTTGCGCGTGAGCATCATCAGTCCGCGCACGCCGGTAGGGGAGGTCGCCAGCGGGTTCCAGTGTGACTCCTGATAGGAGATGGCGGCCAGCAGCTTCCAGTCGATATCGGTGGCGTATTTTTCAAACAGCGGTCGCAGATCCGGCAGCGTTTCATCAATCGCGCTCAGGAACGTGGTGGTATCGACATAGTCAAATTCGCCAACGTGACCGAGATACTTCTCCTCCAGACGCGCGAGCGTACCGTCTTCGACAATCTGGCTGAAGAAATCCAGCAGCGCGGCGGACAGGCTGTCATCGTGTGAACGGCGCATATACCAGGTAACCGGCTCTTCGTCGCTGAGATCGAAGGCGACGGCAAGCTGCGGATGAATTCGCTGCATCAGGCCGATGGTGACCGAATCACCCAGCGTATAGTCCAGTTTGCCGTCGGCAACCTGCTTCAGTAATTCCTGCGTGCTCTGATCGGAGGCTGATTCCCAACTTAGCTGCGGGTATTTCTCTGCTTTTAGATCGCGCAGGGTAGCGGCGTGCGCGGAACCGGATGTGACGACGAGGCGGCCTTGCAGTTTATCCAGCGTTTTGGGGCGAGGTGAACCGAGGCGGTACACCATCTGTTGTGAAATGGAATAGTAGGTTGGGCCGGCGCGGAAGCGTTCCAGACGCTCATGGTTATAGATCAGCCCAGCAGCCAGCAGGTCGGCGTCGTCACCGTCCAAATCGTCGAACAGCTCGTCAAGATTCTTGCGTGACGAGACCACCAGCTTGACGCCGAGGTAATCGGCGAACCGTTTTGCTAGTTCGTAGTCCAGACCTGTCGGGGATCCGTTGCTCATTGCATAGGTCAGCGGTGAGTTGACCGTGCTGATACGCAACTCACCGCGTGAGAGGATCTGCCTGAGCTGTACATCCTGACTAGTGCGCCAGGGAATACTAGGCCATAGCGCTAACGCCAGCAGTAACGTGATAATCCCGATGAAAAAATAATTTAATTTTAACGGCTTCAAATAGTTATCTCTCGGCGGCCGTGTGGCCAGGCTGTCTGTAACGGCAGTTTTTTTATACGTCATTTCCCAGAGTGGGGGCATTTTGCTTAACAAAGCGCCACTGTGCAACTTTTATTGATTTGGTCACCGATTAATCATTCGTCGGACGCGAAGTGAAATTATCGCCACGCAAACGGTTTCGTCCGAGGGAAGGATTCTCTATAATATGCGCGTTTCCCCCCTGTTGTGCCCCATGGCTGTATCGCAGCCAGTGCATCGAAGACGAGAGAACTTTAGATTATGGAAATACTGCGTGGTTCACCTGCTTTATCGGCTTTTCGTATTAATAAATTGCTGGTCCGCTGCAAAGAGCACGTTTTGCCGGTCAGTGATATCTATGCTGAATACGTACATTTCGCCGATGTCAGCGCCCCGTTGAACAACGATGAACAGGCCAAACTGACACGTTTGCTGAAGTATGGTCCTTCTCTCGCGGAGCACGAGCCGCAAGGCCGTCTGTTACTGGTCACGCCGCGTCCCGGCACGATTTCACCGTGGTCTTCCAAAGCAACGGATATCGCTCATAACTGTGGGTTAAGCAAAGTGCTGCGTCTGGAGCGTGGGCTGGCTTTCTATATTCATGCGCCTACACTGAGCGATGAACAGTGGCAGCAATTGGGGGCTCTGCTGCATGACCGAATGATGGAAAGCGTATTTAGCGACCTGGAACAGGCCGAAGCGCTTTTCTCTCATCATCAACCTGCCCCTTTCAAGCGTATCGAAATTCTACTGCAAGGACGTCAGGCACTCGAAGAGGCGAACGTCCGTCTGGGACTGGCATTGGCAGAAGATGAGATTGACTATCTGCTGGAAGCCTTCACCAAACTGGGCCGCAATCCTAACGATATCGAACTGTATATGTTCGCCCAGGCGAACTCTGAACACTGCCGCCACAAGATTTTCAATGCTGATTGGGTGATCGACGGCGTTACTCAGCCGAAGTCACTGTTCAAAATGATCAAAAACACCTTTGAACACACTCCCGATCACGTTCTCTCGGCCTATAAAGATAACGCCGCCGTCATGGAAGGTTCCGCCGTCGGCCGTTTCTACACCGATCCCAACGGGCAATATACTTACCATCAGGAAGATGCTCATATCCTGATGAAGGTTGAAACGCACAACCACCCGACCGCCATTTCACCGTGGCCGGGCGCAGCAACGGGATCCGGTGGTGAAATCCGTGACGAAGGCGCGACAGGCCGTGGCTCCAAGCCAAAAGCCGGTCTGGTGGGCTTCTCTGTATCGAACCTGCGCATTCCTGGCTTTGTTCAGCCGTGGGAAGAAGAAGAGTTCGGCAAACCAGAGCGTATTGTCAGCGCGCTGGATATCATGACCGAAGGTCCATTGGGCGGCGCGGCATTCAATAACGAATTCGGCCGTCCTGCACTGACGGGCTATTTCCGTACGTATGAAGAGCGTGTTGATAGCCACAATGGCACAGAGCTGCGCGGCTACCATAAACCGATCATGCTGGCGGGCGGCATTGGTAACATCCGCGCCGATCACGTCAAAAAAGGCGAAATTATCGTCGGTGCCAAACTGATTGTACTGGGCGGACCGTCCATGAATATCGGTCTGGGCGGCGGTGCAGCCTCTTCTATGGCATCGGGTCAGTCTGATGCGGATCTGGATTTTGCTTCTGTACAGCGCGATAACCCAGAAATGGAGCGCCGCTGTCAGGAAGTGATCGACCGCTGCTGGCAATTGGGTGAAGCCAACCCGATCCTGTTCATCCACGATGTCGGCGCGGGCGGTCTGTCTAACGCGATGCCGGAACTGGTGAGCGACGGTGGTCGCGGCGGTCGTTTTGAACTGCGCGATATTCTGAACGACGAGCCGGGCATGAGCCCGCTGGAAGTCTGGTGTAACGAATCGCAGGAGCGCTACGTTCTGGCCGTTGCACCAGAACAGCTGGCACAGTTTGATGAAATTTGCCGCCGTGAACGTGCACCTTATGCGGTGATTGGTGAGGCGACGGAAGAATTGCATCTGACGATGAACGATCGTCACTTCAACAACCAGCCGATCGATCTACCGCTGGATGTGCTGCTGGGCAAAACGCCGAAGATGCTGCGTGACGTTGAGCGCAAGCAGGTAGAAGGCACACCGCTACAGCGTGATGAAATCTATCTGGCAGAAGCGGTCGAGCGCGTGCTGCACTTACCTGTTGTCGCGGAAAAAACCTTCCTGATCACCATCGGTGACCGCTCTGTTACCGGTATGGTAGCCCGCGATCAGATGGTCGGTCCGTGGCAGGTGCCGGTGGCTGACTGTGCGGTGACCACCGCCAGCCTTGATAGCTATTACGGCGAGGCAATGTCTATCGGTGAACGTGCGCCAGTCGCGCTGCGTAACTTCGCCGCCTCCGCGCGTTTGGCGGTGGGTGAGGCGCTGACGAACATTGCGGCCACGCATATCGGCCCGCTGACTCGCGTGAAGCTGTCTGCGAACTGGATGGCAGCCGCAGGGCATCCGGGCGAAGATGCTGGCCTGTACGATGCGGTGAAAGCCGTGGGTGAGGAGCTGTGCCCAGCGCTGGGTCTGACGATTCCGGTGGGTAAAGACTCTATGTCGATGAAAACCCGCTGGCAGGAAGAAGGCGAAGATCGCGCGGTCACTTCGCCGATGTCGCTGGTGATCTCTGCGTTTGCCCGCGTGGAAGACGTGCGTAACACGGTAACGCCACAGCTGCGTACCGGACAGGATAATGCGCTGCTGCTCATCGATTTGGGTGCAGGCAACAAAGCGCTGGGTGCGACGGCGCTGGCACAGGTTTATCGCCAACTGGGTCGTAAGACGGCAGATGTGCATAGCCCTGAGCAGTTGGCTGGCTTCTTTAATGCCATGCAGCAACTGGTCGCGGATAAAGCGCTTCTGGCTTATCACGACCGCTCAGACGGCGGCCTGCTGGTTACGCTGGCAGAGATGGCGTTTGCTGGCCATTGCGGCGTGACGGTTGATATTGCGTCTCAGGGTGAGGATACGCTGGCGACGCTGTTTAACGAAGAGCTTGGCGCAGTAATTCAGATCCCTGCGGCACGTCGTGCGGAAGTGGAAGCGGTTCTGGCGCTGCATGGTCTGGCAGATTGTGTACATTACCTCGGTCATGCTGAAGAAGGCACGCGTTTCACCATCAATCAGGGTGCAGAAGCGATCTATCAGGAAAGCCGTTCAACGCTGCGTCGCTGGTGGGCTGAAACCAGCTGGCAGATGCAGCGCCTGCGTGATAACCCGCAGTGTGCCGATCAGGAACACATCGCCAGACAGGATGATAACGATCCCGGCCTGAACGTGTCGCTGACCTTCGATCCGCAGGAAGATATCGCCGCGCCTTACATTGCTAAAAATGTCCGCCCTAAAGTGGCTGTCCTGCGTGAGCAGGGGGTGAACTCTCACGTAGAAATGGCGGCGGCGTTCCACCGTGCGGGCTTTGATGCCATCGACATCCATATGAGCGACCTGCTGGCGAATCGCCGTAACTTGCAGGATTTCCAAGCGCTGGTTGCCTGTGGCGGCTTCTCTTATGGTGACGTGCTGGGCGCGGGTGAAGGCTGGGCTAAATCCATTCTGTTCAACTCTCGCGTGCGTGATGAATTCGCGGAATTCTTCCTGCGTCCGCAAACGCTGGCGCTGGGCGTATGTAACGGCTGTCAGATGATGTCCAACCTGCGTGAACTGATTCCTGGTGCCGATCTCTGGCCGCGTTTCGTCCGCAATAAATCCGATCGCTTTGAAGCGCGTTTCAGCCTGGTCGAAGTGCAGAAAAGTCCGTCGTTGTTCATGAATGACATGGCTGGATCGCGTATGCCGATTGCCGTTTCACACGGTGAAGGACAAGTTGAAGTCCGGGACGATACTCATCTGGCGGCGATTGAAGAACATGGTCTGGTGGCGCTGCGTTATATCAACCACTACGGTCAGGTAACCGAGAACTATCCGGCTAACCCAAATGGCTCGCCAAACGGTATTACGGCAGTCTCCAGCACCAGTGGTCGGGCAACCGTCATGATGCCGCACCCTGAGCGTGTGTTCCGTACCGTCAGTAACTCCTGGCACCCGGAAGAGTGGGGCGAGGATGGCCCGTGGATGCGTATGTTCCGTAATGCGCGTAGACAGCTGGGCTAAGTTTAGGTCAGCCAGAGAAAGGGGCTTCGGCCCCTTTTTTACGTCTGTTTTTCTCAGTTTGTCGTTGTTTTGCGACGTATAGGCTTTTTACTGTCTCTAATTAGTGACATTTAACTATTTGATTTATATGAACGGTGTGATGGCATCATAAAGCTGTCTGTTTTTAGCGACATAAATCGTCTCTTTTGCATGTATTTTCGTTATTTGTATTCTGGGTTATGCGTTTCTTGGCGGTATTTTAAATAAAAATTATTAAAAATCAGTATATTGTTGTGTTTTAGTCAAACCTGGCATGCTAAGTGCATTTTAAAAGAAGTTGCTCATTCAACTGGTTATGATTGCGTTGCTAACTGGCAAACATTTTCGCTCATAACATCTGGAATGATGCCAAAAGAAAGGGTGCCTATCGTCCACCAGACCGATAATCGGGCGTGAAAACGAACGTTATCAAGCATCGGGCGACACGTTGAGTGAGGCACCGCCTATTCAGTTACGCGGCCAGAGGGAGCGATTCTTCTGGCCGCGTGACGTTTTAACCTCGCCACCTCTCCCCAGAGAATCTCCCTGACTGTTTTTACGGCGTTACTTTTGACGTCCTTACAGTGGTATTCATGCCACATTGCGAAGCGTTGCGCATGTCGTAAGGGAAAACGTTGAACTTTTATAAGACTCAGTTAGCATCAGAGCGGATTCGATAGGTAACGAGATGATTTCTTTGAAACGATGGCGTTTATTCCCGCGTTCCCTGCGGCAATTAGTAATTATGGCGTTCTTGCTGGTTTTGCTGCCGCTGTTGGTGCTGGCCTATCAGGCTTATCAAAGCCTGAACATGCTGAGCGAACAGGCTGCGGATATTAACCGGACAACGCTGACGGATGCTCGGCGCAGTGAAGCAATGACCAGCGTCGCGCTGGCGATGGAGCGTAGCTACCGGCAATATTGCGTATTGGACGATCAGACGCTGGCGACGCTCTATCAGAACCAGCGTAAACAGTATTTGCAAATGCTGGATTCTCACGCGCAGGTCCTGCCCGATCCCCGCTACTACCAGACGCTACGTCAACTCCTTACTCAGCTCGGCGAAATACGCTGCCATAACAGCGGCCCGGAACAAACGGCATCTAGCCTGCTGGAAGGGTTCTCCCGTGCGAATGGGCAGATGGTGCAGGTGACGCGTGACGTCGTTTTCTCCCGTGGACAGCAGCTTCAGCAGGCTATTTCCGAACGTGGTCAGTTCTTTGGCTGGCAGGCGCTGCTCTTGTTTCTGGTCAGCGTGCTGCTGGTGGTTCTCTTTACACGGATGATTATCGGCCCAGTTAATGGCGTCGAGCGAATGATTAACCGCCTGGGGGAAGGGCGCTCGCTGGGCAACACCAGCACCTTTAAAGGGCCGCGTGAAATTCGGACGCTGGCGCAGCGCATTATTTGGTTGAGCGAGCGTCTGTCCTGGCTCGAATCACAGCGACATGAGTTTTTACGCCATATCTCCCACGAACTGAAAACACCGCTGGCGAGCCTGCGGGAAGGCACTGAATTGCTGGCCGATGAGGTGGTTGGTCCGCTGACTGCCGATCAGAAAGAGGTGGTTGCTATTCTTGATAGCAGCAGTCGCCACCTGCTACAGCTGATCGATCAACTGCTGGACTACAATCGCAAGCTGGCGGATACGCCGACCGAGCTGGAGCGGGTGGAAATCGAAGAAATCGTCGATATTGTCGTGGCCTCTCATAGCTTGCCTGCCCGCGCCAAAATGATTCATACCGATGTGACGCTTGCCGTCGATCACTGTTGGGCGGAGACGACGCTATTGATGCGAGTGATCGATAATCTCTATTCCAATGCGGTGCACTACGGTAAGGAATCCGGTAACATTTGGATTTATAGCCGTCAGATTGGCAATCGCGTTCAGATTGATGTCGCCAACAATGGTACGCCCATTCCCGATGCGGAGCGGGGCATGATTTTTGAGCCCTTTTATCAGGGCAGCCATCAGCGCCGTGGTGCAGTAAAAGGAAGCGGACTGGGGTTGAGCATCGCGCGTGATTGCATCCGTCGTATGCGTGGTGAGCTTAGCCTAATTACCGTGGACTATGCTGATGTGTGTTTCCGCATCGAGCTGCCCTTATTGTCCGATAACGAATGATCCGAGAATGAATAGAGAATGAATGTAGGATTTATGAAGGGATGGCTGGCGAGTAGAAGATTTTCCCGTCTGTTGAAGGTGACGCTTATGTCATCGCCACTCATTTTAGCTGCGTGTAATAGCAACGTGCACAATGGCATTGCACTGCTGGAGACCGAAGCGACACCGCCGAAAGAGCAGGTTGCCGATTTCCGTATCGCGCAATGCGAGCATCTGTGGCAGATCGACGATCGTGAATCCATGAACAACGCGCTTTACTGGTTGCGGGCGATGGACTGTGCCGGGCGTTTAACACAGTTCCAGGCCCGCGAGGAAGCCGGGCAAGTTGCGGGTGATAGCTGGGATAGCGTGTTTAAGCAGGGCATCCTGCTGGATAATGCCGGTATTACTCAGGTTGAACGCCGTCAGGTGTTGGAACAGATCAATTTATATCGTCTGGCTTTCCCGGCGGCGTTACGCCCGCTGATGCAAACCTGGCGTGACAGACAAACGTTGTTCTTGGCGCTATCGGATGAGCGTCTGCGCTATAAGCGCTTGCAGGAATCCAGCGACAAGCAGCTAGACGCCCTGCGTGTACAGCAAAGTCACCTGCAATATCAGTTAGAAACCACCACGCAGAAACTGGAAAATCTGACGGATATTGAGCGTCAACTGTCGTCTCGTAAACAGCTGTCGGGGGAAATGCCGGATAACGACGGCGATCGTCGCGGTAGTTCCGGTGCGAATAGCGGTAGTACAAATAAAGACGCTTCGCGCAATTCGGCAACGAAATCCAGAAATGAGCCAGTTGATGCGGATGACACCTATGCGCCGCCGATGGAATCACATACGGACAACGCGACGACGAAGAAGGAGTCAACAAGACAATGACAGCCCGAAAAACGGCGAGTTTGTTGCTCGTGGATGATGATCCCAGCCTGCTGAAACTGTTGGGCATGCGGCTGACCAGCGAAGGATTTAGCGTGATGACGGCGGAGAGCGGCCAAGAGGCGCTGCGGCTGTTAACGCGCGAGACGTTCGATCTGGTGATCAGCGATCTTCGTATGGATGAAATGGATGGCATGGCGCTGTTTGCCGAAATCCAGCGCTATCAGCCGGGGATGCCAGTGATCATTTTAACCGCTCACGGTTCCATTCCCGATGCGGTTGCGGCTACACAGCAGGGAGTCTTCAGCTTCCTGACGAAGCCCGTTGATCGTGATGCGCTCTACAAAGCGATAGACGAAGCATTGGCATTGTCCGCCCCAGCGGGTGATGAAAGCTGGCGTGAAACCATCGTGACGCGCAGCCCGATTATGCTGCGTCTGCTGGAGCAGGCCAGAATGGTCGCGCAGTCGGACGTCAGTGTGCTGATTAATGGTCAGAGCGGCACCGGGAAAGAGGTGCTGGCTCAGGCGATTCATGCGGCGAGCCCACGTGCAAAGAAAGCTTTTATTGCAATTAACTGCGGTGCGCTGCCGGAGCCATTGCTGGAATCGGAGCTGTTCGGCCATGCGAAAGGGGCTTTTACCGGCGCGGTCAGCAGCCGTGAAGGGCTTTTTCAGGCGGCGGAAGGTGGCACGCTGTTTTTAGATGAAATCGGCGATATGCCGCTGTCCTTACAGGTTAAGCTGCTGCGCGTTTTGCAGGAGCGAAAAGTCCGCCCGCTGGGTAGCAACCGCGATTTGGACATTGACGTGCGGATTATTTCCGCCACGCATCGTGATTTGCCGAAGGCGATGGAGAAGAACGAATTTCGCGAGGATCTCTATTATCGGCTCAACGTGGTGAACATGAAGCTGCCAGCGCTGCATGAGCGTGCTGAAGATATCCCGATGCTGGCAAACCATCTGCTGCGTGAATCTGCTAATCGCCACAAGCCTTTTGTGCGCACCTTCTCTACCGATGCGATGAAGCGCTTGATGACGGCAAGCTGGCCGGGTAACGTGCGTCAACTGGTGAATGTCATCGAACAGTGTGTGGCGCTCACCAGCGCACCGGTGATCAGCGATGCGCTGGTTGAACAAGCGCTGGAAGGTGAAAATACCGCCCTGCCAACGTTTGTTGAGGCGCGTCATCAGTTTGAGCTTAACTATTTGCGAAAACTATTACAGATCGCAAAAGGTAACGTGACGCAGGCCGCGCGGATGGCCGGGCGTAACCGAACGGAATTTTATAAACTGTTGGGCCGCCATGAGCTGGATGCCAACGATTTTAAAGACTAGCGCTGAGAGAGCCGTGCGGGTGTAGATTGTCCGCCTGAGTTCTGACATGCTGTCCACTTGCTGATGCTCGGCTTTGGCCGCAACATAGATAACACAAAGGTTCCTCCATGAAGAAAATTGATGCGATTATTAAGCCGTTCAAACTGGACGATGTGCGTGAAGCGTTAGCTGAAGTGGGCATCACAGGGATGACGGTAACAGAAGTTAAAGGCTTTGGTCGTCAGAAAGGCCACACCGAGCTGTATCGTGGTGCAGAATACATGGTCGATTTTCTGCCAAAGGTAAAAATCGAAATTGTCGTGTCGGATGACATCGTCGATACCTGTGTGGAAACCATCACGCAGACCGCGCAAACGGGTAAAATCGGCGACGGTAAAATCTTCGTCTTTGATGTGGCTCGCGTTGTCCGTATTCGTACCGGTGAAGAAGACGAAGAAGCGATTTAATCGCCTCGTCAATACCACGTAGACTCTAAATAATTCGAGTTTCAGGAAGGCGGCAAGTGAGGGCGTCCCGATGAGCTTACTCAAGTAAGTGATTCGGGTGAGCTAACGAAGCCAACGCACATGCAACTTGAAGTATGACGAGTATAGAAGCCAGCCTATCAGGCTGGCTTCTCCACATTTACTTCCCTTTAGGCGCAGTAGGAACCCAACCTGCCAGCACTTTGTCTGCTGTGTATTCTGCTGCTTCCGCATCGCTTAACTGACGACGCTGATCGTTTTTCTCTGCCCCTTTACCGCTGGATTTATACTCGAAAAAGCGTGAGTCCTGTGGATGGAACCAGATTTTCTCGCCTTGTTTATCTTTGCCTGACATTTTGTCCCAGCCATAGATATGGTCATCCATGCTGGTGTTCAGGAAGACGGTCTGGCCGATGGCGTTAGGGTCGGCATAGCGCCCATCGTCAAAGGTGGTCGTTGGGTGCCAAGGGCGACCTAGGCCATAGCTTTTCGCTGGGACGTCTGGTTCTTTCGTCACCCGGCTATTGGTAATGACCAAACCATACTTTTGTTTAATATCGGTGCTGGGCGCGGTGAGATAGCCAATCGGCTGATCTTTCACGTCGGTACGGTTACGCGCGACAATGTCGCAATCGTCAAACAGCGCAGTACCGTTACCAAAGATGAAATCAACGGTGCCGCTGATTCGGCATTGTGAGAAGAAGCTGCGTCCCCCTTTTACATAGAGCGTGTCCTGATAGCCCGTCAGGCTGACATCATGAAACCATGCCCGATCGCTATTTTCAGCAACCAGCAGCGCAACAGCCTGCGAATCTTTTAATTTGGTGGGATCGTCGTTGGCTTTAGCCTGATTGGCCGGGTAATCAAAACCATTGTTGATGGTCAGTGAACGAGCGCTGAAATCGGGCGCATCGACTTTCACCGTGTTACTACCATAGGTTCCCCACTTGCTGCCATCGGGTTTGAGCATCCCAGCGGCGGTGGTTGCGGTGATCACGGTGCCGTCGCGGCTTTCGCCCTGTAGGTGAATGTTAGGGCGCGTAATGGTCAGGCGCTCGTGATACACGCCATTCTTCAGATAGATGACAAACGGCGAGCTGTCTGCCGGTGCGCTGGCGATGGCTTCAGCGATGGTTTTGTAGGTGTTGGTGCCCGTTGCATTCGCAGAAACCAGCGCATTGTAGTCGGCAGCCTGCGCTAGCGACCAGGGCGAGGAAATTAACACGGCTAAGGTCAGAGTTTTGCGAAGATGTGAAGCGTTTATCATGTCCAGAGTCCTGTAATCGGTAAAGGAAGGTATATAACGCGCGGCGATGTAACACCGCGCGGTTCTGTCTTATCGTTTTTTCCTGACTGATAACTACTTGTGCTTGCTGGTCGTTTTTTCCGCCAGCGACGCTAAAGCGGGTTCCTGCCGAATGGCGTCAGCGACAATCCCTGCCACGGCGATAGCGCCTTTTTTCTGAAAATGGGTGGTATCCGGTTTGCTCAGGCTACCTGCCTGATCGCGATAGTAAGGGTATTTTTTGGGATCGATTACCAGCCAGTATTGTTTCCAATGGTCGCTGTTGCCCTGGTTTGCCAACGCAATAGTGGCGGGCTCAACGTCCAGCAAAATGACCTTGTTATCCGCAGCCGTGTTCTTGATGGTCTGGCTGTAATCGCCGACGAAAGCATAGCCATTTTCCGCGTTTTGTTTGGTGAAGTGACTGTGTACGGCAGGCGTGCCGTTTTTCCCGTCAGCCGTTTTCACTCGGGTAGTCGGGGTCAACAGAACCGGTGTGAGTTTGTGCTGACGGGCGAAAGTGATATAGCGCTCCAGCGATGTCTGGAATGACATATCGGCTTTCCCTTGTGGAGCTTGCTTTTTCCCTGCGGCATCATTCGGGTAAGTACAGAGGTTAGCGACATCCGCCGGGCCACGTACCGCTTTTGCACTGTTGCAGTTTTGATCGTTGTGCCCCATTTGAATAAACAGGAAATCACCTTCTTTCATCAGTGGCTGCATCTGGCGGAACCAGCCTTCGTAGAAATAGTCACGTGAGCTACGGCCTGCGCGTGCGCCATTGACGACTTTCACACTGCTATTTTTACTGAACTGCTGTTCAAAAACCTGACCCCATCCCATACGCGGGAAGCGCATTTTTTCATAGGTTGCCGCGGTTGAGTCGCCGACGATAAAAATGCGGGTTTGCGCTTTCTGGATCGCGTCCAGACTCTGGCGGGCAGAACGGTAATCCAGCGGTTCATAATCGCCTTTATTATTCAGGCCGACAATGGGATGGAACGCGCTGTCGGTCAGTACCGTATGGCCAGAATAGCCGGTGTCGTTGTGATAATTGCGGGTATGGTTAATGACGTTGACGATTTTGGTGACCGCATCCTGCTGGGCCGCGGGGTAAGTCAGAGGATCGAAACGCTTGGGCGCGCTGACGCCTACCTGTTTTAACGCGTCATTAAAGCCTGCATGAAAATCGGCGTAGGCTTTTTTCCATGCTGCGGCGTCCAGTTTCGGTGATGCCGTGTCGTCCGTTAGCTGCTGTGGACCAATGTAGCCTGCTGCCACCGCAATATCTGAGGTAATGCGGTCAGTCAGCGGGTTGATATTGGCAATATTCTCTTTACCGTCATGCAGTGATGGGGCGACAGCAGACAGGCAGATTGCACGAGAAATATTATTCAGCAGGCAGTTATTGCCGCCGGATTCGATGGCTAAAAGGCGTAATGGCGGTGTGAGGCCAGAGACATCGAGGTGGTATTTTCCTTGCTCATCGGTCTGTGTCTGCCGCTTCTGGCCCTGCTGGTCTCTGATAATGATGGTGGCAGGCAGATGAATATCCCGTACGGTAACATTACCGGATAAGCCGGTTTTCTCACCCAGTGTTGAACCCGACAATAAGTTAACGCTGTCCGGTGCGGCGGCCTGGTGTGCCGCAGCGGGCGTTTTAGCGTGTACCAGTGTGAAAGGGGCGGAAAGTATCAGAGCTAAAGCTACACTTTCTGAAAAATGGTTTGCCATGGTCAGACATATCCCTTGTTGGTTAGTCGAAAACGGTTAATGAACCCAGGCGTTATCAAAGGAAGGTCGCTGTTTTTTATCGCTCTTATCACGGCCTTCAGCGAGAACGTCGGGCTTTTATTGTGCACCCAAGCCGATTCAAGGGCGATGCCTAAACGAGGTTCCTTTGATGAAATAACTATTCATTAAAAATGAAATATTATTTTAATAATGTGTTGTTTTTTGTGACCCACCTCTTTTTTAGCGGAGCACTGCCGTATTGGCATATAGATTTGTGATCAATAAGGTGTTTTACAGGCGGTGGTTTTCTGAAAGGTGAAAAAAGGCCGCAAAAGCGGCCTTTGGGTTTGATCCGTCACCAATGAGGGTTAGACGACTTTATGTGGACCAAAACATTCGTAATGCAGTTGCTCAGCGGGGATGCCCATAGCCAGCAACTGCTGTGCGATAAACTGCATGAAAACCACAGGGCCGCACAGGTAATAGTGCATATCTGGCGTGGTTAATTCATCTTTTAACGAGGCCAACTGCATCAGCCCGTTGTGATGATAGTCTTCGCCCGGACGATCGACCTGCTGCGGTTCCCGATACCAGATGTGATGCTGGAACTGCGGCAAAGACTGTCCTGTTTGTTTGATTTCATCCGCAAACGCATGCGCTGTGCCATTTTCTGCTGCATGCAGCCATAGCACCTTCGCTTGATGATCCTGCTGCTTGAGCGTATGCAACATGCCCAGCATTGGGGTTTGCCCCACGCCGCCGGAAATCAGGGCAACTGGCGTGGAAGCAGGGATATCAAGGAAGAAATCGCCGTGCGGAGCCGCCAGATGAATGATATCGCCTTCACGCGCGGTATCATGCAGATAGCCAGAAACGGTGCCCTGTGCTTCACGTTTCACCGCAATCCGGTAGGATTTTCCATTTGGCGCGTGAGTCAGAGAGTATTGGCGAATCTCCTGATTGGCAAAACTGTCATGCTTGATGTAAACCGCCAGATACTGGCCCGGTTGAAAATCCGCAATAGGCTGGCCGTCGGTGGGTTCCAAAGTGAAGCTGGTAATCACCGAGCTTTGCGGCTGCTTGTTCACAATACGGAAAGGTCGCACACCGCTCCAGCCGCCGTTTTGCGCTTCGGTACTGCGGTAGATATCGCCTTCGCGCTGAATAAAGACATTCGCTAGCACGCCATAGGCTTTACCCCAGGCATCCAGGACTTCTTGCCCTGGGCTAAACAGTTCATCCAGCGTTGCCAATAAATGATTACCGACGATCTGATACTGATCGGCCTGAATGTTAAAACTGGCATGCTTCTGAGCGATACGCTCAACCGCAGGCAGCAGCGCCGCCAGGTTTTCAATATTCGTCGCATAAGCACAGATGGCATTGAACAACGCTTCGCGCTGATCGCCATTGCGCTGGTTGCTCATGTTAAAAATATCTTTGAGCTCAGGGTTATGCGTAAACATGCGATCGTAAAAATGCGCGGTCAGTTTCGGGCCTGTTTCCGCCAGCAGAGGAATGGTTGATTTAACGATGGCGATAGTTTGGTTATCCAGCATGGTGACTCCTTTTTATTGGTATGACTTATAAGTTGTATTTTATATGCATCTTATTGGGTTTGTCCGTCGCTGTAAATTACCTTTTTGGTGGTAGGGGTTTTTAGGCGGAGCCAAAGGGAATAGCATGAGGAAATAGCAGGTTGTGAATGAAGAAAAATCCGTTGACCACCGCGCAGCAGATATTTGCTGAAGCCTTGCGCTGCCTACAGCTAATCGTTTGCGTAAAAACCTCTGTCAAGACCTATCTTCATTAGGGAAAAACGGTTTACACTATACGCCATTCCCCAAAAGGGTAGCCCAATTCCCAAATGGGTCATTAATTCCCAGTATATTTATGTTAGCTGAGTCAGGAGATCCGGATGTTAAAGCGTGAAATGAACATTGCCGATTATGATGCCGACCTGTGGCAAGCAATGGAGCAAGAAGTGGTGCGTCAGGAAGAGCACATTGAACTGATTGCGTCAGAAAACTACACCAGCCCACGCGTTATGCAGGCTCAAGGGTCTCAGCTGACGAACAAGTATGCTGAAGGTTATCCAGGCAAGCGTTACTACGGCGGCTGTGAGTATGTGGACATCGTTGAGCAACTGGCTATCGATCGTGCGAAAGCGCTGTTCGGTGCAGATTATGCCAACGTTCAGCCGCACTCCGGCTCTCAGGCTAACTTTGCCGTTTACACCGCGCTGCTGCAGCCGGGCGACACCATTCTGGGTATGAACCTGGCACACGGTGGTCACCTGACGCACGGTTCTCCGGTTAACCTGTCAGGTAAACTGTATAACGTTATTCCTTACGGCATCGACGAAAGCGGCAAGATCGACTACGACGAAATGGCTGAACTGGCGCGTACGCACAAGCCAAAAATGATCGTCGGCGGTTTCTCTGCTTACTCTGGCGTGGTTGACTGGGCGAAGATGCGTGAAATCGCTGACAGCATCGGTGCTTACCTGTTTGTCGATATGGCGCACGTTGCCGGTCTGATCGCCGCGGATGTTTACCCTAACCCGGTTCCTCATGCTCACATCGTGACCACCACCACGCACAAAACGCTGGCTGGCCCACGCGGTGGCCTGATTCTGGCGAAAGGCGGCGACGAAGAGCTGTACAAAAAACTGAATTCTGCGGTATTCCCTGGTGGTCAGGGTGGTCCGTTGATGCACGTTATCGCGGGTAAAGCGGTTGCGCTGAAAGAAGCGATGGAGCCTGAATTCAAGGTTTACCAGCAGCAAGTCGCGAAAAACGCCAAAGCAATGGTTGAAGTCTTCCTGTCACGTGGGTTCAACGTGGTGTCTGGTGGAACCAGCAACCACCTGTTCCTGCTGGATCTGGTGAGCAAAAATCTGACTGGTAAAGAAGCTGATGCTGCGCTGGGCCGTGCCAACATCACCGTGAACAAAAACAGCGTGCCTAACGATCCGAAGAGCCCGTTTGTGACTTCCGGTATCCGTATCGGTACCCCAGCGGCAACCCGTCGCGGCTTTAAAGAAGCGGAAGTACGTGAACTGGCTGGCTGGATCTGTGATGTGTTGGACAACATCAACGACGAAGCGACCATTGAACGCGTGAAACAGAAAGTTCTGGATATCTGCGCCCGCTTCCCGGTTTACGCATAATTCGGCATTTTCTCTGACATCACTGTCGGAACACTTCCTAAACGCCAGCCTGAGTGCTGGCGTTTTTTATGGCAGCCATCTCTGGCCGCCACCCTGCGGGCCGTCGCAAGCGACGTTGAAAAACGTTCCCTACGTTTTTTTATGGCTTGCCATCCCTTACTGCCACCTTTATGGACCGTTGCTGACGCAACGTTAAAAACTTCATCCGACAATTTTTTATGTCTGTCGATCAGGACATTATCTCCGTTCACGTTTAATGATGAATAACGCGTTGCACCGCCGTGTGCACTCTGACACAGTAACCGGCAAAAAAGAGTAGCCAGTAAAAAAGTGCCGAAGCTAGGGGAGTTTGTCATCGAAAGGGAGGAATCATGGTTTTGCAATCGACGCGCTGGTTGGCGCTGAGCTATTTCACCTACTTTTTTTGCTATGGCGTTTTCCTGCCGTTTTGGGGCGGGTGGCTGAAAGGCGAGGGGCTGTCCGCTGAGTCGATCGGCATGTTGCTGGGCGCGGGGCTGGTGGCGCGCTTCGTCGGCAGTCTGGTCATCACGCCCAGCGTGAAAGATCCGTCCAAATTAATTACGGTGTTACGTGGGCTAGCGTTGCTGTCACTGGCGCTGGCTGTTGGTTTCTGGCTGGGGAATGCCTGGCTGTGGCTGATGATCGTGATGATCGGGTTTAACCTGTTTTTTGCGCCGCTGGTGCCGCTGACTGATGCATTAGCTGCGACATGGCAGCGTCAGGTCGTGATGGATTACGGCAAGGTACGCGTCTGGGGTTCGATCGCGTTTGTCATTGCTTCTGCGGCGACGGGGGAACTGGTCGCAATCTGGGGACACCCCGCGATTCTGGCAATCCTCAGCGCCGGGCTGGCTGTCATGCTGTTAGGTATGCTGCTTCGCCCCAGCGTGATGCCGCAAGCCGCAACATCGACAGCGCAGTCGGTTAGCGTCACGCCGTGGAAACGATTGCTAACCGAACCCGCGGTATGGCGTTTCCTGCTTTGCGTGTCGCTGCTGCAAGGTGCACACGCGGCTTACTATGGTTTCAGCGTCATTTATTGGCAGGATTCGGGCTATTCCGCCTCGATTATTGGCTATCTCTGGTCGTTAGGTGTGGTCGCGGAGATTGTCATCTTTACCTTTAGCCAGCGCCTGTTTCGACGCTGGAGTGCCAGACAGCTTTTGCTGCTTTCTGCCGTATGCGGCGTGGTGCGCTGGGGCTTGATGGGCGCGACGGTGGCTCTGCCGTGGCTGATTGTGATACAGATATTGCACTGTGGAACCTTCACCGTGTGCCATCTGGCTGCCATGCGCTTTATCGCTGCACGTACCGGTGGTGACATCCTGCGGTTACAGGCGGTGTACTCCGCGCTGGCGATGGGCGGAAGTATCGCGGTGATGACGATGGTGTCCGGTTTCCTGTTTGAACACTTGCAGGGCGGCACGTTCTGGGTGATGGCACTGTTGGCGGTTCCGGCCCTGTTTATTCGGCCTTCTGTCAGTCACCATGCTGTAGTTGAGAAGGCCTAAGTCATGGCGCATATTGTCAAGATAACGTAGTGTGGTAAAAATAATGTTACATTATAACGCTTTGAAACGGTGGTCCGGACAGATAACGTTGCTGATGACAGGTCTGGCGTTCGGCCAGCCCGTTTTCGCTCACCCACACAGTTTTATTGATATGCAGACGACAGTTGAGAGCCAGAACGACAACATCACCGGTTTACGTATGCTGTGGACGATGGATCCCATCACGTCTGCCGACCTGTTGTATGACGCCGGGAAGGCGAAGAAGGACTCTGAAGTCTGGAAAAAGCTGGCGGCGGAAGTCATGGCGAATGTGTTAGGGCAACATTATTTCACCGATATTTATCGTGATGGTCAGCCCGTGA
This sequence comes from Pectobacterium brasiliense, assembly GCF_016950255.1. Lineage (NCBI taxonomy): Bacteria > Pseudomonadati > Pseudomonadota > Gammaproteobacteria > Enterobacterales > Pectobacteriaceae > Pectobacterium > Pectobacterium brasiliense. Next base: position 439,158 of record NZ_JACGFN010000002.1, on the reverse strand, counting down.
AATATGCGCCGATGCCAACCGAATATCACCTTTCTCGCAAAGGCAATCAGGCGGTACTGGAGTTTGTGCTGCCGCTGGCGCATCCACAGCCGCTGGCCGGTAAGCCTTTGCTGATTTCTACTTACGATCCTACCTACTTTGTCGATATGTCCTACCAGAACGATAAGGCCGTTACGCTGGCGCCTGCGCTGGCTTCACGTTGTAAAACCTCGCTCGTCACGCCGGAACCCAACGCTGAACTGCAATCCTATGCGCTGTCGCTGGATAAGAACGATGCGCCGGATGAAGACATGGAGCTGGGCAAACAGTTTGCACAGCGGGTGACGTTGCAATGTCAGTGAACCTCGGCTCACTGCCGCGTCAGCGCTCGTTGTTGAGTCGATTGCGTGACCTGTGGCCATTGTGGCTGTTCTTGGCGCTGCTGGCCTGGGCGCTGCATTACATCGTGGGATACTGGCCGCAAATCGTGCTGCAAAGCGCGATCTGGCAGAAATCGCTGCATCAGCAGATGTCGCACCTGTTGCAGATGGTGGAACAGCAACCGCATCAAGCGGGGCTGAGTCTGATGATGTTCAGTCTGGTCTATGGCGTGCTTCATGCCGTCGGACCTGGGCACGGTAAAGTCGTCATCATGACCTATCTGGCGACACACCCGTCGAAGCTGAAAAGCAGCCTGAAGTTGACGCTTGCCGCGTCGCTGGTTCAGGGGCTGATGGCGGTGGCGCTGGTGACCGTAGTATTAGGGATCTTGCAGCTGTCTAGTCGAACGTTGCATAACAGCAGTTTCTGGATGGAAAAGGGGAGCTTCGTGCTGGTGGCGGGGCTGGGACTGCTGCTCTGTTTCCGTGCGTTGAAACAGCTGTATATCGCCGTCGTGCGGCAGCCTAAACCGGCGACGATTTTGCGTGTAACGCCTTTGCACGTAACGCCTTCTCACGTAACCCAGTTTAACGTACCAACCGATAGACGTATGGTGCTTCGCCCGGCGCCTGCGCTTTCCTCTTCTCATCAGCACGATGCCGACTGCGGCTGCGGACACCGCCATCTCCCCAGCAATGAGGAACTTGAGCGCGATAGCCGTTGGCGCACACGTCTGATGATTGTGCTGGCGATGGGCATGCGCCCGTGTTCAGGTGCTATTCTGGTGCTGCTTTTCTCTAAAGTGATCGGCGTGTATTGGTGGGGCGTAGCCTCTGCGCTGGTGATGGCTGCCGGAACGGCGATCACGATCTCGGCGCTGGCCGTGTTGGTTTTTTACTGCCGTCGCGTGGTTGAGCGCTTAGGTGCAAACCGTGCCTCGCCCATGTGGCAGCGTGCGACGTTTTCTCTTCTGGCGTTTGCTGGCGGGCTGATTTTGGTTGGCTCCGGCGTTCTGCTTTACCTCAGTGCACAGCCCGCAATGATGGGCGGTATTCGGCCATTCTCCGGCTAATTTTACCTTTTATTAACGCTGCGCTAAAAACCCATTGCTTCCGATAATCACGGCAGGATATCATTTCAATAATGATAACTATTATCATTCATAACCATAATCGCAGAAGGGAATAATAATGAAGAAATGGCTGTTTTCAGTCGTTGTTCTGTTGGGGTTGAGTGCGAGCGTTGTTGCCAGCGCTAACCCGATTGTTATTGAAGACGTTAGTGGCAGGAAAGTAGAAATCAAATCCGAAGTGAAGCGGATTATCCTCGGGGAAGGTCGACAGATTTATCTGCTGGCTGCCTTTGATACCGAGGCTCCGTTCCAGCGCGTGGTTGGCTGGCGTGACGATCTGCCAAAAGCGGATTACGACGGCTATATGGCTTATGAAAAACAATACCCGGAAATCAAAAAGCTGCCGACCTTTGGTGGAGCGAAAGACGGCACCTTCAACGTCGAGCAGGCATTGACGCTGAAGCCGGATTTGGTGCTGATGAATCTGGAGTCAAAAGCGGCAACGGATGAAGGCAAATTGATCGAGAAACTCAATTCGCTGGGGATTCCAGTGGTGTTTATCGATTTCCGTGAGAAGCCGTTTGAGAACGCTGAGAAAAGCATTCACATCATGGGCCAGTTGGTTGGCAAACCACAGCGTGCGGAAGAGATTATTAAGTTCCGTCGTGAGCAGATTGAGCTCGTCACCGATCGGTTGAAGAACTATCAGGGGCCACGCCCGAAAGTGATGATCGACCGTGCGGGCGGTTATGACGAAGAGTGCTGCATGTCATTCGGTGATGAAAACTTTGGCCGCATGGTTGAGGTTGCTGGCGGTGACAACATTGCCAAGAACATCATTCCCGGCACGTTTGGTACGCTGAACCCAGAGCAGATTATCAGCTCTCGCCCGGATGTGGTGGTGGTGACTGGAGCTAACTGGAAAAACTACAACACGGCAAATGGCTGGGTTGGCGTTGGACCGGGAGCCGATCAGAAAGAAGCGCTACAACGCCTGCAAAAACTGATGGAACGCTCAGCATTTAAAACGCTGCCGGTAGCAACCGATGGCAACGCCCATGCAATCTGGCATCAGTTCTATGATAGCCCGTATCAGTTTGTGGCGATTCAGGTCTTGGCAAAATGGATGCACCCGGAACTGTTCAAGGATATCGATCCTGATGCAACGTTCCGTACCTTCCATGAGAAGTTCCTGCCGCTACCTTATCAGCCAGGCTACTGGGTCACGCTGCCTGCGAAGAAATAACGCCATCAGGCAATAAGCCAGATAATGCAGTAAACCAGATAATAAAAAAGCACTGAACCTCATCGGTCAGTGCTTTTTTTTGTGCTTTTTTCACCGACTTTATCGCCTGACAAATAATAGAAAAATATATCTGCCGTTCATCGCAATATGGCTGATGAAGGATTTTCCGTAACCCATTCTCTTCCAGTTAATTTGTTGCAGGATCGATGGATGTTTATGACGATCGATTATCTTACTTTGATAGTTTTTGGCTATTGTTTTGAGATTATTAAATGTTTTTAATGATCGATGCTATCAAGCTGTTCGCTTCTGTGGCGATAATTGAACGTGGTGAAGGTATGTCTGATTCTATGAAAAATGCCACGTATGGAGGGAAATTCGATTTATTCGACATACCGGAATCAGGAAAAAAATACGGTATAAAAATTCAAAAAATGGAGCGGTTATGAATATCACGCAACGCCTGCTGTTGACGTTTTCGCTAATGTCGCTGGCGCTTATCACATTAGTTATTGTTACTTTATCATTGTTATCAGGGTTCCAGTCTCGTTTTGAATATGTTCAGGATAATGCGATTCCGAGCATTAAAGATTTAAATAGTCTGGTGGATAAAAGCAACTCGCTGGTGCTTTTTTTGTATCGTCATCAGACCACGGATGACGATCGTAAGCTGCCTGCGATCGAGCAGGACATCACTAAAACCATCGAAGAGTTGAAGGCGCTCAATGAGTATTACCTGAAAAATGACATCTCGAGCGAAGAAGATCTTCAACTGACAAACAAAGCGATCGATCTCATCGGAAAATTGCAGGCTTCACTGCCTGCTTTTTTGAATGCATCACGTGCAAATCAAAATGACACTGCGCTTGGCCTTCTCCAGGGCATGGGAGGGCCAGGTGAGGCCGTACGTAATTTGATCGCCAACTATCGCAAACAGTTTGATCTTAATATCAAGATTGGCGATGACCTGCGTCAGATGAATCAACGGATCTATGAACAAACGTGGTTTGGCCTGTTGTCCGGCACGTTGTTGATCGTCTTGCTGATCGGCTTTTTCGCGGTGAGAACCATTCTGGGCATTAGAAAAAGTTTGAATAACATGAGTCAGACGATGGAAAGCGTTAGTACCCATCTCGACCTGACGATTCAAGCGGACGATCGACGCAAGGATGAAGTGGGAAATACCGCCCGCGCCTTTAACAGCCTGATGCAGCGGGTATCCTCAGCGCTGGCTTCGGTGAGTGCGTCATCGCAGTCGGTGAGCAGCGCGGCGACGCAGATTGCAGCGGGGAATGAAGATCTGTCATCCCGAACCGAGGAACAGGCTGCTTCGCTGGAACAAACGGCGGCCAGTATGACGGAAATCAGTGAGACGGTGCGCCAGAACGCGGAGAACACGCAGCAGGCGAGCCTGCTGGCGGTAAATGCCAGCAAGATCTCCATCAATAGCGCGGATTCCGTCAATACGATGCTGAATACGATGGAACACATTCGCACGAGCTCAGGCAAGATCACCGAGATCATTGCGCTCATCGAAGGTATCGCGTTTCAGACCAATATCCTCGCCCTGAATGCGGCGGTGGAAGCGGCGCGTGCCGGCGAACAGGGGCGCGGTTTTGCGGTGGTTGCGGGAGAAGTGCGCACGCTGGCACAGCGGTCATCTACGGCGGCGCGCGAAATCAAGGACTTGATTGATGCCTCAAACTCGCTGGTGTCGGCGGGTGTGGATCAAGCCAGCGACGTAGGGAAAAACATGTCGGCGATGAAAGATGCGATCCAGCAGGTGACGGATTTAGTCAATGAAATCGCGGCGGCGACTGAGGAGCAAAGCCAGGGTATCAGCCAGGTGCATCAGGCTGTTAACCAGATGGATGATGTGACTCAGCAAAATGCCTCATTGGTGGAAGAGGCGTCTGCGGCGTCGCAGTCGTTGCAGGAACAGGCAAGTACGTTGAGCCAACTGGTTGGGCAATTCATTGTGGGCCAGGTTACCCCTCTGGCGTTTGCCTCCGCTTCTGCATCCGCGCTACCTGGAGTGTCCGCGCCGCGCCTTTCTCCCGTGAGGAAAAAAGGTGTCATTGCTCCGGATGAAGCGGACTGGCAGCGTTTCTAATCTATCGTGCCGTATGCTGCGCAGTCAGGCGGCATGCGGCTATAGGTTCGATTGACCAGCGGCGAAAGCCAAGGGAGAGGACGGTATGGAATCGATTGAGCACAGTGCGGAAAATCTGGGGGATTATGCGTCGCTACTGACAGAATTCGAGCATATGACCGCCTTGCTTACTCAGCTAATGAAAAGCGATTACCGCACGCTTGATCTCTATCTCAATAATTGCAGCCACCTTATTTTGCGATTTACAGCAATCTATAAACTGCTCGATAAACCAGAGTTTGAACATTATCTGAAGCATTATGACGCGGCGCTCTACTACAACGTCAACAGCGTGGGTTTGGCATTGCGTCTGTTTGAGAACATGCTGACGAACATGCGTGATGGGCTTGCCTCTGCGCGTTTGTGCTGAATAGCGGCAACGTAAGGTGGATGTTCGGTATGAATGGCTCTGGTGCGGTGAATCAGCGTCGTCGCGTTTGATAAGGTAAGGAAGACGGTGAGGGAACTCACCGTCTATTCGTACAGAGAAAAGCTTAGATGGTCGGTTCGCTGACCAGCCCGTCGATAATCACCTGCGGCACGCCCTGCGAACAGCGCTCGATGCGCCCGCGTACGCCATAGACCGCTGACAGGCTTTCAGGGCTAATCACCTCGGCCGGTGCGCCATTGGCAATCAAATTACCGTTTTGCAGCATCAATACGTGGTCGCCATGGCGTAGCGCGATATTGATGTCATGCACTACCACGATGGTGATGATGTTGCGCTTACGCGTTTCCTTGCGTACCAAATCCATCACGTGGAACTGATAGTTCAGATCCAGCGCGCTGAGCGGTTCGTCAAGCAGGAGCAGCGAAGGTTGACGGATCAGCGATTGCGCTAACCCCACCAGCTGTTTCTGCCCGCCGGAGAGCTGATCGAGATAGCTCAACGCCAGATGTTCAATGCCCAACTGACGCAGCAGGTTCATCACTTCATCCTGCTTTTCGGCGTTGTGCATGCCGCCGGATGCGCGCTGTGCGACGATAATCGATTCCAGCACGTGCAGGTGAACGCCCGCAGGCAGCGATTGCGGCAGATAAACGACTTTTTCCGCTCGTTGAGCAAAAGGTAACGCCATCAGGTTGGTGTCATCCAACCACAGTTCGCCTTCGGACGCGTTCAGACCTGCCATTGCACGCAACAGCGTTGATTTACCGCTGCCGTTAGGGCCGAGCAGCACGGTAATTTTTCCGCGCGGCAGCTGTGGTACGGACAGATCGCGAATCACCTGACGCTTGGGGTAACCCGCGCGAAAGTGGGAAAGGCGTAATCCAGAAGCGGTTTGCTGGTTCATACGTTTCCTCTGTGGCGCAGGATAATACTCAGGAAGAAGGGAACGCCAACCAGTGAGGTGACGATCCCGACCGGGATAATGACGCCGGGGATGAGATTTTTCGAGGCAACGGATGCCATCGACAGCACCAGCGCGCCAGTTAACGCACTGGCAGGCAGATAGAAGCGGTGATCTTCACCGAAAATCATGCGTGCGATATGCGGAGCAACCAGACCGATAAAGCCGATTGGACCGACAAACGCGACGGAAATGGCGGATAAAATACTGATGCGCAGCAGCGTCGCCAAACGCAGGCGGCGGACGTTAATGCCAAAGCTCACGGCGCGATCTTCACCCAACCGTAGCGCGGTCAGTTTCCATGAGCTCATCAGTGAAATTGGCATCACGATGACGAGCACCAGCAGCAGAATGCCCAGTTTTTCCCACGAGGCACGGGCCAGGCTGCCCATCGTCCAGAACACCAGACCTTGCAGCGTGTCTTCGTTGGCGATGAACTGGAGCATGGAAACCAGCGCGTTGAAGGTGAACACCAGCGCGATACCGAACAGCACGACGCCGGAGGTGGCAACCTGCGTCCAGCGCGTAATGCCATCAAGCAGCAACGCTGCCAGCAGTGCAAAGATAAAGGCGTTTGCGGAGATAAACCACTGAGCCGGAATACCGGGGATGCCGATACCGAGGACGATAGCCAGCGCAGCACCGAACGCAGCGGCGGAAGAAACGCCGAGCGTAAACGGGCTGGCCAACGGGTTGTTCAGGATCGTCTGCATTTCTGCACCGGCCAGACCAAGCGCCAGCCCGACCACGATAGCCATCAGCGCGTAAGGCAGACGAATATCCCAGACGATCACGCGCGTACCCGCATCGGCGCTGGCCGGATCGGTCAGCGTCTGCCAAAGCACATCAAGTGTCAGCCCTGAAGGCCCCATCGTGAAATCCAGCAACAACGAGCCGATGATGATCAACAGCAGTATCGCCATCACACCCACGCGGCGTCGAATGATGCCGCGATAGTTGTCCATAATGGTGTTGGCATCCGCGGCATTATTGCGGATACCCGGTTCAGTGGTTGTACTCATTAAAAATTACTCACCTTGTTTCCAGGCAAAGATAAAGTCACTGTCAGGCAGCGAGGTAAAATTCTGAATGATATAACGATACGTATCGTCAGGATTCAGGCTGGTAAAGGCCTGAGGATAAATATCCTTGGCCAGATATTCCATACCGACAATGTTGTAGGGATGGTTGTAGAAATGGTGGTAAACGCCGTAAACGTGTTTCGCCTGAACCGCTGGAATCTGACTGATACCCGTGCGATTTAGCAGCGTAGCGGCCTGATTGCGAACGTCTTCTACGCTGGCACCATAGCCTAACGGCAGGACCTGACTGTTGCCACGTTTAGAGCCTGTCATAATGTAGGCATCGGGCTTCATGCTGATAATTTTTTCCAGCGAGACAAAGCCTGATGCACCCGGCAGCAAATCAGAACCGATATTTTTCGCGCCGACGGCTTCAATCAGTCCGCCCCAGCCATTGTGACCGTGAGTGAAGCAGCAGGAGTCGGAGTTGCCGGCGATAGCTTCGATAAATACGCTGGGTTTCGGCGTTACTGCTGCGGTTTTCTGCTGAATGGCATCGAAGTGTTGACGATAAAAGTCCGTATAGGCTTTGGCATTGGCTTCACGGTTCAGCACTTTGCCCAACAGGTCGATACTGGGGGCCGTATCCTTAGCGGGATTCACTTCATAATCGACGAACAGAACTGGAATATTCAGCGCGCTGAGTTTGTCTATCACGCCGCTTTCCGTCAATGCCGCTTTGGCACGCAACTGGGCAATCATCAGGTCCGGCTGTTTTGACAGCACGCTTTCCAGATCGACGTTACCTTTGTCACTGAAGCCCATATCCAGAATACCAACGGATTGAGGCCATTTCCCTTTCAGCATATCCCAGGTTGCGGTGTCCTGCTTTTTCGCCAGATTGTTCCAGGCGACCAGACGCTGAAAGGGATTATCGCGGTCAAGCAATGCCATCGTCATAATATCGCGCCCATCTTGCAGAATGATGCGCTGTGGCTCTTGTTTAATGGTGACACTTCTCCCGTCGAAATCGGTGACGGTAAGAGGATATTGGGTGGCGTAGCTGAAAAGCGGGGTGGTGAGGAGTGCGGTCAGAAAGAGCGATCTTACTGATTTTCTTAACATGGTGGCGATCCTAATTCACAATTTATCAATGTGATGAAGTTATCAGTGTAATGAGTTTGATAATTATTATCGTATAATGATAAACAATGCGTATACAGGATTCATATGTAAAGAAAAATAACAACTCCGGCCCAATTTCTTTTTTATGGCAATGGGCCGGAGTGAGTCGGAATTAGCGTTTCAGCGCGTCGCTCAGTTCTTCACGGATAGTGCCCAGAATGGATTTCACCACACGCGGGTTACCTGCAACCAGATTGCCGGATGCCAGATAGTTATGGCCGCCAACGAAATCGGTCACGATCCCGCCAGCTTCACGTACCAGCAGCTCGCCACCGGCAAAATCCCACGGCTTCAGGCCGATTTCAAAGAAACCGTCAACGCGACCCGCGGCCACATAGGCCAGATCCAGTGCAGCAGAACCCGTACGGCGGAAATCCGCACAGTGGGTGAACAGTGCGCCGATGGCATTGATGTAGCTTTTGCTGTGTTGTTTTAATTTGAAGGGGAAGCCTGTTGCCAGTACGGTGCCTTCCAGATCGCGGGCAGTGCTGCTGCGCAGACGGTAGCCGTTCAGCTGTGCGCCTTGGCCACGAGTCGCGGTAAACAGTTCATTACGCATAGGATCGTAAACAACGGCAACTTCGGTACGGCCTTTAATGCGGACCGCGATAGAAACAGCGAAGTGGGGTAAACGTTTGATGAAGTTGGTGGTGCCATCCAGAGGATCGATAACCCATTGTACTGCCGGATCTTCGCCAACCAGCTCGCCACACTCTTCACCAATAATGGTGTGCTGTGGGTAAGACTTATGGATGACTTCAACGATCAGACGTTCTGCATCCCGATCGACGTTGGTCACAAAATCGTTGCTGCCTTTCTGGCTAGCTTCGACGGCGTCTGGCGTTTCATAGTTCTTGGCAATTAAATTACCGGCTTTACGCGCAGCGCGTATAGCGATGTTGAGCATCGGATGCATGGTATCGGTCCACTGGAATGTTAAAGAACGGAAAGCGGCGCAGAGTATAGCAGTGGAAAAGTAAAATAGCTAAGTTTGTGTTAAGGTATGCCGATTTCCTTTTCGCACGACTTCCTTCTATCTATCGCATAACAGAGTTCATATGTTAGACAATATTCGCATTGTTCTGGTTGAAACGTCGCACACTGGCAATATGGGGTCAGTGGCCAGGGCGATGAAAACTATGGGGTTAAGCAAACTTTATTTGGTCAACCCATTGGTTAAGCCTGATTCGCAGGCCATTGCGTTGGCGGCAGGCGCCAGCGATGTTATCGGCAATGCCACTATTGTAGATTCGTTCGATCAAGCGCTCGAAGGCTGTGGTCTGGTCGTTGGCACCAGCGCACGTTCTCGAACCTTACCCTGGCCGATGCTGGAACCACGCGAGTGTGGCGTTCGTAGCGCGCAGGAAGCGGAACACGCGCCAGTAGCGCTGGTGTTTGGGCGTGAACGCGTGGGGCTGACGAATGAAGAGCTTCAGAAATGCCATTATCACGTGGCGATTCCCGCGAACCCGGAATACAGCTCGCTCAATTTGGCGATGGCGGTGCAGATCATTGCTTATGAAGTGCGTATCGCGCATTTGGATCGCTTACAGGCCGGACAGCCGCAACATGAAGAATCGCCGTACCCGCTGGTCGACGATCTGGAGCGGTTTTATCAGCATCTTGAACAGACATTACTGCAAACCGGGTTTATCCGACCAGCGCATCAGGGGCAGGTGATGAACAAGCTGCGCCGCCTGTTTACCCGCGCCAGGCCTGAAAGTCAGGAACTCAACATCCTGCGTGGAATACTGAGTTCGGTACAGAAAACGCACGACGAATAATACTTGAGTGTTTTACTTGGTTAAATAGTTGACTAAAACACTCAGGAATGTCAGACTCGCGGTATGTTCTGCCAATACATGTTTTCATAATACATGTTTTATCTACAGGTACCACTATCATGAGACTGACATCCAAAGGCCGTTACGCCGTTACCGCCATGCTCGATGTGGCTCTGCACTCCCAGGAAGGCCCCGTTCCATTGGCGGATATTTCTGAACGCCAGGGTATTTCACTGTCTTACCTGGAGCAGCTGTTTTCGCGTCTGCGTAAAAACGGACTGGTTGCCAGCGTTCGTGGCCCAGGCGGCGGTTATCTGCTGGGTAAAAACGCGAATGAAATCGCTGTTGGTATGGTCATTTCGGCCGTCGATGAATCTGTTGATGCAACGCGTTGCCAGGGCCGCGAAGGTTGCCAGGGTGGCGATCGCTGCCTGACGCACACGCTGTGGCGCGATCTGAGCGACCGTATTACCGACTTCCTGAATAACATCACGCTGGATGAGCTGGTGAATAATAAGGAAGTGCTGGATGTGGCGGATCGTCAGGATGCTGACACGCGCCGCACTGCCAACGGACGTATCCAGGAAACGATCAACGTTAACCTGCGCGCCTGATATATCTTCAACGTGACGAGTAACCTTTACTCGTCACGTTTTGCCTTTCTGATAGCCGCATAATTCTGACCACATTACTCAATGTGGTGTTGGCGTTAGTCCGACTGTCACGGCATGTATCTGACGATAATGTGTTCTGACGACAAATTGTTCCACGATAACATCGCCAGATTTTTTGCATTGGCCCGAGAGGTTGCGGGTATAAACAACCTGTCAATAAAACAAAACGCATTGTACGTTTTGAAGTGATGTACGGAGTTTATGAGCAATGAAGTTACCTATCTATCTCGACTACTCAGCCACCACGCCGGTTGACCCGCGCGTCGCTGAGAAAATGATGCAGTGTTTGACCTTGGACGGTACGTTCGGTAACCCGGCTTCCCGTTCCCACCGTTTTGGCTGGCAAGCGGAAGAGGCGGTTGATATCGCCCGTAACCAAATTGCTGAACTGGTTGGTGCTGACCCACGTGAGATCGTCTTCACGTCAGGCGCGACCGAAGCCGATAACCTCGCGATTAAAGGTGTTGCCAACTTCTATCAGAAGAAGGGTAAGCACATCATCACCAGCAAGACCGAGCACAAAGCCGTGCTGGATACCTGTCGTCAGCTTGAACGCGAAGGCTTCGAGGTGACTTATCTGGCTCCGCAACGTAACGGCATTATCGATCTGACTGAACTCGAAGCCGCAATGCGTGAGGACACCATTCTGGTTTCCATCATGCACGTCAATAATGAAATCGGCGTTGTGCAGGATATTGCCGCTATCGGTGACATGTGCCGTAGCCGCGGTATCGTGTTCCATGTTGATGCCACACAGAGCGTAGGCAAACTGCCTATCGATCTGAACCAGTTAAAAGTGGATCTGATGTCTTTCTCCGGCCATAAAATCTATGGGCCGAAAGGGATCGGGGCACTGTATGTTCGTCGTAAACCTCGTATTCGTCTCGAAGCGCAGATGCACGGCGGCGGCCATGAGCGCGGTATGCGTTCTGGCACCTTGCCTGTGCACCAGATTGTCGGCATGGGTGAAGCCTACCGCATCGCGAAAGAAGAGATGACCGCAGAAATGGATCGCCTGCGTGCGCTGCGCGATCGTCTATGGAACGGTATTAATGATATTGAAGAAGTCTACCTGAATGGTGATATCGAGCAGGGCGTACCCACTATCCTGAACGTCAGCTTCAACTATGTTGAAGGTGAATCGCTGATTATGGCGCTCAAGGATCTGGCGGTATCGTCTGGTTCTGCCTGTACGTCGGCCAGTCTGGAACCCTCCTACGTGCTACGTGCGCTGGGCATGAATGATGAGCTGGCACATAGCTCGATCCGTTTCTCGCTGGGGCGTTTTACCACCGAAGAAGAGATCGACTACACCATCGAGCTGGTACGTAAATCCATCGGTCGTCTGCGCGATCTTTCTCCGCTGTGGGAAATGTTCAAGCAGGGCGTGGATATCAGCAGCATCGAGTGGGCGCATCATTAATTCACCAGATCGGGGACGACTATCATGGCTTACAGCGAAAAAGTAATTGATCACTATGAAAATCCACGCAACGTGGGTTCATTTGACAACGCCGATCCTTCTATCGGCAGCGGCATGGTCGGCGCGCCAGCGTGCGGCGATGTGATGAAGTTGCAGATAAAAGTCAACAATGAGGGTATCATCGAAGATGCCCGCTTCAAGACGTACGGTTGTGGTTCTGCCATTGCCTCCAGCTCGCTGGTCACAGAGTGGGTAAAAGGCAAATCGCTGAATGAAGCTGAAGCGATTAAGAACACGCAGATTGCCGAAGAGCTTGAGCTACCGCCAGTGAAGATTCACTGCTCCATTCTGGCGGAAGACGCTATCAAGGCAGCGATTGCGGATTACAAAAGTAAACGCGACGCGCAGTAATCTCTGCGGCTGAACTCGGCGGGGCACCGTTTCTTGCGGTGCCTGTTCTCGTCGAGGTGGCGAACGATCGAGGTAACAGTATGTCGATTTCTCTGAGCGAAAATGCGGCACAACGCGTGAACGCTTTCATCGCAAACCGGGGCAAAGGCCTTGGCCTGCGTCTTGGCGTACGCACATCCGGCTGTTCCGGTATGGCGTATGTGCTGGAGTTTGTTGATGATTTGAACGACGGTGACACGGTCTTTGAAGACAAAGGCGTAAAGGTCATCGTGGACGGCAAAAGTCTGGTCTATCTTGACGGAACCGAGTTGGATTTCGTTAAAGAAGGGCTGAACGAAGGCTTTAAGTTCAATAATCCGAACATTTCCGGCGAATGTGGTTGCGGCGAAAGTTTCAACGTCTGACCTCTCTTGGGTAGTGTGCGTGCGATCGGTTAATGGCATGCGTTGCTACCCAGAACTCCTAGAGTACCACTATGGATTACTTTACGTTATTCGGGCTGCCGATTCGCTATGATGTGGATGGCGGCCTGCTTGCATCCCGTTTTCAGGATTTGCAACGGCAGTTTCATCCTGACCGTTATGCTGCCAGCCCAGAGCGTGAGCGCATGCTGGCGGTGCAGCAGGCGGCGACGATCAATAACGCCTATCAGGCGCTCAAGCATCCGCTGAGACGCGCGGAGTATATGCTGTCGCTGCACGGTTTTGATGTGAACAACGAACAGCATACGATGAAGGACACAGCATTCCTGATGGAACAGCTGGAACTGCGCGAAGAATTGGACGCGATCTCGCAGCGATCGGATGCCGATGAGGCGCTGACGGCCTTCGCCGAGCGATTGCAGGCAACGATCGTTAAGCGCCGTTCGCATATGCGTGATGAACTCGATAATGAGACGTGGACAGACGCCGCAGATACCGTGCGCAAGCTACGCTTTTTAGACAAGCTCCAGCAACAGGTTGAAGAACTCGAAGAACAATTGCTGGACAGATAACTGGTTAATCCGGCGGATAACCCGATGGTGATTGCCATATCGGTTTTTTCGCCAGCCAATTGATGGAAGCTCAATATGGCCTTATTACAAATTAGTGAGCCTGGCCTTAGCGCCGCACCGCACCAGCGTCGTCTGGCTGTCGGTATTGATTTAGGCACCACCCACTCTCTTGTTGCCACAGTACGCAGCGGTGAAGCTCAGACGCTAGCGGATAGCGATGGGCGCGACCTGCTGCCCTCGGTTGTTCACTATCGTCACGATGGTCACAGCGTCGGCTGGGATGCACGCGACAATGCTGCCCACGATCTGGAAAATACCGTCAGCTCAGTCAAACGCCTGATGGGGCGTTCTCTGGACGATATTCAGCAACGCTATCCGCACTTACCGTATCACTTTCATGCCAGCGATAATGGCCTGCCGCTGATTCAGACCTCGGCTGGCAATCTCAATCCTGTACAGGTATCGGCGGATATCTTGTCCGCGCTGGCGGCGCGTGCGGAAGCGGCGTTAGGCGGCGTGCCGGATGGCGTGGTGATTACGGTGCCTGCCTATTTCGATGACGCACAGCGTCAGGGCACCAAAGACGCGGCGCGTCTTGCCGGGCTGCACGTCTTGCGCCTGCTCAATGAGCCAACTGCGGCCGCGATTGCCTACGGGCTGGATTCCGGTAAAGAGGGTGTGATCGCCATTTACGATCTGGGCGGTGGTACCTTTGATATTTCCATTCTGCGCCTGAGCCGCGGCGTCTTTGAAGTGCTGGCGACAGGCGGCGATTCTGCGCTGGGCGGTGATGATTTCGATCATCTGCTGGCGGAGTGGCTGCGTGAGCAGGCGGGCATTCACGATCGTGACGATCGTCAGTTAGATCATGCTTTTCGTCACGCGGCGGTGAAGGCTAAAGTTGCACTCAGCAGCGCCGAGTCGGTACGTGTGGATGTTGCAGGCTGGCAGGGTGAGATCACCCGCGAGCAGTTTGATTCGCTGATTGCTGCGCTGGTGAAACGTACGCTGCTGTCGTGCCGTCGCACGCTGAAAGACGCGGGGCTGGCGCCAGAGGACGTGCTGGAAGTGGTGATGGTGGGTGGATCGACGCGTGTTCCACTGGTGCGCGAACAAGTCGGAACGTTTTTTGGTCGTACACCTCTGACGTCGATCGATCCAGACAAGGTCGTTGCTATCGGCGCGGCGATCCAGGCGGATATTCTGGTGGGTAACAAGCCAGACAGCGAAATGTTACTGCTGGACGTGATCCCCTTGTCGCTGGGGTTGGAGACGATGGGCGGGCTGGTGGAAAAAATCATTCCGCGCAATACCACGATCCCGGTTGCCCGCGCACAGGAGTTCACCACCTTCAAAGACGGCCAGAGCGGCATGATGATCCACGTCTTGCAGGGCGAGCGCGAAATGGTGGCGGATTGCCGCTCGCTTGCGCGCTTCTCACTGCGCGGCTTGCCACCTCTGCCTGCCGGCGGGGCTCACATTCGCGTGACCTTTCAGGTTGATGCAGATGGCCTACTGAGCGTCACGGCGATGGAAAAATCGACGGGCGTCGAGGCATCTATTCAGGTGAAACCGTCATACGGTTTGAGCGATACGGAAATCGCCACGATGATCACCGATTCGATGCTGAATGCGAAGGAAGATGTCGGGGCACGTCGTCTGGCAGAACAAAAAGTGGAGGCGGCACGCGTGCTGGAAAGCTTGCAAAGCGCGCTGGTGGCTGACGCTGAGTTATTGAGCAATGACGAAAAAGGCATCATTGTCGCGGCATCCGAACATCTGCATACGATGATGCAGGGAAGCGATCCCGTGGCGATTGAAGCCGCGATTAAAACAGTCGATCAACAAACCCAGGAATTCGCCGCCCGTCGCATGGATGCCTCTATCCGTCGCGCGCTGGCAGGCCATTCTGTGGATGAGGTGTAACATGCCTAAGATAGTCTTTTTACCGCATCAGGATCTGTGTCCTGAAGGAGCGGTTTTGGAAGCGGAACGCGGCGAAAGCATTTTGGAAGTCGCCCTGCGTAACGGTATTGACGTTGAGCACGCCTGCGAGAAATCCTGTGCCTGCACCACCTGCCACTGCATCGTGCGCGAAGGCTTCGACTCGCTGGCAGAAAGTACAGAAGAAGAAGACGACATGCTGGATAAGGCCTGGGGGCTGGAGCCGGAAAGTCGTCTGGGCTGTCAGGCGCGTATCGCCGGGGACGATCTGGTCGTCGAGATCCCGCGCTATACGATCAACCACGCGCGCGAGCATTAATCTGCATAGGGAGCAACCGTTATGGGATTAAAATGGACAGACAGCCGGGCTATCGGCGAAGCGCTTTACGACCAGTTTCCCGATCTCGATCCGAAAACCGTCCGTTTCACGGATATGCACCAGTGGATCTGCGAGCTGGATGAGTTTGACGATCGGCCGGATGCCTCCAATGAAAAAATTCTGGAAGCGATCCTGCTGGTCTGGTTAGATGAAGCTGAATAGCACAATGACGGGGCTGCCTTGGGTGGCCCGTTTTATTCTCGTGCCAAAATTCGTAACATTTGCATGTCATGATGCACCGTTTATTTATCTGCAAACCGAGTATTTATAAGCGAGAGCGTTTATAAACACGTATTGAGAAGCAGAACGTCTGTAAATATGAACATCACCTGCAAACATGAAACGTGGCAGGAATACCTATTATCGGAGAAGCACTATGACGAACAATACCATGCTGATTTCACTCTCCACTCAACCTGCTGATGCGCGCTGGGGAGAAAAAGCGACGCTGAGTGTGAATGAGCAGGGTTTTACCATTCATGCAGGGGCGACCCTGAATGGCAAAGCTGCACTGGCGGTGATCCAACGTGCTGCCCGCAAAATTGATGGGCAGGGGATTAAACACGTTCAGTTAGCTGGTGAAGGCTGGGATCTGGCAAACAGCTGGGCATTCTGGCAGGGGTATCGCGGGCCGAAAGGGCAAAGAACGGTTGAATGGGCGGAGCTGAACGACGCTGACAAGAAAGAGCTGAACGATCGCCTGAAGATTGTGGACTGGGTGCGTGACACCATCAACCTGCCTGCTGAAGATCTGGGGCCAGAGCAACTGGCGACCCGCGCAGTCGATCTGCTGTGTGACGTTGCCTGTGACGCTGTCAGCTACCGCATCACCAAAGGTGAAGATCTGCGTGAGCAGAATTATGCCGGTCTGCACACGGTGGGCCGCGGTTCTGAACGTCAACCGGTGCTGTTGGCGCTGGACTATAACCCGACGGGTAACGCGGATGCGCCCGTGTTCGCCTGTCTGGTAGGTAAAGGTATTACGTTTGATACCGGCGGCTACAGCCTGAAGCCTAGCGGCTCTATGGACTCCATGAAATCGGACATGGGCGGTGCAGCCACGCTGACGGGCGCGCTCGCGCTGGCAGCAGCGCGCGGTTTGCAACAGCGCGTGAAACTGTACCTGTGCTGTGCAGACAACATGGTGAGCGGCAATGCATTCCGACTGGGTGACATCATTCGCTACCGCAACGGTAAAACGGTTGAAGTCATGAACACTGATGCGGAAGGGCGTCTGGTGCTGGCGGATGGCCTGATCGATGCCTCCGAGCAAAATCCACAGTGGATTATCGACTGTGCAACGCTGACGGGCGCGGCAAAAATGGCGCTAGGTAACGATTATCACGCGCTGTTCAGCTTCGATGATGAGCTGGTGGCGGCATTGCAGGAAAGCGCGACGGAAGAAAACGAGCCGTTCTGGCGTCTGCCGCTGGAAGAATTCCACCGCAGCCATCTGCCGTCCAGCTTTGCGGATCTGAACAACATTGCCAGTGGTGCACACACCGCCGGAGCCAGCACGGCAGCGGCTTTCCTGTCGCACTTTGTGAAAAATTACCAGCAAGGCTGGCTGCACATTGACTGTTCCGCGACGTACCGTAAAGGCGCGGTAGATCAGTGGGCGACGGGCGCAACGGGACTCGGCGTACGCACGCTGGCGAATCTCCTGCTGAGCAACGCCAAGTAGTCGGTTCAGGTCTTAAAGCGTCGGTTTTTAACGTAATCATGTTGAGGAAAGTATGGAGTTTTCGCCACGTAATAAACTGGAAGAAGTGCTGATTCTGGCTGCAACAGAGCCAGCGCATCGTCCTGAATTTTTCAGTGAACTGATGGAAGCCACGGTGTTTGTGCTGGGCAATACCGATGACGGGGATGAATCCGGTGAGGTGGTATTGCATGCGGGCAGTAATGTGAACATTCAGCACTGGGAAAAAGACGATGGTTCATCCGCCATTCCTTTCTTCTCTTCTCTGGAAGCATTGCAGAGCGTGATTGAGGAAGAAGCCGCTTTTCTGGCTCTGCCGACGCGTTCGCTGTTTGAAATGACGCAGGGCGTCACGCTGTTCCTCAACCCTAAGCTGCCGTATGGCAAAGAGTTTTTACCGCAGGAAATTGAGCATATTCTGTCTGGCGAAGGTAACGGCTTTGTTCAGCAACGCGTTGTTGAAGAAGAGATGCAGGTCATACTGAGCCAGCCAGCCGAGATGCCAGCACAGATGATTGATTCCCTGACGCAGCTGTTTACCAAACATCGCCATGTAAAACGGGCGTTTTTGGCACAGATTCAGGAACCGGGTGAAGAGCAGCCGCACCTGCTGATTGGGATTGATGCCGATCAGGACGAGGAAATCATCATCCGTGAAGCGGGCAGCGTCGCCAGCGACACTTTACCGGACGAGCGTCCTGTCGACCTGTGTCTGGTGAAGGACGGCGAATCGGGTATCAGTCATTATATGATTAAGCACACCACGCCGTTCTACGAGCGTAAGTGGGGAAGTTTCCTGAGAGAGTTTAAGGGAAGCGGCAACGCCTGATACCGGGTATAAGTTTTATGAAGGCAACGGCGGATTACGATTTTTCCGCTGTTGCCTGCAATAACAGTAGATCGATCAACATCACCAGATTCGATTCAAATGAGCTAATCTCACCGGCTTCAGCCGCATAGTGAACCGCATCATCGTAGAGCCGGAAGTGCAAATCTGCTAACTCGCCTAATGAATTCAACGACGCACGGGTAAATGCGATGACTTTCATGCCAATGTTTTTGGCGATACGCGCCTTATCCAACACCTGCTCGGTTTCCCCACTGCGGGAGATAGCGATAAACACCTGATACTTCGGCGCGTTATTGAGAAAAATGCCTCGACTGTCGCCTAATCCGGAGGAGAAGGCATCTTTCCCCAGCACCTGTAGTTTCTTCGCCAAATATTCAGCAAACAGATGGGAAAACCCCGCGCCGTACAGGAAAAAATGGCTTTCCTGTCGCAGGATAGCGCTGAAAGCGGCTCTATCCTGATGGCTAATGTAGGCAAACGTGCGCTGGTAATTGTCGACAAAATGCAGGAAAGCATCAGGAAGCGAAGTGTCATTGGGTGTAACGACAGGCGAGGGAGCCAGACGCGGGTGCTCCGTGAGCAACGTTTTGCAGTGATAAATGAATTCACTGTAGCCGCTAAAGCCGATTTTCTGGCACAGCCGCATGATCGTCGCCGTGGAAACATAGGTTTTCTGCGCCAGCTCCCGCACCGTGATTTTGCCTATCAGCGATGAATGGTCGGCGATAAAAGCCAGCACGCGGTATTCCGCGCGCGTCAGCACCTGGCCGTGCTGCATTAATGACGCCAGCCGATTATCCACCTGCTACCCCTGATTGACGGCAGTAAAATAGCGAACGGAACTAATCACTCTCAATTGGGACATCATCGCGGCTCCCCCAATCGCTCCACGATCCGTCGTACAGCGTCACGTTCGGGACATTTAACTGCGTCAGCGCCAGCACCACGACAGAGGCCGTTACGCCAGAACCACAGCTGGCGACGAGGGGGCGAGTGAAATCCACGCCGTGTTTATGCAGAATGGTCGCCAGTTCGGCATTAGGTTTCAGCGCACCGTTACTTACCAAATCAGTCCACGGTACGTTCAGGCTACCGGGAATGCGGCCGCGATGGAGACCGGGACGCGGTTCATCCACCTCGGCGTTAAAACGGGGAGCGGGGCGGGCATCGACAATCTGTTCTGATTTATCCCGGCTGATGGAAAGCACCTCATCGCGTGAGCGAATGGCGTTTTCATCCAGTGTGGCATGGAACGTGGTTGGCTTCGGCGTCACATTTCCCTGTTCCAACGGTAGGTTCTGCGCTGTCCAACCTGCCAGACCGCCGCTCAGGATCGAAAGTGATGTCGCGCCAAACGTGTGCAGCATCCACCACGCACGTGGTGCGGAGAAGAGATTGCCTTCATCGTAAATCACCAGATGCTGCTGGTTATCGATCCCCAATTCGCCCATCGCGCGTGCGAAGTCTTCGCGAGTCGGCATCATATGTGGCAGATCGGTGCTGTGATCGGACAGCGTTTCAATATCAAAAAAAACCGCGCCAGGCAGATGACCGGCGCGGTATTCAGCGTGAATATCACGGGTGCTGTTGCCCGGCGGTAGCATCCGGACGTCGATGAGCGTGATGCTGCTGTCATTCAGGTGGCTGGCAAGCCAGTCTGCGGAAACAAACCGCTCATGAGAAACGGGCAAATCAGAAGACGATGCTGACATAGATCCTCCACGTTGAGGCCGACGAATTCGACCCCGAATCTATCATTGATGTGCAATGATAGATTCATTGTCAGCGATTTTCCCTCATCCGACAAGTCGCAGATTATTGGGCGATACCGTCTCTATATGCTTGTTTTAATTGCGGCCAGTAATCCTGATTGGCTTCAATCATCTCGTCCAGAATGGCTTTGGCGTGCTGCATTGTCGGCACGGTTCGATTCAGAGTAAATGCCTGCAAGGCCTTCTCGTAGCTGCCTTCCAGCGTGGCTTCAACCAGCAGTTGTTCAGACGCCAACTGCTGTTCCAGCAAGGCACGATGGAACTGCGGGACATTCCCCATCCGCACCGGTTCTGGACCTTGCGCGGTGATATAAGCGGGCACTTCCACCATCGCATCGTAAGGCAGATTGGCGATGGCACCTTTATTCTCGACGATCACCAGATGACGCTGGCGCAGATCGAACGCCAGTGAGCAGGCGACATCAACGATGAATGAGCCGTGCACGCCAACGTGGAACGCGTCCGACAGAATCCCCGTTTCCTTGTAGCTGGCGGCGGCTGCAAACAGCTTCTTCTCACGCCCGTCCATCACTTCATTGGCGCGCGTATAGTCAGGATCCTGATGTTCCACGATCTGATTCGGCATCAGGTAGTACTGCAAATACGGATTCGGCACGAACTCTGGGAAATGATCCATGACGGGTTTGATGTTGCGCCAGGTTTTCACCCACGACGGATCGGCGTGCTGCGGATCGGTATCGGCGGCATCGGCGGTCAACAGGCCGTAGCGGGCGATGTGCTCGCGCAGTTCTGGCATACGATCGACGCCGTCGACCAGCACGCGGGTAAACCAGCCAAAGTGATTCAGCCCAAAATAGTCCACCGTGATGTCGTGACGATCGACGCCCAGCACGGCAGCGATGTTACGCATCGCGGCAACCGGCATATCGCAGATATTCAGTACGCGGGCGTTAGGACGCAGGCGACGCACGCCTTCTGCAACAATCGCGGCCGGGTTGGAGTAATTGACGATCCATGCCTCTTTATGCGCATAGCGCTCAACCAGATCGATCAGCTCAGCCATCGGCAGAATGGTACGCAGGCCGTAGGCCAGTCCGCCGGGGCCACAGGTTTCCTGCCCGACGACGCCGTGGCGTAGTGGGATTTTCTCGTCCTGTTCGCGCATCTTGTACTGGCCGACGCGCATCTGGGCAAAGACAAAGTGGGCACCGCTAAACGCGGTCTCTGCGTCGGTTGTGACGGTAAAGACGATGCTGTCACTGTGGTCGCGAATCACCTTTTCCACCACCGGCGCGATGATATCCTGCCGCGGGCCGTCGATGTCATACAAACGAATCTCCGCCAGCGGGAAATCCGCGAGACGTACCATCAGACTCTTTACGATGCCTGGGGTATAGGTGCTGCCGCCGCCGGCAATGGTCAGAATGAATGGGGGTTTCGTCATGGTCAGTCTCCTGTTAAAGCGCGTTTTCAACTGCTTCGCGTATCGTTTTGACGTGAAGTCCGTAAACCACCTGTACGTTGTTACCCTGTCGGATAACGGCTTTCGCACCGGTGTTCTTAAGCTGTTGTTCGTCTACCAACGCCGGGTCGATGAGCGTGACCCGTAGGCGGGTGTAGCAGTTATCCACCACCTCGATATTGGGTTTGCCACCCAGCCCGGCGATGATGGTGGCACCCACAAGTTGTGCATCGCTTTTCACTGGATCCTGTGTTTTTGCCGGATTCTCGGCCTTGGCCTGATATTCGGTTTTGGAATACAGTCGCGTCTCTTCCTCATCGGTTTCACGCCCGGGGGTTGGCATGTCGAAATACAGAATCAGGAAGCGGAAGACGAAGAAGTAAATCACTGACATAGTCAGCCCGACCGCGATGTACATCGGCCAGTTGGATTTCTCGATGCCCAGCGGCAGGTTATAAAGCAGGAAGTCAATGACGCCGTTGGCACCAATCGCATGCACGCCCATAATGGAGAACAGCATCATCCCTATGCCGGTCAGTACGGCGTGGACGGCAAACAGCATCGGGGCGACGAACAGGAACGAGAACTCCAGTGGTTCGGTGACGCCCAGTAAGAAAGAAGTAAATGCAGCCGGAATCAGAATAGCTTTGGCGGCCAGCCGTTTTTCGGGTTTCGCTGTCACATACATCGCCAGCGCAGCGGCCGTCAGACCAAACATTTTACTGATACCGCGCGCGCGTCCCAGACTACGGTGGAACTCAGCTGTTTGACGTCCTGACAGGCCATTTCAGCAAAATAGATGTTACGTGCGCCCTGATACAGCTTGCCGCACACTTCTGCGGTGCCACCCAGTTCGGTATACAGGAACGGGGTATAGACCAGATGATGTAGCCCGGTGGGGATCAGTACGCGTTCCAGAAAGCCATAAATCGCGATGCCAACAGGGCCCGCACCTTTGATAGCGAAGGCGAGCCAGGTAATGCCGTGTTGAGCAAACGGCCACAGGGCGCTCATCGCAAAGCCCAGCGCAATCGCCAGCGGAATAACCAGAATGGCGACGAAGCAGTGGCCGGAATAGATCGCCATCACGCCGTTAAATTGTTTACTGGAATAACGGTTATACAGATAGCCTGCGAATCCGCCGATCAGGATACCGGCGAAAACCCCCATTTCCAGCACTTGAACGCCCAGCACCATACCTTGCCCTGCGGCGCGCATCTCTGCGGTTGGTACGAGTTTGCCCTGTAATTGCAGCGTGATGTTCATGGCATTAATGAAGATGATAAACATCACCAAACCAATCAGCGCAGCGTAGCCCTTATCGCGTTTCGCCAGCCCGATCGGGATCCCTACGGCGAACACCAGCGCCAAATTAGCCAGAATCGCCACGGCAGATTTGGAAACCAGTTGACCAAAATCCTGAATCAAAGGGTGGTTAAGTAAAGGGACATAACCCGCTAGATTGCCGTTACCGAACACATTCCCAAATGCGATGAATAACCCGACAATCGGGAGTATCAGCACCGGCCCATATAGGGACTTGCCGAAATTTTGCAATGCATTGACCGCTCTTTTCATTATCAGCCCTCTTACTGGCCATTATGGTGGGTACAGCAGCAGGCTAGCAGTGAATGACAAAGAAGTTCCAGTTATCTTGTTGTTTTAAAAACAAATAACCTATAACGTTACAAGTAACCTTCAGAACTGTGATCGCCGATGATTTGTTACATTCAGTACGGGGGTGGTGGGAAACGAAAACGTACGAGGCGTAATCGTTAATGAAGGGAAAACGAGAGGTAATATTTTTTTAATAAAATGTTATCTACTTGGTAGGCAACAAAGGCCGCTACCCTTATAATCTGCGCCACTTTCACTGGCTGGGTATACCCGTCATACTTCAAGCTGCATGTGCGTTGGCTTTCCTTACTCACCCCAGTCACTTACTGGTGTAAGCTCCCGGGGATTCGTGCGGTTGCCGCCTGCCTGCAACTCGAATTATTTAGGGTTGATACAATTCTTATAATCCGGCTGTAATCTGACAGTTTAGTTAATGAGGTCAATATGACGATAGAACGTACCTTCTCCATCGTAAAACCTAATGCGGTTGCTAAAAATGCCATCGGTGCGATTTACGCACGCTTTGAAAGCGCAGGTTTTACCATTGTTGCGGCTAAAATGCTGCGTCTGAGCCGTGAACAAGCGGAAGGTTTCTACGCTGAGCATAAAGGCAAGCCGTTCTTTGATGGCCTGGTCGAATTCATGATGTCTGGCCCGATCATGGTGCAGGTGCTGGAAAGTGAAAATGCCGTCCAACGTAACCGTGACATCATGGGTGCGACTAACCCAGCAAACGCACTGGCGGGCACGCTGCGTGCTGATTACGCGGACAGTTTCACGGCGAACGCGGTACACGGTTCTGATTCTATCGAATCCGCTCAGCGTGAAATCGCTTATTTCTTCAGCGATGACGAAATCTGCGCACGCGCGTAATATTGCGCGTGATAAACAGGTTAGCGCGTGTGATGTTGCCTCTTTTTCGTTGCGTTAATGCGCCGTGTCGACGTAATGACACAGAAAAAAAGCGGTGATGGTAGCTTACCTGTTTTAAACTTTGTACAATGCTGCGCCCCGGATGAGCCTGCTCTTATCTGGGGCGTTTCTTTGGTCATAACCATCGAATTCAACCTTCTTTTTAGCGCCATAACGTGTAATAACGAGGCCAGGATTGACAATGTCTAAGCAAATCGCGTCTGAAACCGTCGTGTCTGAAACGACGGCATCTAAAACCACAGTATCTAACACTACCGTATCCGAGCAAACCGTGTCCGAATTCTCTCCGGCGTCTGCTGATGCCTCTCAATCCGTCAAAGCCAGTGCGGAAAAAATCAACCTGTTGGATCTTAACCGCCAGCAAATGCGTGACCTCTTCATGTCGATGGGAGAGAAACCGTTCCGCGCCGATCAGGTCATGAAGTGGATTTATCACTACTGCTGTGATGACTTCAACCAGATGACGGATATTAACAAAGTCTTCCGCAGCAAATTGCAGGAGATCGCTGAAATTCGCGCTCCTGAAGTGGTGGATGAACAGCGCTCTTCCGATGGCACCATCAAGTGGGCGATTCTGGTGGGCGGTCAGCGGGTTGAAACGGTTTATATTCCAGAAGAAGATCGCGCCACGTTGTGTGTGTCGTCTCAGGTAGGCTGTGCGCTGGAATGCAAATTCTGTTCAACGGCGCAGCAGGGCTTTAACCGTAACCTGCGCGTATCGGAAATCATCGGTCAGGTGTGGCGTGCGGCGAAGATTATCGGTGCGTTTAAAGTTACCGGTCAGCGTCCAATCACCAACGTCGTGATGATGGGCATGGGCGAACCGCTGCTGAACCTGACTAACGTCGTGCCGGCGATGGAAATCATGTTGGATGACTTCGGCTTTGGTTTATCCAAGCGCCGTGTGACGCTGTCCACGTCAGGCGTGGTGCCTGCGTTGGATAAACTGGGCGATATGATCGATGTTGCGCTGGCGATTTCTCTGCATGCACCGACCGACGACATCCGCAACGAAATCATGCCGATCAACAAAAAGTACAACATCGAGACGTTTCTGAGCGCGGTACGTCGCTATCTGGAGAAATCCAATGCGAATCAGGGACGTGTTACCGTTGAGTATGTGATGCTGGATCATATCAATGACGGCACCGAACACGCGCATCAACTGGCTGAATGCCTGAAAAATACGCCGTGCAAGATCAACCTGATTCCGTGGAACCCGTTCCCGGGCGCGCCGTATGGCCGCAGCTCAAACAGCCGCGTTGACCGTTTCTCCAAGGTATTGATGGAGTATGGCTTCACGACGATCGTACGTAAAACCCGTGGGGATGATATTGATGCCGCCTGCGGTCAGCTAGCGGGTGAAGTCGTAGACAGAACCAAACGTACGCTGAAGAAGAAATTGGCCGGCGAACCTATCGCGGTGAAAGCGGTCTGATAACAAATGGGCGCGGGTTAACGTGAAGCGCTAACCCGACGTCGTCCGCTGAGGTAATTTGCAGGGCAAAAGTGAGCAAATTGCGAGGCGTGCCGCGTTGTTGTAAGGTCCGACTGCCACTCTGTTCATATTCAGGTAACCTCGCTGGTCAGGATGTCTGGCAAAGACGACAAGGCGAGGGTGCAGGGATGGCAAAGCCACTATCACAGAGACTTTCTTTATGGCAGAGAATGTCTTTATCACAGGGAAAGCATTGGCTGAGTGGCCTGTTCGCGGTGCTGTTGCTGGCGGGGTGTGTGAAATCGCCTCAGGAGACGACCAATCCAGCGGTTGCCCAAACCCGCTTGCAGTTAGGGTTGACCTATCTGGCGCACAATAATCTGGATTCGGCTCGGCAGAATCTTGAGAAGGCGGTTGCGATTGCTCCGCAGGATTATCGAACACAATTGGGGATGGCGCTTTACGAGCAGCGGATAGGTGAAAATCGTCTGGCTGAACAGCGTTATCAACATGTGTTAAACATGGCACCGGAAAATGGCAGCGTCATGAATAATTACGGTGCGTTTCTGTGTAGTTTAGGGCAGTATGTAGCGGCTCAGCGACAGTTTAGTGCGGCTGCACAACTTCCTGATTACAGTCAGGTTGCTGATGCATTGGAAAATGCGGGATACTGCTTTTTCAATGCTGGACAGACTGAAGACGCGCGCAATTTATTAAGTCGGGCGCTGAAGTATGACCCGACGAAAGGCAGTGCCTTGCTGGCGGAAGCAAACAAACAGTTTGCTTCCGGGAAAAATGAGCAGGCGCGGCTGCTGCTTGATGTTTATCAGCATAGTCTTCCGGCCAGTGCCGAAAGCTTATGGTTACAGATTCGTTTCGCCGCGTTAGCGGGCCATGATGGCGATAAAGAACGTTATGGCAACGTGCTGGCGCGAAGTTTTCCACAATCTAAACAGTACCAGCATTTCTTAGCTAATGAATACTGAAGCCACCCAAGATACAACAGAAGCAAAACTACCCGGCGAACGTCTGCGTGAGGCGCGTGAACGCCTTGGGCTAACTCAGCAAACTATTGCTGAGCGTTTGTGCCTTAAAATCACCACCGTTCGTGATATTGAAGACGGTACGACGCCTGCCGATTTAGCGCCGACTTTTCTGCGCGGTTATATCCGTTCTTATGCCAAGCTGGTTCATTTACCCGAAGATGAACTGCTTCCCTCTGTGGATAAACAGGCCATACCTAAAACGATCTCTGTTTCGCCGATGCAGAGTTTTTCGCTGAAAAAAAGCCGCAAAAAGCGTGATGGCTGGTTGATGACAATCACCTGGCTGGTCGTGCTGGTTGTTCTGGGGCTAACTGGGGCATGGTGGTGGCAAAACCATCAGGCTCAGCAGGCGGAAATCAACAGCATGGTCGATCACGCCAGTTCGATGCAGGCACAAACGGAAGGGCAGTCCGTTCCGCTAATGGACAATAGCGCACCGCAGGAAACGGCAACGCCGGATTCTGCTACGGCACCGGTTTCTACACCAGTCGACCTTTCAGCCACTGGATCGGAGACACCGTCAACGCCTTCTTCTGCTTCTACACCGTCTGCTACACCTTCCAGCCAGTCACCTTCACACGCGAACGCCACACAGCCGCAGGCTGCGGGTAATGCATTGTTAGGTGCTGGAGCTGTAGCGCCCGCTGCGGGCACGGTAGCGGAAACCAATCCAGCCCCTGCTGCTCATGCATTAGTGATGACGTTCACGGCCGATTGCTGGCTGGAAGTCACCGATGCCAGCGGTAAAAAACTGTTCAGCGGCATGCAGCGTAATGGTGGCACACTGAATCTGGATGGTCAGTCACCCTATAAACTGAAAATCGGTGCACCTGCTGCGGTACATATTCAATTTCAAGGCAAGCCGGTTGATTTAAGCCGCTTTGTGCGCAGCAATCAGGTTGCACGCCTGACGCTGACCGCAGAATAACGTGTTGTTCAGGTAAGACTGCAATGTTGGAGATGAAGTAATGCATAACGCTGCACCCATAACCCGTCGAAAATCAACACGAATTTACGTCGGCAAGGTGCCTGTTGGTGATGGTGCGCCGATTGCTGTGCAATCCATGACCAACACCCGAACCACCGACGTTGAAGCAACCGTCAACCAAATCAGAGCGCTGGAACGTGTTGGCGTCGATATTGTCCGCGTTTCCGTACCAACCATGGACGCGGCGGAAGCTTTTAAGCTTATCAAACAGCAGGTGAATGTCCCGCTCGTCGCTGACATCCACTTTGACTACCGCATCGCGCTGAAAGTCGCGGAGTACGGCGTCGACTGTCTGCGTATCAACCCCGGCAATATTGGTAACGAAGAGCGTATCCGCTCGGTTGTCGACTGCGCACGTTACAACAATATCCCGATCCGCATTGGCGTTAACGGCGGTTCGCTGGAAAAAGATTTGCAGGAAAAATACGGTGAGCCAACGCCGGAAGCGCTACTGGAATCAGCGATGCGCCATGTCGATATTCTCGACCGCCTGAATTTCGATCAGTTTAAAGTCAGCGTTAAAGCCTCGGATGTTTTTCTGGCCGTGCAATCCTATCGCCTGCTGGCAGCGCGTATCGATCAGCCTCTGCACCTCGGTATCACCGAGGCCGGTGGCGCACGTAGCGGCGCGGTAAAATCGGCTATTGGCCTCGGTCTGCTGCTGTCTGAAGGTATTGGCGACACGCTGCGTATCTCGCTGGCGGCCGATCCGGTTGAAGAAGTGAAAGTCGGCTTCGATATCCTGAAGTCACTGCGCATTCGTTCACGCGGAATCAACTTTATTGCTTGCCCGACCTGTTCCCGTCAGGAATTTGACGTGATCGGTACGGTGAACGCGCTGGAACAACGATTGGAAGATCTCATCACGCCAATGGATGTCTCAATTATCGGCTGTGTGGTAAATGGTCCGGGCGAAGCGCTGGTGTCCACCATTGGTGTAACGGGTGGGCACAACAAGAGCGGCTTCTATGAAGACGGCGTGCGGCAGAGAGAGCGCTTCGATAACGAACAGATGATCGATCAGTTAGAAGCCAAGATCCGCGCGAAAGCCTCCATGATGGACGAAAATCAGCGTATTACCGTCAATCTGGTAGATAAGTAACTCTGACGGCGTGACGGTCTGCCGTCACCCGCCTAATTCACGATTCCTGAACCCGATGGGGATGCCCCGCATTGAAGATGCGACGACAATCCCTCTATAATCGGGTTTATTTTTTGAAAAACGCATAGAGAACTGACGTGGCAAAAAATATTCAAGCCATCCGTGGCATGAACGATTACCTGCCAGCCGAAACGGCATTGTGGCAGCGTATTGAAAACAGCCTGAAACAGGTGCTCAGCGGCTACGGCTATAATGAAATTCGTTTGCCGATTGTTGAGCAAACGCCGCTGTTTAAGCGCGCTATCGGTGAAGTGACCGATGTCGTCGAAAAAGAGATGTATACCTTTGACGATCGCAACGGCGATAGCCTGACTCTGCGCCCGGAAGGGACGGCTGGCTGCGTCCGCGCCGGTATTGAGCACGGTATTCTCTATAATCAGGAACAGCGACTGTGGTATGTCGGCCCGATGTTCCGCTACGAGCGTCCGCAGAAAGGGCGCTATCGCCAGTTCCATCAATTGGGCTGTGAAGTGTTTGGTCTGCAAGGGCCGGATATTGATGCCGAACTGATCCTGATGACAGCCCGCTGGTGGCGTGTGCTTGGCATCGCCGATCATGTGAAGCTGGAACTGAACTCGATTGGTTCGTTAGACGCGCGTGCGCGCTATCGCGAAGCGCTGGTGGCGTTCCTCGAACAGCATAAAGATCAGTTGGATGAAGACTGCCTGCGTCGGATGTACACCAATCCGCTGCGCGTTCTGGATACGAAGAATCCGCAGATTCAGGAACTGCTGAACGATGCGCCAGTGCTGACGGACTATCTGGATGACGAATCACGTGCACACTTTGAGGCACTGGGTGAACTTTTAACGCAGTCCGGCATCCCATATACCGTTAATCCGCGTCTGGTTCGTGGTTTGGATTACTATAACCGCACCGTATTTGAGTGGGTGACGACCAGTCTGGGCGCACAGGGCACAGTCTGTGCCGGTGGGCGTTATGATGGTATGGTTGAACAGTTGGGCGGACATGCGACGCCGGCGGTTGGTTTTGCAATGGGTCTGGAGCGTCTGGTGCTGCTAGTGCAGTCTGTGAACCCGGATTTCAAAGCACAGCCGAGCGTGGATGCTTATCTGATTTCTTCCGGTACGGGAACGCAGGTTGCGGCAATGCAGCTGGCGGAGAAATTACGTGACGCGCTGCCGCAGTTGAAACTGATGACCAACTACGGTGGTGGCAACTTTAAGAAGCAGTTCGCTCGTGCTGATAAATGGGGCGCACGCGTCGCATTGGTATTAGGCGAAAATGAAGTGGCGGCCGGTCAGGTTGTGGTTAAAAACCTGAGCAATGGCGAGCAGGATACATTGGCACAGGCCGACGTCGCATCGCGGCTGGCAACGTTACTGGATTGAGGAGAGAGACACCGTGGAAGTCTATACCACAGAGAATGAACAGGTTGATGCACTACGTCGTTTCCTCGCGGAGAACGGAAAGGCGTTAGTTGTCGGTGTTGTGCTAGGCGTCGGCGCACTGGTTGGCTGGCGTTTCTGGCAAAGCCACCAAAATGACAGCGTAATGGCGGCATCTTCATCTTATCAGCAGGTGACGGAGCAATTGGCCGAAGGTAAAGCCGACGCGATTACGGCAACCGAGAAATTTACAGCTGAGAATAAGAATACCTATGGCGCGCTGGCTTCTCTGGAACTGGCTCGTCATTACGTTGATCAGAAAGATTTTGCTAAAGCAGCGCAGCAGCTGGTACAGGCGCAGTCGCAGACTAAAGATGCCGACCTGCTGGCCGTGGTGAATCTGCGTCTGGCGCGGGTTCAGCTACAGGAAAATAAAGCGGATGACGCGCTGAAAACGTTGGATGCCATCAAGCTGGAAGGCTGGGCATCACAGGCTGCGGAAGTGCGTGGTGATATTCTGGTGAGCAAAGGGGATAATCAGGCTGCGCGTGATGCCTACAACAAAGGGTTGTCTTCCAATCCATCGCAGGCACAGCAAGCGTTACTGCGTATGAAACTGAATAACCTGTCCAGCTAAGAGGAATTCCATGCAATTGCGTAAAACACTTTTGGTAGGACTGGTTTCTGTTGCCCTGCTGAGCGGATGCTCGCTGTTTAACAGCGAAGAAGATGTTGTCACTATGTCTCCACTGCCGCAGGTGGAAAACCAGTTCACGCCAACTAAGGTGTGGAACAGCTCGGTTGGGAGCGGGATTGGTGAGTTTTATTCCAATCTTCACCCCGCATGGCAGGATAATCGCGTTTTTGCGGCCGATCGTCGTGGCACCGTGAAAGCGATGGATCTGAGTGATGGCAAAGAGATTTGGCGCGCGGATCTGTCAGAGAAGACCAATTTCTTCTCCCGCAATAATCCAGCGCTGCTGTCCGGCGGCGTAACGGTTTCTGGTAACCATGTCTATGTCGGTAGCGAAAGGGCGCAGGTCTATGCGCTGAATGCGGAAGATGGTACGCCAGTATGGCAGACCAAAGTGGCTGGTGAAGCGCTGTCTCGCCCTGTCGTCAGCGACGGCGTGGTGCTGATTCACACCAGCAACGGTATGCTGCAGGCATTGAATGAAGCCGATGGCGCAATCAAGTGGAGCGTCAATCTGGATATGCCGACGCTGTCTCTGCGCGGTGAATCTGCCCCGACAACTGCATTTGGTGCGGCGATTGTGGGTGGTGATAACGGTCGTGTGAACGCCGTGATGATCAATCAGGGTCAGCTCATTTGGCAACAGCGTATTTCACAGCCGAGTGGTGCAACTGAAATCGATCGTCTGAACGATGTCGACACCACGCCAGTGGTCGCGGGCGAAGTGGTTTATGCGCTGGGTTACAATGGCAACATGACCGCGTTGGATCTGCGTTCTGGTCAGGTTCTGTGGAAGCGTGAACTGGGTTCAGTGCATGATTTCATTATTGACGGCGACCGCATCTATCTGGTCGATCAGGACGATCGCGTGGTTGCATTGAATACCAACGGCGGCGTGAGCCTGTGGCGTCAAAGCGATCTGCTGCACCGTAACTTAACGGCTCCGGCACTGTATAATGGTTATCTGGTTGTCGGCGATACCGAAGGGTATCTGCACTGGCTGAATACGGCAGATGGCCGCTTCGTGGCGCAGCAAAAAGTGGATAGCTCGGGCTTCTTGAGCAAGCCTGTGGTTGCCAGCGATAAGCTGCTGATTCAGGCGAAAAACGGTGATGTCTACGCGTTCACCCGCTAAGTAACTCGTATCAATTTGGAGCACGGCGTTTAGGGCGTGCTCGTATAACGGCTCCTGACATTATCAGGGGCCGTTTCGTCTTTTTATCGTCAGCGAGTACTTCGCTGTAACGTATTGAAATATAAGTAATGAGGTTGTAACAATGATACCTGTCGTCGCGCTGGTCGGGCGCCCGAATGTGGGGAAATCCACGCTATTTAACCGCTTAACGCGCACTCGTGATGCATTAGTGGCGGATTTCCCTGGGCTGACTCGTGACCGCAAGTATGGTCGTGCAGAAGTGGAAGGGCATGAATTTATTATCGTCGATACCGGTGGTATCGATGGCACTGAAGACGGCGTGGAAACGCGCATGGCGGGTCAATCGCTGGTCGCGATTGAAGAAGCGGATATCGTGCTGTTTATGGTGGATGCACGCGCGGGGTTGATGCCTGCGGATGAAGGCATTGCCAAGCATTTGCGCAGCCGCGAAAAGACGACCGTGCTGGTCGCTAACAAAACCGATGGCCTTGACCCGGATATGGTCACAGCGGATTTCTACTCGCTCGGAATGGGTGAAGTGTACGCGATCGCGGCGTCTCACGGCCGTGGCGTAACGTCGCTGCTGGAAACGGTTCTGCTGCCGTTTGTACAGGATGAAATAGAAGAGCCGGTCGAGCTAACTGAAGAAGAAGAGAACGCGGCTTACTGGGCAGCGTTAGAAGCAGAAGAGCAGGACAGCGAAGAAGAAGCAGAAGACGATTTCAATCCTGAAGATTTGCCGATCAAACTGGCGATTGTCGGGCGTCCGAACGTGGGTAAATCCACGCTGACGAACCGTATTCTGGGTGAAGAGCGTGTGGTGGTGTTCGACATGCCTGGCACGACGCGTGACAGTATCTACATCCCTATGGTGCGCGATGAACGCGAATACGTTCTGATTGATACCGCCGGGGTGCGTAAGCGCGGAAAAGTGACGGAAACGGTAGAAAAATTCTCTGTCATCAAGACATTGCAGGCGATTGAAGATGCCAACGTAGTCCTGCTGGTTATTGATGCGCGTGAAGGTATTTCCGATCAGGATCTCTCGCTGTTGGGCTTTATCCTCAATAGTGGGCGCTCACTGGTGATCGTGGTGAACAAGTGGGATGGCCTGTCGCAGGAAGTCCGTGAGCAGGTGAAGGAGACGCTGGATCTACGTCTCGGCTTTATCGATTTCGCCCGTATTCACTTTATTTCTGCGCTACACGGTAGCGGCGTGGGTAACCTGTTTGAGTCGGTAACCGAAGCCTATTCTTGCGCCACTCGTCGCGTTAGTACGGCTATGTTGACCCGTATCATGCAAATGGCATCAGACGATCACCAGCCGCCGCTGGTGCGTGGTCGCCGCGTGAAGCTGAAATATGCGCACGCCGGTGGTTATAACCCGCCAATTGTGGTGATTCACGGGAATCAGGTGAAAGACCTGCCGGATTCCTACAAGCGTTACCTGATGAACTACTATCGTCGTTCGCTGGAAGTGATGGGCACGCCGATTCGTATTCAGTTTAAAGAAGGGGAAAACCCCTTTGCGGACAAGCGCAACACGCTGACACCAAACCAGTTACGCAAGCGTAAGCGTTTGATGTCGCATCTTAAAAAAAGTAAGTGATTCATTTACGGGGCGAATAGCGATATTCGCCCCGTTTTGTTAGAGACGAAACGAGCCGTCGTTAACAAAACGAACCATTTTTAATAAAACGACCATTTTAACAAAACGAATAATAATCAAGGAAAGTCATGTCCTGGGAAACCTGGAGTTTTGCGTTCAACGTCACGATGCCCAATTTGTTGATGTTGTTTATGGGTATCGCGTTACGCAAACTCAATCTGCTAAATGATGCGTTTTGTGATACGGCAATGCGGGTGGTGTTCAACGTTTCTCTTCCCTGTCTGCTGTTTTTTAGTGTTGCCAGTAATCAACAGTCTTTTGTAAGCCAGTGGCCGCTGGTGGTTTATGGCACAGTCGGAACATTGGCAACATTTCTGCTTCTGGAACTTGCGGCGACGAGGCTAGTTAAGGATCCGAAGGAACGCGGCATCTTCGTACAAGGCGGGTTTCGGTCGAATACTGGCGTGATGGGGCTGGCTTTTGCCATGAGTGCCTATGGCGATGAAGGCATTGCTGTTGGCTCGTTGTATTTGATGGTGACGGTCATTATGTTTAACGCGCTGTCTGTCATTACGCTGACGCGCAGCTTGCAGCGGCAATCGCCCGAACAAAAGATTCCGGTAAGCCAACTGCTGCGGGGTATTGTGACCAACCCGCTGATTATTGGCCTACTTCTGGGGGCTGCCTATGGACAAAGCCAACTGCCGATGCCGGGCGTGATTAAACAAACGGGCGGTTTTATTTCCTCCATGGCGCTACCGCTGGCGTTACTCTGTGCGGGTGCCAGTTTGGAGTGGCGTAGTATGTTCCGTTCGTCCAATGTTGCCGTGCTTTCTTCTGTGGCAAAGGTATTCGTTGTGCCTGGGTTACTCACGCTGGGCGGATGGCTTGTTGGTTTCCGCGGTGTTGAGCTGGGAATCATTTTTCTGTTTTCTTCAACGCCAACCGCAGCAGGTAGCTATGCGATGACGCGGGCGATGGGTGGAAACGCGACGCTTGCGGCTAATATCATTGGGCTGACCACGGTAGGGGCCTTCTTTATGATTGCGCTGGGGCTCTACTTTTTACGTTCACTGGGTGTGATTTAGCGCGGGCGTGGAGAGCGGCTTGTTCGAGAGTATTCATGGTGACGACCTTCTGTAATCAAGCCAAAGCCAGCGGGTTTACCATGTTTCCTGATGTGTTTCAGCGCTGGAGGCTCCTGTTGCAGTAAGTGACAGAGTCTTACGTCTTGCCTTTTGGCTGATAGAACAGGAATTTGATAGCGTACTCTTGGACAGTCTTCTTCCTGAGGCGCGGTGATGAAAACAACGCATTCTGAGCGGGACGTATATTGCCAGCGGATTGCCCCGCAGGCCCAGTATCAGGGCAAACAAGGCTTGGTTTATTCGGTTGGAATTTCACGCGAGACGGTGGGGGCTCAACATCTTCATATGCAGTTAGCGTGGATTCCACCGCGTTCGCAAGGAAAAGCGCATAAGCATGAGCACCACGAAACGGCAATTTACGCGCTGAGCGGTATTTCCTGCATGTATTACGGGGAGCAGCTTGAAAACTGGATTGAATTACCCGAAGGCAATTTCCTCTATATCCCTGAGAACGTCCCGCATTTACCCTATAATCCCAGTGACGATGTCGCCGTGTTGGTGATTTCCCGTACTGATACTAACGATCAGGAAAGCGTGATTATGCTGCCGGAATTGGACAGAAATGTGCTGCCTGAACGTGGTGAAAAGAGAGGATAAATATGGAAGCAAATTGCCCGAGCTGTGGTCATCCTCTGGTTTGGAAAAGCGGTGCGCGGTTTCAGTGCACAGCCTGCCGGCAGGATTATCTGCGTGAGGCTGCGTGTCCTGAATGTAAGCACTCGCTTCAGGAGCTGAAAGCCTGCGGTGCGGTGGATTACTTCTGCCAGCAGCACGGGATGATTTCCAAACGGCAAGTCGTGTTCAGCTATGCGCCTGCCGATTAAATTCGTTATGACTCCTGTACGCCGTTGCGCCACAGCTCGGTCAGCTCCTGTGGCGCGCAGTCTTCGGGGATCAGCAGAATGACATCGGCATACTGATTCTGTTGAGGATGACTGTAGCTGATGTGGATGCGGTAATAGAACTGGTCACCGCGCCCTGGTCCGTCCGGTTCGCTGGGTTCACGGGCCTGAGGAAAGGCATGGCGGATCGCGTTACAAATTCGCTCCCGTTCGGATGGCGGTACGCTGGCGAGCGCGAAGCGTCGCGACCCCGCCAGCTTAGGGATAAAAGCAAATCCCCCTTCACGCGCCAACTCGATGATGGCATCGTCGTTGAGCTCCGGCAGCGTTTTCATAAGAACTCCTGTCGTACCTCCACGCCCACGGTTTCCCACGACTGCATGACGATGTCGGCAACGGTGTTATTAAAACGCTTGGCGGCATGTTGAATGGTATGGCGCGCGAAAATTTCGAAATCCGCATTTTGCGGCAGTGACTTATCGCACAACGTGTCGTACCAGATGCGGCCAGCTTTTTCCCACGAATGGCCGCCCAGTGCGATGGATGTCAGGTAGAATGCCCGGTTAGGAATACCTGAATTCAGGTGCACGCCGCCGTTGTCTTCACGCGTGTTCACATACTCACTCATGTGAGAGGGCTGGGGGTCGATACCCAGCAGCTCATCATCATACGCCGTGCCCGGATGAGACATTGACCGCAGCCCCATGCCGTGAATACCATCGGCCAGAAGCTCGTCACCGATAAGCCAATCGGCCTGCTCAGCGGTTTGCCCCAAATGATACTGCTTGACCATGGAGCCAAAAACATCGGACAGCGATTCATTTAGTGCACCGGACTGGCGGAAATAGATCAGTCCTGCTTCGTTTTCGGTGATGCCGTGCGTGAGTTCATGTGCGACCACATCAAGCGCAATCGTGAAGCGATTAAAGATTTTGCCGTCACCATCTCCGAACACCATCTGCTGCCCGTTCCAGAAAGCATTCTGGTAATCCTGACCGTAATGTACGGTGCCAGCCAGCGGCAGCCCCTCGGTATCCAGCGAGTTACGTTGGAAAATTTTCCAGAAGAAATCGTAAGTGACGCCCAGATAGTTATAGGCCTCATCGACGGCGATATCACCGTTACTGGGTTGACCTTCAGCGCGCACCAGCTTGCCGGGCAACTGTTGTTGCTGTTCGGCATCATGAATGTTGCGATTTGCCTGCCCCGCGGCTAATTTCTCATGGGGTTCCGGGCGTGGATTATGGCTGACCATTAATGACTGAACGTGCATCAGCGTTTGTTGCGCACAGTGGCGCTGCTCGTCTGTGCCGTTTGCGATAATACGATGCAAAATGTAAGGGGGGATCACGCTACAAATCGGTCTGGACTTCATACCTCATCTCCTTGAAAACACTCATCAGGGGTAACACAGACGATCAACAAAGCTCACTGTCTTTTTATCCTATCCGCGTCACCGCGCAGAGGCTGATAACCCGTGTGGTGAAAACGGTGAATATAAATTAGTGAGCAGGGAATGAGTATAGTTCAGATACCGGGGGGAAGAATGGGGGATCGCCGTTGTTTTAGGACAAATCCCCATTCACGCATTTTATGCCGAACGCGTTATTTTGGCGTCGGGGATGAGGGTTTTCGCCGCTTTTTCACGGCATTTTGATTCGGAGCCAGTGTCGTGACCTGGCTTTCTACCCAACCGTCCTGCAAACGGGTTTTCAGCGTTTCGCCGGGGGAAATTTGCGCGACGTTTTTCAGCACTTTACCGTCTGGGGCGGTGGTGACGTTATAGCCACGCGCCAGCGTCGCCAGCGGGCTAACGCCTTCCAATCGCGAACAGGCGATGCCTAGCTTTTGCTTGTTCTGATTCAACTGGCGTTCTACTGCGCTTTGCATCTGATAGCTAAGCTGCTGCAAACGCTGCTGCGCACGATGAATACGGGTTTGCGGCTGTTGTTGCATCAGACGCTGTTGTAAGCGTTCACTCCGGCGCGAGGTCTGCCGAAGCTGCTGTTGCATGGCGTCATCCAACCGCTGACGCAGTTTAACCAGCTGTGCCTGCTGACGCGCCAGCCGTAACTGCGGATGCTGCTGCTGTAAACGGTGGTGCAGACGGGTAAAGTACCGATTGCGCTGGGCAAGGTAATAATCCATCGCCATTTCCAGACGCTGGCGCTGGGACTGTATCTGACGCAAGAGCTCCAGTTGGTTACGACTCACTAACTCGGCAGCAGCCGACGGCGTGGGGGCGCGCAGATCACCGACGAAATCGGCGATGGTGACATCGGTTTCATGGCCGACGGCGCTGACGATAGGAATGCGGCTGGCGAAGATAGCGCGGGCGACCCGTTCGTCATTAAAGCTCCACAGATCTTCCAGTGAACCGCCGCCGCGCCCGACGATTAATACGTCACACTCATCCCGCTGGTTAGCCAGCTCAATAGCGCGAACAATCTGTAGCGGCGCTTCCGCGCCTTGCACCGACGTGGGATACACGATCACCGGCAGCGACGGATCGCGGCGCTGCAACACTTGCAAGATATCGTGCAGGGCGGCACCGCTAGCTGACGTAATCACGCCGACCTGTTTGGCGGGAGAGGGCAGAACCTGCTTAAACTGCTGGTCGAACAGCCCTTCGGCAGCGAGGCGCTGTTTGAGCTGTTCAAACTGCTGCTGTAGCAGGCCATCGCCAGCGGGCTGCATGCTTTCCGCTAGTAGCTGATAGTCGCCGCGAGGTTCATATAGCGTGATGCTCGCCCGAATCAGCACCTGCTGACCGTTTTGCGGGCGGAATGTCACTTTGCGGTTACTGGTGCGGAACATCGCACAGCGCACCTGTGCACGTTCGTCCTTCAGCGTGAAATACCAGTGGCCGGATGAGGGCTGAGAGAGGTTGGAGATTTCGCCGGAGAGCCAAATCTGGCCCATTTCCATTTCCAACAGTTGTCTAACCGTCTGATTCAGGCGGCTAACGGTAAAAATTGCAGAGGAGGGAAATTGAGACATTGTGAGCCAGATCAAATTTTAAAACAGTCACTTAATTGATCGATACTACCTACCTGAAAAAGGTAATCAAGCATTTTAGTAAAATAATGCTGGAGGCAACCGATTACGCTCTGTATAATGCCACGGCAATATTTTATCTATTCTTACATCCACCTTGGTGAGATATTGCCCATGCTACGTATCGCTAAAGAAGCACTGACGTTTGACGACGTCCTCCTGGTTCCCGCTCATTCTACTGTTCTGCCTAACACTGCCGATCTGTCCACGCAGTTGACGAAAAACATTCGCCTGAATATTCCTATGCTGTCCGCAGCGATGGATACCGTTACCGAATCCGGTCTGGCCATTGCGCTGGCGCAGGAAGGCGGTCTGGGCTTTATTCACAAAAATATGTCCATTGAGCGTCAGGCTGAAGAAGTTAGCCGCGTGAAAAAACACGAAAGTGGCGTTGTGGTTGATCCACAAAC
This sequence comes from Pectobacterium brasiliense, assembly GCF_016950255.1. Classification (NCBI taxonomy): domain Bacteria; kingdom Pseudomonadati; phylum Pseudomonadota; class Gammaproteobacteria; order Enterobacterales; family Pectobacteriaceae; genus Pectobacterium; species Pectobacterium brasiliense. The sequence continues at coordinate 399,964 of NZ_JACGFN010000002.1, read as the reverse complement.
AGTAACGCCAGAAACGACGCTACGTGAAATGAAAGAGCTGACCGAGCGCAACGGCTTTGCTGGCTACCCTGTCGTGGCAAAAGACAACGAACTGGTCGGTATCATCACCGGTCGTGACGTGCGTTTTGTTACCGATTTGGAAAAACCGGTTAGCGCGTTCATGACGCCAAAAGAACGTCTGGTCACCGTCAAAGAAGGCGAAGCGCGTGAGGTCGTGCTGCAAAAAATGCACGAAAAACGCGTTGAAAAAGCGCTGGTGATTGACGACCAATTCCACCTGATCGGTATGATCACGGTAAAAGACTTCCAGAAAGCAGAACGTAAACCGAACGCGTGTAAAGACGAACACGGTCGCCTGCGCGTAGGCGCGGCGGTTGGCGCAGGTGCAGGCAATGAAGAGCGTGTTGATGCGCTGGTTGCTGCAGGCGTTGACGTCCTGCTGATCGATTCCTCACACGGCCATTCCGAAGGCGTATTGCAGCGCATTCGTGAAACACGTGCTAAATACCCGAACCTCGAAATCATCGGCGGCAACGTAGCAACGGGCGCAGGTGCGAAAGCGCTGGTTGAAGCGGGCGTTAGCGCCGTGAAAGTGGGTATCGGCCCTGGCTCTATCTGTACGACCCGTATCGTAACGGGCGTGGGTGTACCGCAGATTACGGCTATCTCTGATGCGGTTGAAGCGCTGGAAGGCACAGGCATTCCGGTCATCGCCGACGGCGGTATCCGCTTCTCCGGCGACATCGCTAAAGCCATCGCAGCAGGCGCGGCGTGTGTCATGGTCGGCTCCATGCTGGCGGGTACGGAAGAATCCCCAGGTGAAATCGAACTGTATCAAGGCCGTTCATTCAAATCTTATCGCGGAATGGGTTCATTGGGCGCAATGTCCAAAGGCTCATCAGACCGTTACTTCCAGACCGATAACGCCGCCGACAAACTGGTGCCGGAAGGTATCGAAGGCCGCGTAGCCTATAAAGGCCGCCTGAAAGAGATCGTTCACCAGCAGATGGGCGGCTTGCGCTCCTGCATGGGCCTGACCGGTTGCGCGACTATCGATGCACTGCGCACGCAGGCTGAGTTTGTACGCATCAGCGGCGCGGGCATTCAGGAAAGCCACGTTCACGACGTTACCATTACTAAAGAGTCACCGAACTACCGTATGGGTTCATAAGGTGATTTAACGCAATAAACCCTGTACTATTTCGCGCCGCTCTGCCTTTACATAAGGTGGAGCGGTTAGCTGGGTTTACTTTTCGCTTTTGTCTTTTGCTTTTTGGAACATGCTCCTCATGACTCAAAACATTCATCAACACCGCATTCTTATTCTGGATTTCGGCTCGCAGTACACGCAGCTGGTTGCTCGTCGCGTGCGTGAACTGGGCGTTTACTGTGAACTGTGGGCATGGGATGTCACGGAAGCACAGATTCGCGGGTTTAATCCGAACGGGATCATCCTGTCCGGCGGCCCGGAAAGCACCACCGAGTTTGGCAGCCCACGAGCGCCAGAATACGTTTTCAATGCTGGCGTACCGGTATTGGGCGTGTGCTATGGCATGCAGACGATGGCGATGCAGCTGGGTGGCCACGTTGAAGGTTCCAACGAGCGTGAGTTTGGTTATGCGCAGGTAGAAGTGAAAACGGATAGCGCGCTGGTGCGTGATATTCAGGATGCGTTGAGCGCCTCAGGCGCACCGCTGCTGGATGTCTGGATGAGCCACGGCGACAAAGTGACGGCCATCCCAGAAGGGTTTGAGACCGTTGCCAGCACCGATACCTGTCCGTTTGCCATCATGGCGAACGAAGAGAAGCGTTTTTACGGCGTGCAGTTCCACCCGGAAGTGACGCACACCCGTCAGGGCCAGCGCATGCTGGAGCGTTTTGTTCTTGATATCTGCCAGTGTGAAGCACTGTGGACGCCAGCCAAGATCATCGACGATGCGGTGAACCGTATTCGTGAGCAGGTAGGCAACGATCACGTGATTCTGGGTCTGTCTGGCGGCGTGGATTCTTCCGTTACCGCGATGCTGCTGCACCGTGCGATTGGCGATCGTCTGACCTGCGTGTTTGTCGATAACGGCCTGCTGCGTTTGAACGAAGCCGATCAGGTTCTGGAAATGTTCGGCGATCATTTTGGTCTTAACATTGTTCACGTTGCCGCGGAAGATCGCTTCCTGGGCGAGCTGGCGGGTGAAGATGAGCCAGAAGCCAAGCGTAAAATCATTGGTCGCGTGTTCGTTGAAGTGTTCGATGAAGAAGCCAGCAAGCAAACTGACGTGAAATGGCTGGCGCAAGGCACCATCTACCCAGACGTGATCGAATCTGCGGCTTCTGCGACCGGCAAAGCGCACGTGATCAAGTCACACCACAACGTGGGTGGCCTGCCGAAAGAGATGAAGCTGGGTCTGGTTGAGCCGCTGAAAGAGCTGTTCAAAGACGAAGTGCGCAAGATTGGTCTGGAACTGGGTCTGCCGTACAACATGCTGTACCGCCATCCGTTCCCGGGCCCGGGTCTGGGCGTGCGCGTACTGGGTGAAGTGAAGAAAGAATACTGTGACCTGCTGCGTCGTGCGGATGCGATCTTCATTGAAGAACTGCATAAAGCCGATTTGTACAACAAAGTCAGTCAGGCCTTCACCGTCTTCTTGCCGGTTCGCTCCGTGGGCGTGATGGGCGATGGCCGTAAATACGATTGGGTTGTCGCGCTGCGCGCGGTAGAAACCATCGACTTTATGACCGCGCATTGGGCACACCTGCCATACGATTTCTTAGGCCGAGTCTCCAACCGCATCATCAACGAAGTCGACGGCATCTCCCGTGTTGTCTATGACGTATCGGGCAAGCCACCTGCGACGATTGAGTGGGAATAAGCCTGCGTCTGAAATAGCGTTGTGCTAAACAGCAAAAAACCCGCGTAACTGCGGGTTTTTCACATTTTGAAGAAGCTTATCGGTATGGTGGTTTCTCACTAAAAACATCCACCACGCAAGACATAATTAATCTACCTGTTGCGAAATGCTATTAAGTTTAGCGATCTGTTCGCGTGACAATACGAGTTCTGCTGCGGCGAAATTTTCTCGAAGATGCGTCGTAGATGACGTTCCTGCGATGACCAAAATGTTAGGAGAGCGTTGCAGCAGCCATGCTAGTGCAACCTGCTTTGGTGTTGCGCCGGCTTCGTCACCCACTTGCGAAAGGAGCGACGATTGCAACGGTGAAAACCCGCCCAGTGGGAAGAAGGGAACATAGGCCACCCCTTGTGCTGCCAGAGCATCGATGAATTCATCGTCGTCACGTTTGACCAAATTATATTGGTTCTGGACGCACACGATTGTCGTTATCGATTTGGCTTCGGCGAATTGCGTGGGTGAGACATTACTCAAGCCAATGTGACGAATCAGGCCTTGCTGCTGGAGTTTAACAAGTACTTCCAATGGTTCGGCTACCGAACGATTATCTGGCCCGTGTGCGCCGCCTAGCCGCAAATTGACAACATCGAGCGTTTCTAGACCAAGGCTTGTGAGGTTCTCATGCACAGCACGTTTGAGCCCATCTGGCGTAAGATCGGATACCCAAGATGCATCGGCACCACGAACGAAGCCGACTTTGGTAACGATCGTCAGGCGATCGGAGTAGGGCGAGAGCGCTTCGCGGATGAGTTGGTTGGATACGCCCGGACCATAGAATTCGGCTGTATCGATGTGATTTGCACCGAGAGCTATCACTTCGCGCAGCACTGCCAGAGCGGCGCTCTTGTCGTGTGGTGGACCCCAGACGTGCGTGCCGGGCAATTGCATGGTGCCATAGCCCATTCGCTTCAGGTTCAACGATGTGCCGATAGGGGTAAACGTGCCGCCAAGGTTAGAGGGGTTCATGAAATTATCCTGATGTGTGTTGGTGAGTTTTATTGTGAAAGAATGACGGTTTTGCCACGTGCGTGACCGTAGATCTGGTGATCCCACGCTTCGTCAAAGCGATCGAAGGGAACTGCACGGTCAATGATCACTTTCAAATTTCGGGTAGCGATCGTTGTGACGAGATCGTCTAAGCGAGCGGCGAAGGGTTTGGCGTAAAAGATACTGGCTATTACCCCGTGTGTCCGAGCCTCTTCCTCGTTGGGCGGCATGACAGTGGAAACAAGACGACCTCCCGTGCGGAGGACTTTGTAGGATCGGCTTTGGGTCTCGCCGCCTACGAGGTCGAGAACCATATCAACATTTGTTGCTAGGCTAGTGAAGTCCTGCGATCGATAATCAATGACCTCGTCGGCTCCCAGACCTAGAGCAAGAGTAAGGCCACTGCCAGACGCGGTCGCAATGACGTGTGCCCCAGCAATGTGGGCGAATTGGACAGCAAAGCTGCCAACGCCGCCTGCGGCCGCATGAATCAGTACCGTCTCACGAGCTTTCAGCTTGCCACAGGAGAATAGGGCATGCCATGCGGTGATCCCGGCAGTCGGAATCGCGCTGCCCTGCGCGGCTGAAAGGCTTTCGGGCAACTGTACGCATGCGTGGGCGGGGGCAACCGCAAAATCTGCAAGTCCGCCTCCTGATCCGGCATCAACCCAGGCAATCACTCTGTCGCCGATGTTCCACTGTGTAACACCAGCTCCCACGCGCTCAATCGTCCCTGCGAAATCTGTACCGAGCGTGATGGGCATAGTGATATCGAAGAACTGGCGGGCGACACCCGATGCCACGAGTATATCAAGAGGATTGACTGCTGTTGCCTCTACACGCACGAGTACGTCGTTTTGACCGATATCAGGAATGGGGATGTCTTCTCTGCGAGGCGCTTCCGTGAAGCTGTGAATGCGTATGGCTTTCATATGCGATTTCCAACGTTGGGAAAAGGAAGTATTGGTGATATATTTGTGCACCGAGTGCAAACAAATATATTGCACTTAGTGCAAATATTCAAGCTCCAGATGTGCGAGAGCCCTACCATGGAACACGAGTTGAAACGCAAAGACGGCGTTCGCGAAAAGAAGCGCCGCGAGATGTACCAACGCATCACTGAAGTAGGCCTGAAGTTGTTCGCAGAGAACGGCTATGAAGCCACGACGCTCGATGCGATTGCCGAAGCATCGGGCATCGCCCGAAGAACCTTCTTTAACTACTTCGGCTCTAAGGAAGAAATCATCTTGGCTTGGCAAAATGCGCTGCCGGGTGAGCTACATGCTGAGATACTGAAGCAGGGTGTGGCAGCATCGCCAATCGCGACCATTCAAGCGGCGCTGGTTACTCAGACGGTAAATATGCGTCCGGATGTCGCGGTATTAATTGGCAGAATTGTGCAGTCGACTGAACAGCTCCAATTGGGCAATCAGGCTAAATTCCTGCGAATGGAGCAAGCGGCCTACGAGGCTCTGTGCGAGCTGTGGCCAGATGTTGCCAGCAGATTCGGCTTGCGTCTTGCAGCTATGATTGGTGTCGGGGCAATGCGGCTTTCGATCGACGGATGGATTGCCGAAGGATGTCAGAGGTCACTCGTTGAGCACCTTGAGGCGAATTTTGCTTGTCTTAAAACCGAACTGGGCGCTTGCTAAGTGATAGGGGCGCTCAGAGCAAAAACCTATTAAACCCGCGTAACTGCGGGTTTTTTACGTCTGACTACGTGATTGAGCTACTCATATTTTTAATTATTGTGAGTATGGGGAATAAGTCGAACGCCTGCGGCTCTAGTAATTTCGGTGAGCGTAGTCAGCGTTGGATTACCATTTTCAGACAGCGTTCTGTATAGCTGTTGGCGAGACAGTCCCGATTTTTTGGCTATTTCGCCCACTCCGCCACGCGCTTCAACGACACGGCGTAACGCTGTAAGGAATGCAGCGATGCCACCTTCCTCATAAATATCCTCTAGTGCTGTCTGGAGGTATATTTCTGCGTATTCAGGATTTTCTCGTAGTTCTGCAACCATTGCATCATCGTGGCTAATGGCTTTTTCGAATTTAGTGGATTGGGTGATGATTGCCATGATGTTACCTCTTTTGATAATCCCGCCAGTATTGCACCGCTTTATCTAAATCTTTGCTTTGGCTTGATTTATCGCCACCGATGAAGAGCAAAGTCATCTTATCGCCCTCTATCGCGTAATACACTCGATAGCCTGGACCATAATCAACTCTTAGCTCCCAGACACCGTCTCTTTCAAACTTATGGTCGCCGAAATTTCCCTTTTCTGCACGGTCTATTCGGATATCTATTTTTGAAGCAGCGCGAGGATCTTTCCCTCTCGGCGTAAAAAATTGCGCTGAGGCGATCGTGGCCGTCGGATGAGCCGCATGGATGCGGCGAAAGTCAGTGCCGCGTCGGGAACGCGTCACTGGCGGTCCGAATAACGGTCACGAATGCCGAAGGTATCGCGTAGCGACGCAATTAGCGCCAAAAAGCCAGTGGTCAAGGCGCTGCGGCGATTGAGCGCGCCTTGTCGGGCGTGTGATGAAATGACAGAGAAATACGGTGGTTAGCACGCACGAAACTTTTGTCGCTATCCACATAAATAGATAGTCAGCATCATAATGCTCGTCTAACCCGTTAAAGATGTGACTCATCGTCCGTGGTCTTGCTCATCACAAAACGCGATCCTATTCACACGGAAATCAAAATGGTTTTTGATAGGTGGAGGGAAATGGAATGAATCACACTGACTGGCACCCGGCGGATATCATCGCGGGATTACGGAAGAAAGGGACAACGCTGGCGGCGGTTTCCAGAGCGGCGGGGCTTGCATCATCCACGCTGGCGAATGCGCTCACCAGACACTGGCCGAAAGGCGAACGACTGATTGCCGAAGCGATGGGGAAAAGGCCGGAAGAGATTTGGCCGTCGCGTTATTCAGGCGTGAAATGAGAGCAGGGAGTAGGGGAGATTAGCGAGAAAGCGCCATCGAACGACGGCGCTTTTTCATGTAAGTCGTAAATCCTATCGTGCAATGAAATCATGCAAACACGACTTTAACGCTACCCGGTGTGCGGCGCGGCTTCCCTACAACGATCTGTATATCGCGTCCCAGCTTCGTAAGGCATTCCAGCATTTTGGTTTCGCTGATTCCCCTGAACTGACCACGTAATAAGTTGGATAGTTTGGGTTGGGGCATACCCAATAGCTTCGCTGCTTCTGCCTGTGTGAGACGGCGGTTTTTGATGATTGAGCTAATCAGGGTGGCAAGCTGCGCTTTGACCAACATATCTTCAGCATGCAAGTTGCCAAGGTCGGCGTACACATTACCGCTGCTGACTTCAATATCCTGGCTCATGTTATGCTCCTTTTGCATGGTTCTCTGCGGTTTTAAGGCGTTCACGAATGGTGTTCATATCGGGTTTTGGTGTTGCAATACCTGATGACGATTTTTTCTGAAAAGCATGTAGAACGTATACTGCTTCTCCAAATTTGACGGTGTAGACTGCGCGATAAGTATCGCCGATATAATCCTCAACGACTTCTAATACGCCTGCACCACCAAAACCTTTAAGCGGTTTGGCTTGAGTGTGCTTACCACCAGTCTGAGCCACATGAAGTGCGTAACCGAACACATCCTGCACATCTGCAGGTAGCGACTGTAGATCCTTTTTGCTACTGCCAACCCAGTAGAGTGATTTCATTAGCGCGATCCATGCGTTTATATCTATATGGGTATAATTTAGCATGATAAATGAACGATGACTAGCTGAGCTCAGATTGAAGTGAGGGTAGGGAATAGGGAAGATAAACAAAGCGCCATAGTTTACTGGCGCTTTGTTTATATGATTCTGCCAGATGACAGAGTCATGCAGAGAGCATCGTGATTGAGTATGAGAACTAACAGTAACCACGTCGGCGAATGCGCTGAAAGGCTAAATAGCCCAGATCTCTGGGCTATCAGTATAGAAAATCGAGCATTAATCCTGAGTGTTAACGCTTTTCCTGTTGCCTCAATATTCCTGCCTTAAGCACATCCACCTCCTCGCCGTTAATCGTGGCAGTCGCGGAGGTGACCTGAAATTTCAGATCGCTGAACTGGCAAAAACCGGGTTGGTGCATAGGTATGAGTGCAGACTTCCGGGACACGATGTATTGCTCTCCAATCGTTTCGGCATCGAGGCTATTGGCCCCAAACACAGGGAAAGCGAGCGTTTGTTCGGTGGATGCGCCCTCGCTGTTTCTGAGTTGCAGCGTGGCGCGAAAATTGGCGACTTCGCCTAATTTATTCGTATTGATAGAGAAATTAAGCTCGCATTGATACGGTGTGTCCTTTCCGCCAAGGAAGATTGATTCATGCTTTAACGTTAAGATCGGTAATTCACTGTGCGTTGCCTTTCTCTCTTTTTTATCTTTCTCACACTGACGAAAATAATTATTGTCTGGTGTTCTGGTCGTTTCTTCGTAATACTTTTTGGCTTGATGGCAATCAGCCTCAACATACTGCCCGTTGTAATACATCTGGGATAAATAGTTGCCGGCATTACGAACGTTATTTTTATAAGTCCGTTCGAACAGTGAATAGGCTTTTTGGTAATCGGTTCTGACTCGTAAGCCCGTGTAATACATCTTGCCCAGATTTATCTGCGCAGTGTTATCGCCCTGGCTGGCAGCACGTTCATACCATTTAAGCGCTTCATCTCCGTCAATGTTAACGCCCCATCTTCCTTCTTCGTACGCCAGACCGAGTATATTCTGGGCATCCCGTTGACCGCCCTCTGCCGCGACACGGAACCATTTCAGGGCTTCAATATTTTCATTTTCAATATCGCCATAGCCAAAGTTATAGAGATGGCCGACAAGGAAATTCATTTCTGGATCGCCATCCTTTGCCCAGGCTATGGCTAGCCGCAGAATATCCTGCTGGCTAAAACCGATACGGCTGAAGAAGCGCTGGGTTTCATCATCGCTGCTGCTTAAGTATCTTTTTACTGCCTGAATCAAGCGAGGGCGATTAGATATATCGCTTTCCGCAGCGGCTTTAGCGTTATAAATGGAGCGGGTGATTGTGTTTATGACCTCAACACCCAGTTTGAGATCGGTTTGATTCATTTTGTCTGCAAACTGTTTGGCGCGTGCTTTATCCTGCGCCACACCTTTGCCGTATTGATAAAAATACCAGACGTTGTAGCAGCCAAAATTGCCATCTATTTCACAGGCCTGCTGATAATACTGGATCGCTTGCGTAGTATTCTGCGGGACGGTGATGCCGTATTCATAGATGAACCCCAGCGTACTCAATGCCTGCGGGTCGTTGTCTTTCGCTAATGTCGTCAACGCGGTTAATGCATCAGCATCCTGCTGCGTGAGGCGTTCGTAGAGCATATCTACGTTGTCATTTGCCTGACTGATGGATGCCGCCGACAGGCCGATCAGCGTGGCAATAACGGTTTTCCTTATCATCAATTTTATGTCCTTAATGCGTTCCCTGAGTGAATAGCAATGTGTAGCAAAGGTGTCGATCAAGGCGGGGGTTTAGCGTAAGTCGTGTTTTTCAGAACCACCTCCTTAATCGCCGTCCTCATTATCCAACGTGTCCGGTTTATTATTCCTCAACAGCGCCCACTTTCTGAACTGGGCTGGTGTCATCTTCATCTGCTGGGAAAGGTACGTCTAAATGCGGTGTCTTCACTGTAACCGTATTCGGTGGCGACTTGCTTGATATTGGTCATCGGTTTTTCAAGCAGCAGGCAGGCCATCTCGACCCTGACGCGGGTAATAAAGCTTTTCGGGCTTTCCGCCGTAACCATCCAGAATAATAGTGAAATTCATAGTGTGAAAACCTTTATTCATTTCGTTATCACATCTATAGCCGTTCAATAATCATGAGGTAGCAATCATGCTCTATGCCATTACGCTGTATTACGCCAGCCCGAAAGATGAACTTGAAAAGAGTATTGACGCACACAAAAAATGGCTGGCTGATAATATTGAAAAAGGAAGTGTTATTTTTACCCATCCTGCTGGATGACGGCACGGGGGATATTTTAGCCTACGGGTTAGAACTTTCTGATATGGAGTATATTCTGGCCGACGATCCGTTTGTTAATCTGGGATTAGTTAAAGCAGAGATAAAGGCAATCGATTTTAGGCTCTGTTCGAGCCATTTCTATAGAGAATGGGCAGGGAATGCGAAGGCGCTGTAGTGTTAGAGTTATAATGGCAATCTGGCTATTTTACTCGCGCACTAAAATACAATAAATTTAATGGACGTTATTCGGCATTGTTCTAATGTAAATCCAATAAAAAAGCCGCTGAAACAGCGGCTTAAGAATTTAATTAAATAATTACGGGTGTTGATAAGCGAGTTTGTAATTCCCGGCTGTCACAGTGCGGAATGTGATGCTATTGCTATTCCAACGAATTTCTACTTCAGCTGGCGTTTGCAATTTCCAGGATGAAGCATTATCGACATTTAATGTCAGTTTATCGATGGAAGAAACATCGACTGCTGGATCGGTGACATCCAATGCAAAGGCAAAGGCGATACGGTCCGGTACATTATTTGTTGAAGTAAAAAGTTGTCCCCATTGTGCCGCTGTTACTGCATTTAAAGCGGCTGGCGTCATGCCACTCTGAATTAATGCTGTTGCACCCGTCGTATCGGCAGAGAGCGAGCCAATAGATAGCCATGCTGCACCATCCCATGTGAACCAATCTTTCAGATCGCGTGAGACTGCGACGCGAACTTTGCCTGCATTAGTTTGTACCGCCGTTAATGTTGCAGAATTAATTTTCTCCCATGCGCTGGCAGACATCAGTTCTTTGGGTAACACGATTTGTGGGAAAGGAATATATGTCGTTTTTACCTTCAGTTTTTCGTTTGAAACGATTTTGACCGGCGCGGTGAGCGCTGTCCCGGACGTCGGGAATGTATCCAGGCTGAAAACACCATACTGATCAATTTTTTCTTTGGTTAACTCACCTGGGATTTCTGATAATACACCGTTGGTTACCCCGTAATATTTACTGTTTGAGTGAATCACAAACCGACCAATCGGGGAAAATAAATTTAGCTCGGCCAGTGTAGTAAATGGCTGGCTTCCATTTTTGGCCGTAATCAGCAACCGATAGCTTTTATAGGTGACGGTTGTGCCAAGCTTATAGCTTCTTTTACTTCCGGGACTATTGTCTGCGCTGTCTGTAACCTCGTGTAGGGTATCCCATGTTCCGCCGTTATCATTGCTTCCCTGAAATTTCCAGGATTTAGGGTTGCCTAATTCATTTCTTGAGCGGTTAACCATCTGATAGCTGAGAACTGATTTTCCTTCTGGAAGGTCGATCCGCAACCAGTGTGGGTTCGCTACAGATGGCTGCCACTGGTTATCGGTACTCCAGCAGTCTGGCCATTCTCCGATATTGTCTTTTCCATCGAAAGCGACATAAGGGTGAAAGGCTGCGGTAGAGACCGCAAAATTGGAGGCGCTTGCGACATAACCGGTAGGCGCCGTGTCTGATGTCATGGCCGGAATAATAGACGTGCTGGTCTCTGGGGCGATCGAAAGAAATTCCCCATCAGCTTGTATTTCAGCGCTGTGGAAACCACCATTTTGTTGCAACTCGTACGTATCACCAGTAAAGGGGGTCACAGAGCCGTTAAATTTTACTGCGCTCGTACTGTTATAGTTAAGTTTGCTGGCGCTATCGAAGTCATCTACCAGATAGGTTTGATTGCTTGTGCCTTTTTCTTCTTTCAGTGCATATGCGTCATACGCGTAGGATGTCTGAGAGCTAATGTTGAATAAATGATTTTCACCTGCTGCTGCGCCCGCTTTATTAACAACGGTATACCCTCCGTTACCTGAACCGCTGTTGACCGTCGCGCTGATTATCGTTTTGCCATTAGAGGCATTTTGGCTTAACGTTACGCCACTTCCAGCTTCAAGCGAGTCAGCAATCAGCTGTTTGGTTTTTTGCGTATAGTCCGTGATATCTGATGTTGTATGGGTATGTACTGCAGCCGCTGCACCCATTTGAGCGGGAGTCGGTGAAAAATCTCCGCTGCCGAGCAAAGATTGTCCAAAAAGCGTCCGAATATTAGTGCCAGAAATTAATGCAGATTGCTTTGCATTCCATACGGACTTTTCATCAGGTGTGACAAACTTTCTTGTTGCCGTCTCTGTGATCTCATCTGCTGTGTAATCGCCTGATTGTGCTGTTACGACACCCGTGCGTCCGAATACGGAGGAAACGCCAGAGATGTTTGGATTCTCTTCGCACTGGCTGTTTGTATTGCAACAAGTGTGGTGATCAACGTTAACTGGTGGATGAACGGTGCAGGTTGATTTTCCTGTACTGTCACACACGTTAATTTCGATATTGAAATTTTTCATAAATTTTATTACTCCGTTGGTTGATTTTCGTGAAAATTATCCTTTATTCAACGGAAGGGATATTTTAAAGCGGTTTACTAAATAGTTTATTGGAGTGATCAACCTGTGAGCATTTGATGGCATAACGCAAAAGCGCCATGGGATCATGGCGCTTTAACATCATCGTGGAATAAAAATAATATCGTAAATAATTCTATTATTTACAGCCCTGCGAATTTAAACGGCGTAGCGGGCTTAAAGTGCTCGGAAGCCTGACCAGAATAAATGGTGCTTTGGTTTGGCCCTAAGTCTAATTTTGCTGCTTTCCCGTCACGCGGAGCAAAGTCAATTTTTTTCAAATCGACCCAAAAGATATTAGGCGATACGGCAGATTCAAAGAAGTATTGTAGCGATTTATGGTCTATAACAGTGCGCCAGCGCGTTGAGGAAATATTCGGCATATTCGGTAAGGAATAACCATAAGGAACAGATGTATTACGTATAATACTGAATGCGGTGGCTAAGTCCGCCTTATCTTTTTCTATTTTACTTTTTTCCGCTACCCCTGGAATGAGTTTATTGGGGGCAACATTTTTCACATAGAACGAGGCGCGAACAAAGCGATCGGCGGCGCGGTTCGTTCCTGGCAACATCACATTGCCACCTATCTGATCCCAATAGGCATTCAGCGCCAACTGCTGATCGAAAGCCGGCGAGTTGGTCATCACCTGATATTTTGGATCATGGTGAATGACCTGCTTGCCGTCGATATATTCAATAATTGCACTGTCACCGGATGAATCGGATAAGGAGAGGTGCAGCGTTGCTTTTCTATCCTGATGCGGTAAGTCTTTTGTGACCAGTGTAAATTTTTCCTCTTGCAGCGACTTGACGGCTTCATCGACGGTAGCAAAATTATCCAACACGTATTGTGCCCACGTTTATTCTCAGAGGGGGAGTTCACTAATATTACCGCTAATTATTTACTCTAAAAAATTCGAGTTGCGTGAAGGCGGCAACCGCATGAATCCCAGGAGCTTACTCAGGTAAGTGACTGGGATGACAAATCTGCCGGGAGCAGATTTGAACGCTGCTTGCAGCGGCCCTTTAGGGTGAGGCCCACGACGGGCCGAGTATTTAAGGAAAGCCAACGCACAAGCAGCTTGAAGTATGACGAGTATAGTCAGTGATTTATTTATGTGAGGTAGTGGCTATAAAAATAAATATGACGATGCATGCTGATTAGTTTATTTATTATTATTCAATGGGAATGTATTTTTGATGGTTCGTTTATTTTATGTTGATTTTCAATTAATCCCCACACTGTAACGAACATTGCATGAAAATGCCTTGAGACGGTTGTCGTCGTACTCACACAACGTAAAAATAGGTCAATATTTCACCCAATGCTTTAACCTTACCGCCAACTGGCAGTAAACTGGCAGCGTGATTTTTTGACCGATTTTCACTGTGGGTTCTTGCCTGCAGACGTATCGATTCCGTTCCCTCTTTTCAGTGAGCTATCTGGCCTATGACGTACCTCAAATTCTTGGGGATTGGGTTTATTTGTGTGCTGTTGTTGTCTTTTTGGCAAAGCTGGGCGCAGTCAACGCGTAATGGCGAAACGTTTAATGGGCAAAGCTGGTGGTCTGCCAAACGTGATTCTTCCGGCTTAGCACCTAACCCTGTGCAATTTCGCCAGACTGCTATCGTGCAGGTTTATGCTGCTCCGACATACGGCTGGCGTGGGCTGGTGGCGGTACATCCGTGGATCATTTTCAAGAACGCGGGGGGAACTCAATATCGCCGCTATGAAGTCGTGAGCTGGGGGAGTGATAACGTCGTCCGTCTTAATCGTTCGGTGGCGGATGCGTATTGGTATGGCGCGAAACCGAAGCTGCTGGTGGATCACCGTGGCGACAAGGCGGAAGCCATGATCCCGCAGATTGAGGCTGCGATCAAAAGCTATCCGTGGCCGAATACCTATCACGCCTGGCCGGGGCCGAACAGCAATACGTTTCTGGCGCACATTGGCCGCGAAGTGCCCGCGCTCAAGCTGGATATGCCCGCTAATGCCATTGGCAAAGATTACCGCCCGATCACGCGACCGGTTGGACTGTCGCCATCGGGAAGCGGTGTGCAGATTTCGCTGCTAGGCGTGCTGGGTATCACGATGGGCCTTGAAGAGGGAATCGAGGCCAACATTCTGGGGCTGAACATGGGCGTGGATATGAACCCGCCTGCGTTGCGTTTACCTTTTGTTGGCCGCCTCGGCTATGAAAAAACGGGCAGCGAAGAGGGCTGAGGGTAGCGCTTCACCTTTACACGCCGCATTGTCGCAGATGTGTCAGCAGATTGGCGACTTCGGGTTGCAATGTCGCGCCGGATTTCACACCCAGCCAGAGCTGGCGTGAAGCCCATTCGTCGGTGAGGCTGATGGCGCGTAACCCGGTGCCGAGCACGCCTGGGCGAATCGCGCCCTCTGGCAAGACGCTGATCCCCAGTCCTGCTTCGATCATGCGACAAATGCCGTCAAAGCTGCTGACCTGCACCCGCAGGCGCAGCACTCTCCCCAGTTCATCCGAAGCGTCTTTCAGCTGTTTCAGCAACGAACTGCCGTTATTGAGGCCGACATAGTCATAACCCAGCGTCTCGTTAAAGCTGACTTCTGGCCGCGTGGAAAGCGGATGCTGCGGCGGAACGAGTACGACAAGCTTGTCCTGACGATAAGGAATCTTCTCGACCCCCTGTGAGCCGACATTGTCAGCGAAGATACCGATATCGGCTTCACCCATCGCGAGTGCCGTTACTACGGTCTTACTGAGCTTTTCCTCCAGGTTAATACGAATCAGCGGTCGGGCCAGAAGGAATGACGCCAAATCCTGTGGAAGAAACTGAATAATCGCCGAGGTATTTGCCCACATGTGTACGTGGCCGCGCACGCCAACGGCGTAGTCGTTCATTTCACTCGCCATGCGCTCCACGTTGCTTAACACGTTGCGTGCATGATTCACCAATTCCTTGCCTGCCGGGGTTAGCGTCAGGCCGCGCGGCATTCGGATGAACAGCGCACAGTCCACAGTACGTTCCAGTTCGGCGATACGCTTGCTCAGGGCAGAAAGCGTGATGTGGAACTTATCTGCCGCTTTGGTCAGGCTGCCGGTCTGGGCAACCTGCAAAAAGATGCGGAGCGACTGGAGGTCAAAGTGTGTGGGGTTAATCATGATAGTTCGAGCTTCCTCAGCAGGGCAGAAAAGCAGGCCAATGACTGGCATATTGATATCGCGCATCATGCGGGCAGATTTCTTATGGCACGCTGTAATGTAGCACAGCGGATGGTTTTCCTGACAGGAAAGGGTCATTGAGTATTCAGGGATTATCAAAACGCAGATCTGCGCCTAGGATGGCGCTGTCCTCCCTCTTTTTGCCCTATGGGTTATTTGGTTGTTTTATGTTTAGCTTAATGATGTTCAGCGATATTTTGTTGTGTCTACTTTTGGGTATCGGGCTGGGATTTTGCGGAGGAATGCTAGGGATTGGCGGTGGGCTTATCGCGATTCCGATTCTGGGCGTGCTCTTCGGGATGGATCAGCATATGGCGCAGGGAACCGCGCTGGTGATGATTACACCTAACGTACTGATTGGTTTTCTACGCTATCGCCAGCGCAACCGCATCGATACGCGGGTGGCGTTGACCATGTGTGCGTTTGCTACTGGGTCTGCCTACCTTGCCGCCCACATCGCTTCATCGATTGATGTTCACAACCTTCAGCGTGCCTTTGCCACTTTCCTGCTGGTGCTGGCGGCGTACTACATGTGGCAGTGGTATAACAAAAAACGCAGTCAAACGTCGGAGATTGTACTGTCGACCAAATACCTGCCGCTACTCGGCGTGGCGAGCGGATTTATGTCCGGTATTTTTACCGTCGGTGGCGGGTTGGTCGTCGTGCCCGTTCTGGTCACGCTGTTTGCTTTTGCGCAAACGCAGGCGCAGGGCATGGCGCTGATACTCGTGGTACCGGGTGCACTGGCGGCGCTGTTATCTTATTCGCAAGCGGGTAACGTTGACTGGAGTATCGGTTTACCACTGGCGTTGGGCGGAATTGTCAGCGTGTCGTGGGGAGTTGCGGTTGCCCATAAATTACCGGTTGCCTACCTGCGAGCCGCGTTTTGCCTGATGCTGATCGGCGTGGGAATTACTATGCTGGTGCTGAGATAATGCGGTGAGCGTTCTGGTTATCATTGTTAACGCATACTTATTTCTTTAAATAGACCGCTACCCAGCCCAGACGTCGAAGTTTACTGTATTAAAAGTAAGCAGCTTGTGTGCCTCGGTAATACCCAAGCGCTTAGCTAAGCTATAAAGAAAATAAAAGGGATAGCACTGTGGTATCCCTTTTATATAAAAATCGCTTCTTGCTTTGATAGATTAAACACCAGGCGGACTGTTATTTTCCCGTTTTTATTTCAGCGAAAATGGCATTGATGTTTTTTAGCGGACGGCGCGTCCATGCAGCCGTGTTATTGGTATGGTGGGAGGCGGGCTACTGCGTTTTTTCCTTCGGCTCCAGAGCCCATTCCACTTTGCCTTTACCGGTATTTTTAGCCTGGTAAAGCGCGATGTCCACGCGTTTCATAAAATGTTCGGTAGGTTCCTGCGGCTGTTTTTTACCGGCTCCAATGCTGACTGAAAGGTGGTGCATATTCTTGATAATGATTTTGTTCGCATTTTTGAGTACTTCTCTTGCCAGCTTCTCTGCCCGATCCTGCGTTCCGGCATACAAAATAATCGCGAACTCTTCGCCACCGATTCGGGTTGCGACCACCTCACTGTTATCGAAGCGGGAGAGTATGTGACCAAATTTGCTTAATACTTCGTCGCCTTTCGTATGTCCATATTTATCATTAATGACTTTGAAATTGTCGATGTCGATAATAAATAAATAGGGTGTTTTCGCTTCGAGCTTTTTTAATTCATTAATAAAAAACCGACGATTAGGAAGCTGTGTGAGTTCATCGCTGAATGACTGTATTCTGGCTTCGACATACTTATTATTGATTTGCTGTATCAGGGTATAGACACCAAACCCGACGCCAAACATACCAATAATTCTCAGCATATCCTCAACATAATACCCAACCAGCTTGGGCTGATAGATAAATTCATCCATCAAGTCAAACGTGGCTGAGCATATCCAGACGTGCAGCCCGAGGCGAATGGATAAGGCTGAGGTATGGCTAAGTGAGATTTTACTGGTGCAGGACAAGATAAAAAAAAGAAAAATCAGTGCAATCGAGTCGGTATAAGCACCCGGATTATTATGCAGTTGCTCCTGAAAGTCGCGGTGTTTGAAGAATACGAGGTTGAATATAATGACTAACGCAGAGAATAACAGGGCGAGCCTGACAGACGAGGAGGCTTTCTTATTTCTATCAATAAAGTCGTGGTCATATTCTTTAAAAGGCATTGCGGATCTCCTCTTGCATCACCTTTCAATCCTATCATGAAACCTATTGAATACATTTAGAATCGTGGTGTAACCCAGAGAATGACGTGGGTTGAACAGATGTGCAAAAAGCAGACGCCCGATCGCTCAGGCGTCTTTAGCGATTAAAAATCCGCTTTTAGTACAACGCGGTAGCGGGCTTTGCCGTCACGTACGTGCTGGATAGCATCGTTGATTTTCGACATCGGGAACAGTTCCGTCTGTGGCTTCACGTTGGCGCGCGCGGCGAGCTTCATCAGGGAACGCAGCTCATGCGGTGAGCCGGTAGAAGAGCCGGAAACGCTTCGGTCACCTGCGATAAGCGTGAAGGCTGGAACGCTGAACGGCTTCATTACCGCGCCTACGGTATGGAATTTCCCGTTATAGGCGAGTGCGTTGAAGTAGGGCTGCCATTCCAGATCGACGCTCACGGTGTTGATGATGAGATCGAACTGGCCTGCCAGTGCGGTCAGCGCCTGCGGATCGCGGCTGTTGACGACCTTATCGGCCCCCATCGCCCGCACTTCCTGCTCTTTAGCTGGGTTAGAGCTGAACGCCGTGACTTCACAGCCCATCGCGTGCAGGAGCTTAATCGCGATATGTCCCAGGCCACCGATACCGATCACGCCGACGCGGCTGGTTGCGGTGACATGATGCATTAGCAGCGGTTTGAACACGGTAATGCCGCCGCACAGCAACGGACCCGCAGATTCGATATCAATGGAATCGGGAAGCGGGATAGCCCACTGCCAGTTCGCGCGAATCTTATTGGCAAAACCGCCTTTATTCAGAATTGTCGGTACGCTGCCTTGCTGGCAGTTGGTTTGACTGCCGCTGATACAGGCATCGCAGTGCCCACAGCTGCGTGCTGTCCAGCCAATACCGACACGCTGACCCACCTTTAACCCTTTGCTTTTCGCTGCGTCGCCTAGCGCGTGCACACGACCAATCACTTCATGCCCGGCAACTAGCGGATAGCTCGACATGCCCCATTCGTTATCGATCATCGAGAGATCGGAGTGGCATACGCCGCAGTAATCAACCACGACTTCAACGTCTTCCGCCTGAAGTTCACCCGCATCAAACTCATACAACTCCAGCGCTGCGCCCGCTTCCGGTGCGGCATAACTCTTGATTATCGTCATCACAATTTCCTCAGTATGGGTTTGATTAACCAGTCTAAAGGGTTATGGCATTTTTCTCTATGTCACAACGTGCCTGTGGTTTTTCATTTTGTGTCAGGTGGGGAAGGGAGCGGGCAGCACTTGCTTTACGTTACTCACTTACTTATGCTCCCAAACGTAGTAAATGACTCGGGGTGCCCTTCTTTGTGAAGGCTGAGAAATACCCGTACCACCTGATCTGGATAATGCCAGCGTAGGGAAGTCACGGTATGCCCCACCGGTTGCCGCCTTCTTCCACGCCGGTTGGGAGACTTATGAACACGCGACCCACCGACTTTTCTGCCGCTCAGGCAGCAACATCACTCACTCAATTTCGTTCTGCCGCGCCGCTGGTCCACTGTCTGACTAACGATGTGGTGCAATCTTTTACTGCTAATGTGCTGCTGGCGCTGAATGCGTCGCCTGCGATGGTGGTCGATCCCGAAGAAGCCGCGCAGTTCAGCGCAGTAGCCGATGCGCTGCTGATTAATGTCGGAACGCTGGAGCGCTCGCGTGCTGAGGCGATGCGAGCGGCGGTAAAGAGCGCGCGTCAGGCGAATACACCGTGGGTGCTTGATCCGGTTGCGGTAGGCGGTTTGACCTTTCGTACTGAATTTTGCCGCGAACTGCTGACGTGGAAACCTGCGGCGATTCGCGGCAATGCGTCTGAAATCATGGCGCTGGCGGGCTTAACCGCACAAGGACGGGGCGTGGATAGCGCCGATGATTCGCTGGCGGCGCTCCCTGCTGCACGCGAGCTGGCTCTGCAAGTGGGAACCATTGTTGCGGTGACCGGCGTGGTGGATTATGTCACGGACGGTAAGCGAGATATCGCGGTATCCGGCGGCGATAGCATGATGACGCGCGTGGTCGGGACGGGCTGTGCGCTGTCGGCGGTCGTCGCGGGTTTCTGTTGCCTGAAAGGTGATCGTTTATCCCACGTGGCGGCGGCGTGCTATGTCATGGCGTTAGCGGGTCAGCAGGCGGCTTCGGTGTCGCAAGGCTCGGGGAGTTTTATTCCCAACTTCCTCGATAGACTTTATACCCTGCGCGCGGAGGATCTGGCATGAAGCGTATCAATGCGTTGACGATTGCGGGCACCGATCCGAGCGGCGGTGCGGGGATTCAGGCGGATTTAAAAACGTTTTCAGCCTTGGGCGCTTACGGCACCTCGGTCATTACTGCGCTGGTGGCGCAAAATACGCGCGGCGTGCAGTCCGTCTACCGGATTGAACCGGATTTTGTCGCGGCGCAGTTGGACTCCGTGTTGAGCGATGTGCGTATCGACAGCGTCAAGATTGGGATGCTGGCGCAGACCGATATTGTTGAAACCGTTGCCGAACGCCTGCGCCATTACGCCGTGCCTTTCGTGGTGCTGGACACCGTGATGCTGGCGAAAAGTGGCGATCCGCTACTCGCGCCGGAGGCGGTGGAGTCGATCCGTCGTGAACTGCTGCCGCTGGTGTCCCTGATTACGCCCAACTTGCCGGAAGCCGCGGCGCTGCTGAATACGTCACCGGCCACCAACGAGCGGGAAATGCGTGAGCAGGGGGAAGCGCTGCTGGCGATGGGCTGCCAGGCGGTGCTGATGAAAGGCGGTCACCTCAGCGAAGCGGAAAGCCCGGACTGGCTGTTCAGCCGTCAGGCTGAACCGCAGCGCTTTAGCTCTCCGCGCGTGAAGACGCGTCATACGCACGGCACTGGCTGCACGCTGTCCGCCGCGCTGGCGGCGCTGCGACCACGTCACGCTAGCTGGGGGGAGACGGTCAAGGCAGCGAAGGACTATTTACAGCAGGCGTTACAGCAGGCCGACACGCTGGAGGTCGGGCACGGAATAGGCCCTGTCCATCACTTCCATCGCTGGTGGTAAATATTATATGCCCTCACTCTTTCGCGCTGCCGGCTCCTGCCGTTTGACGTATGGCGGGTATAAGTAAATTGACTTGTACTTTGCGTGATACATTTGCCAGTAATTTCAAACTAAATTAAGCGTGTTTCGGCGTAGACAGCGCACGGTCGTCCGGTTACTTTGCTGTGAAATCTTGGCGTTAATGTGAAATAGGGTGTGGGGATAACATATGGCAGGTTCTGCTCGCAGTGCGATGGCTGCCAAGGCGCTTCAGACGATACTCAATATCGGCCTGCTGGTGCTGGCGATCATTTTGGTGATTTTTTTAGTCAAGGAAACGTTTCATCTGGCGAAGGTGCTGTTGATCTCTAACGAGAAAGACTCCTCCTATCAGCTGATAGAAGGCATTGTGATCTATTTCTTGTATTTCGAGTTCATCGCGCTGATCGTGAAGTATTTCCAGTCCGGCTATCACTTCCCGCTGCGCTACTTTATCTACATCGGCATCACGGCCATCATTCGCCTGATTATTGTCGATCACAAAAGCCCGTCGGATACGCTGGTCTATTCCGCGGCGATCCTGCTGCTGGTGGTGACGCTGTACCTGGCAAACAGTAATCGCCTGAAGCGGGAATAATTGAAACAGGAATAGTCAAAACGTGCCGCTATTCCAGCAGCGAGCATTGCGGTGGCAACCGACAGTGAATCGCCGCAGGAAGCACTTCGATGCGGAAGCGTTTGGCGGTGAGCGGCTCGCCGTCCAGATTAAACGTCATGTCGTCTGGTGCGGTAATCTCCAGCCAAGGCAGGGTAGCGGAAATCATGTTCTGGTTTTCGCTGCCGGTAAACCAGGCTTGAAGCATATTGGGCAGCAGCTCTTTTGCTGACAGCACGCTCAGTTCCAGCAGCCCATCGTTAATTAGCGCTTCTGGGCAAAGTTCCTGTCCACCGCCAGCCTGACGACCGTTCCCCACCGCGATAACCAGCGTATCGCCTTCCCAGTGAAAATCTGGCCCACGAATCTCACAGCGCTCGGCTTGCAGCATGTCCATGCGAAAGAGCGCATGCAGCACGTAAGAAGCACTCCCCAGCGCCGCCTTCATTTTGGCTGGCGTCTCGGTGGTAATGCGTGTGGCAAAGCCGCCCGTCGCCATGTTGATGAAATAGTGTTCGTCGTTCACCTTGGCGATATCAATCGCGGTAGCGCGGCCTTTGATCGCCAGTGTTAGCGCGTTGTGCATCTCCATCGGAATCTGACAGCTGGTGGCAAAATCGTTGGCGGTGCCCAGCGGCACAATTCCCAGACACGGACGCACCGTTTCCGACTGCACCGCTAAGGCAGCGGCGACCTCATTGACGGTACCGTCGCCACCGGCGGCGATCACGTTATCCGCGTTAAGCTGAATCGCCTCTTCTACATAGCGTTTGGCATCACCGTATTCCCAGGTTACGCGAACATGCAGCGTATAGCCGTCCTTGCGTAGCTCATCAATGGCTTCGCGAAGTTCTTCATTACCCGAACTTTTTCCATTCAAAATCAGCAGTGTGATTGGATTTTTTTCCATGTCGTCTTTCTCTGGCTGCGATGTTGTTAATACAGAAATGTTGCAGTTAATCATAGACACTAAATAGGCAGACAGATATCAGAAGAGTCGGTGAATGTGTGCGGTGGGAAAATGCGTGAGCGGAAGAAAAAGAAAAGCCAGCTCAAGGGAGATTGAGCTGGCCAAGGAGGTGGTTCCTAGTAGTATCACTACGCTTATTTTTCGTTCTATGTTTTCTCAGCGACGCAATATTAACCACAAGAGCGGCGAATTGATGTGATCTGTTTCTAATATTCGTTAAAAAGCCCTGAGCTTTGTAACGATACCCTCGGGCGGCTGATGCACTTATTCGTAGCAGGGAAGGTGCGGTGATAGGGGGGCATACCGTAAAGGAAAGAGGGGCTGACGAACGGGATAGCCGGATGGTTGGGCATCCGGCGATATTACCGATTTATTCCACGTTAGGGTTGCGCGTGGTGGTGCCCGGCAGATTGCGCAGCAGTAACGCATAATCCAGCGAGACATCGTCCGGCACGGGCAGATAAACGATATGGCCGTTACCCGGTGCCACATCGGTCGGTTGGCCTTTAACATTCTGCATAGTGTCGATGGTGAATTGAATATTGCCGTTTGGCGTCATCATCTCCACGCTGTCGCCGCAGGAAAATTTGTTCTTCACATTGACTTCTGCCAGCCCATCGCGGCGTACGCCGGTGAATTCACCAACAAACTGCTGACGATCGGAAACAGAATAGCCGTAGTCGTAGTTCTGGTAATCTTCATGCACGTGGCGACGCAGGAAGCCTTCGGTATAGCCACGGTGTGCAAGACCTTCCAGCGTTTCCAGTAGCGTTGGGTCGAACGGTTTCCCTGCGACAGCATCGTCAATAGCGCGACGATAAACCTGTGCGGTACGGGCGCAATAATAGAATGACTTGGTGCGGCCTTCGATTTTCAGCGAATGAACCTGCATTTGCGTCAGGCGTTCAACGTGCTGAATGGCGCGCAGATCGCGGGAGTTCATGATGTAGGTGCCGTGCTCATCTTCAAATGCACTCATGTACTCGCCGGGACGCATGTTTTCTTCCAGCATAAAGACTTTGTCAGTCGGTTCGCCGATGCCCAGCGCGGGTTCAACGTTTTTCACTGCGATAGGTTCGTGCTGATGGACGATATTCCCGACCTCGTCCTCTTTACCTTCCTGAACCTTATATTCCCAGCGGCAGGCGTTGGTGCAGGTACCCTGATTCGGATCGCGTTTGTTGATGTAGCCGGACAGCAGGCAGCGACCGGAATACGCCATACACAGCGCGCCGTGAACGAAGATCTCCAGTTCCATATCTGGGACGTTCTGGCGGATTTCTGCAATCTCTTCCAGCGACAGTTCGCGGGACAGAATCACACGCGTCAGCCCCATTTGCTGCCAGAATTTCACCGTCGCCCAGTTGACCGCGTTGGCCTGAACGGAAAGGTGAATATCCATCTGTGGGAAGTTTTCCCGCACCAGCATAATCAGGCCCGGATCGGACATGATCAGCGCATCTGGCCCCATTTCGATCACGGGTTGCAGGTCACGCAGGAAGGTTTTCAGTTTGGCATTGTGCGGCGCGATGTTAACGACGACGTAGAATTTCTTGCCCAGTTCATGCGCTTCGTTAATGGCTTGCGCCAGCGTCTGATGGTTGAATTCGTTATTGCGCACGCGCAGGCTGTAGCGGGGTTGACCGGCATAAATTGCGTCCGCGCCATAGGCAAAGGCGTAGCGCATATTTTTCAGCGTACCGGCCGGAGAAAGCAGTTCCGGTTTAAACATGGTATCTCTCGATTCTGATCACAAGTCAGGCTGCTCCACGGCGGGAGCAGTAAAGGCGGAGGATTCTAGCGCTAATAGGGGGAAATTGCAGTAGACGGCACACGAAACGTGGGCCTATTGTTTGACGTAAATCAATTGTTTGACGTAAATCAATTTTTTGACCTAAATAAAGAATGGCCTGCCGTTAATAGAGCAGGCCGGATAAAGTAGGATTAACGCGTCGCGATACGGGATTTTCCGAACGTGTCGCGGTTGTGGAGCTGATATAAATCGACCTGTGGACCAACCGGCACAATCTGCGTCGGGTTCAGCCAGGCAATACCGTAATAGCCTGCTTTGATGTGGTCGATATTGACCGTCTCCGCGACGCCCGGCCACTGATACAGTTCGCGCAGGTAGTTCGACAGGTTCGGGTAGTCGGCAATGCGCTTCAGGTTACATTTGAACGCGCCGTGGTAGGCCACGTCAAAACGCACCAGCGTCACAAACAGACGCCAGTCGGCCTCGGTCAGTGTGTCGCCGAGCATATAATGGTGGCTGCCCAGATGGTCGTCCAGTTCGTCCAGCGTGGCGAAGAGCGTGGTGACGGCATCGTTATAGTGTTCTTGCGTTTTGGCGAACCCAGTCTTATACACGCCGTTGTTGACGTTGTGGTAGACGGTTTCGTTCCAGCGGTCGATCTCAGCGCGCAGTTCCGACGGGTAGAAATCGAGGTGGTTACCGGTCAGATCGTTAAATTCGCTGTTCAGCATGCGGATGATATCCGCCGATTCGTTATTCACGATGCGACCTTCTACCCGATCCCACAGCACAGGGACCGATACCTTTCCGGTATAGTCGGGCACGCTGGCGGTGTAGAGCTGGTGCAGGTAGTGAATCTCACCCACGTGCTCGCCGGCATCCTGCGGGGTGTCAAATTCCCAACCGTTATCCGCGATGCGCGGGTTGGCAACGGAGAGCGAAATGATATTCTCCAGCCCTTTCAGCTTGCGGAAAATCAGCGTGCGCGACGCCCACGGGCAGAGATAGGAAACAAAAAGCTGGTAACGACCGGCTTCTGGCACCAGCTCGGTTTGCCGAAATTTGGTTTCTTCACGGTGGAATGCCCCGTTTTTGATCTCTTCCGCCGCGACATCGCCGTTAACCCATTTGCCATTCACTAAGCCTGACATCGTTTTTCCCCTTATCTGTTCTGTTGCAGGTGACCCAAGTCCCGCACGCCGTGCGGGAGTGATACCCGTTATTATTGTAGGCTTAAAAGAGTAACAGCCTTGGGAAAAGAGAAAATGACAAAATTTTCATTAAGTCAGACAGTATTTTTGACCAGGCTGAGAAGGGGGCTAACGTTTAGCCGCCAGCAGGCCGTATAGCGCAGAGTCAGACACCTCGCCGTCGACGATCCAACGCTGTTTCAATAGCCCTTCCTGCGTGAATCCCAATCGTTCCAGCGCGCGGGCTGAGGCTACGTTACGGGAATCGATTTCGGCTTCCAGTCGGGTTAGTCCCGCCGTTTCAAAGGCAAAATCCCGTAGGGCAGAGAGCGCTTCGGTCATATAGCCTTTCCCTTGCGCACTCGCCGCTAAACAGTAGCCGATTTCGGCGCGTTTAGACTCAATCTCCAGATTGAACAACACGCAGGTGCCAATCAGTTCACCGCTTTCTTTGACTTCCAGACCGAGCTTCATGTGGTGCCCGGCACACAGCGCGCTCCAGTATTCGTCAATTGCGTCGTGCGCCTGCTCGATGCGTTGCCAGGGTGGATGGTTCCAGAAGCGCATCACAACCGGATCGGACATAAAGGCGAACAGCGCTGGCGCATCATCACGATAAAGTGGGCGCAGCAGCAGGCGAGGAGTCTCGATTTTGGTGGTTTCGGAAAATAGCGCAGTCATTATCGTGAAAGCCTCTTTTTCGTGTGTAATGAATTTGTGTGGAATGGGCGACGGTTATTCGGACAGATGGCCAGCTTGCAGTGCCGCAATATCGCCCGCTGCGATGATTTCCAGATGACGGGTGATTTTTTCTATCGGCCAGTCCCACCAGCACAGCGTTTCCAGTGCTTCGATGACGTCCGGCGCAAAACGGGCTTTAAGGATTTTCGCCGGATTGCCGCCGACGACCGTATAAGCGGGCACATCGGCGGTGACCACAGCGCGTGACGCAATGATGGCACCGTTTCCAATGCGGATGCCGGGCATGATCAGCGCGTCATAGCCAATCCAGACATCATTGCCGATGCGCGTGTCACCCTTGTAAGGCAGATCGCCGGGCTTGGGCGTCACTTTTTCCCAGCCGTTGCCAAAAATCTGAAATGGGTAAGTCGACAAGCCGGAAAGCCGATGGTTGGCCCCGTTCATGATAAATTTTGCGCCACGTGCGATAGCGCAAAACTTACCGATGATTAATTTATCGCCGAGAAACGGATAGTGATAGAGCACATTTTGCTCGAAATTTTCCGCGCCATCGGGATCGTCATAATAGGTGTAGTCGCCAATTTCAATATTCGGGTTGGTGACAATATTTTTGATGAAACACACTTGGGGGAAACCGGCCATGGGGTAGCGGTTATCAGGGTCTGGTCCGTTCAAAATGCTCTCCATAACATCATAAGGCGCTGGGGGTTACACCTCATTACAGGGCGCGGCTTCCCAGCGATAGCCGATGCCGTATACCGTGCGGATAAATGAGGTCTCTTCGTCCAGTTGTTCCAGCTTGCGACGCAGATTTTTGATGTGACTATCGATGGTGCGGTCGGTCACGACGCGGTAATCGTCGTAGAGCTTATCCAGCAGCGCCTCGCGGGAAAACACCTTACCCGGCTCGGCAGAGAGTGTCTTGAGCAGGCGAAACTCCGCTGGCGTGAGATCGAGATTCTGCCCCAGATAGCTGGCCTGAAAGCCGCTTTTATCGATCAAGAGAGCGGTTTCGGTTTTCTCGACGGCTTTTAGCCCGTCATTCTGCCAGCCGCAGCGGCGCAACAGCGTTCTAACGCGCACGACCACTTCGCGCGGGCTGAAGGGCTTACAAATATAGTCATCGGCCCCAATTTCCAGCCCCAGCAGGCGATCGATCTCTTCGCTACGGGCGGTGACCATGATAATCGGCACGTTGGAAAACTGGCGGATGGTGCGGCAGAGCGTCAGGCCGTCGCAGCCCGGTAGCATTAAATCCAGCAAAATGAGGGAAGGGGAATGCAGCCGCACCCACTCGACGACATCATTGCCGTTGGGCAGCCAGTGCGTGGCATAGTCCGCTGCCTGAAGGTAATCCACCAGCAGTTGCCCCAATTTGGGCTCGTCTTCGACGATGAGAATCGGTGACGCCATAGCGAAATCGGGTACGGTTGTCATAGCTCTGCTTATTTAGATGTGAATCTTAATCAGGTTCGTGCAAGGGAAGCTCGATGGTAATCATCACGCCCCCTAATGGCGAATGTTCAGCATACAGCCGTCCGCTATGTGCCTCAACGATATTATTGCAGATTGCCAGCCCCAGCCCGGAGCCGCCGCTAGCACGGTTACGCGAACTTTCCGCACGGTAAAAACGTTCGAAAATCATCGTGAGCTGCTCGTCGGTCACGCCGGGGGCGCTGTCCTGCCAGATAATCGCCCAGCGTTTATGCTGCTGAATAACCGCAATGGTCAACTGCCCCTGCTCATCAGTGTAGCGCAGGCTGTTTTCCAGCAAATTGTTAAACAGCTGACTTAGCCGGTCTGGATCGCCAAAGACGCTCGCCTGTGCGGGTAAATCGGTGGTGAGCGTAATCTGCTTTTTCTGGAAACGTTCATGAAACGCGGCGATAGCAATATGCAGAATTTGCACCACGTCTACAGACGCTTTGCGGTAGGCCAGCGCCCCACGATCGGACAGGGTGAGTTGATGCAGGTCGTCCACCAGTTTGGTGAGCGTTGTGACCTCAGACTGGAGCGAATGCAGAGAATGCGAGTCGGGCTTGCGCACGCCATCCTGCAAGGCTTCCAGTTCGCCACGCAGCACCGCCAGCGGCGTGCGCAATTCGTGGGAGACATCGGCCATAAATGCGCGGCGGGACTGTTCGTTTTTTTCCAGCGTGATGGCAAGCTGATTGAAATCCTGTGCCAGCCTGCCCAGTTCATCGTGCGAGCTGGCAGTTACACGGGTGCTGAAATCGCCCGAGGCCAAGCTGTGCATGCCGCTGACCAGCCGCTTGACGGGCGCGAGCAGGCCACGCGCGGTCAGCCAGGTGGCGATGATCGCGAGCAGCGTCGAGAGCGCGACAATCAGCCAACTAGTGCGCTGCTGCTGCCTGTCGAAACTGATGTCGGCGTTGCGGGTCAGGCGCTCAACGGGCGAAGCAACAACCCAGCCGACCGTCTGATTTTGTACCTGAATCGGTTGCCAGGTGCCTTCATTGGGGATTGGTGCCGGAGAGCCGAACAGCTTACGTTTGCTGGTATCCAGCACCCACAGGCGCACTCGT
Source organism: Pectobacterium brasiliense (assembly GCF_016950255.1). Lineage (NCBI taxonomy): Bacteria > Pseudomonadati > Pseudomonadota > Gammaproteobacteria > Enterobacterales > Pectobacteriaceae > Pectobacterium > Pectobacterium brasiliense. The sequence continues at coordinate 371,382 of NZ_JACGFN010000002.1, read as the reverse complement.
AATCCCTGCATGCTGTTGTCAGTGTCGTTGTTCTGGTCCAGCGAGTGCAGCATTTTGAATACCAGACGCTCATTGTTGCGCAGGAATGACCAGTCGCCGTGCAGCTGATATTGCTCCGCCAGCGCATCGCGTAGCTGCATGACCCGCTGCTCGTTGCCGCGTTTAATGTAGTCGATAAAACCGCGCTCGAAGCTGGCGCGCACGCCCCAGTGCATAGTAATCAGCACCAGCATGCAGGTGGCGAAAATCGCGAGGAACAGTTTGGCAGTGATTCCGAATTTCATGACGACCTCACGAGTTACGCGGCAGCGTTGACTGCTTGACGCTGTCTGTCGGGACACGGTTAAAAATCAACACGGGCAGGGCGATGATGACGATCATGCTGAGATAGGTATAAATAAACACCATGTGTGTTTCTCCGCTTCCCGCCGCCATGTGCGGCTGGGAAAACATGCCCAGCAGAATGCCTGCGATGCTGACGCCGAGGCTGGTGGACAGTTGCATGGTCATCGATAGCAGGCTATTCCCGCCGCTGGCGAGCGTATCCGGCAGATCCTTCAGGGTTAGCGTGTTCATGGTGGAAAAGCGAACGGCGTTCACCGTGCCGAGGAAGAACAGCACAATCGGGATCATCCAGATCCATTTCATCAGCGCGACCAGAGCGAACAGCGCCGTGACCAGTGCCAGCAGCAGCGTGGAGATAATCAGCACGCGGCGGTAGCCGAATCGGTTAACGACCTGCACCACGATCCGCTTCATTCCCATGCTGCCTAACACCATCGGCACCATCATCAGCCCGGCATGGAACGGAGAAAAGCCCATTCCCAGCTGTAAAAACAGCGGCGTCATAAACGGTAACATACCGCTGCCGATGCGCGCCAATAGCCCACCGCTCAGGCCGATAGAGAAGGTCGGCGTGTCGAACAGATGCAAATTAAACAGCGCCCGCTTGTTATGACGGGCGTGCAGCCAATAGCTTAGTAATGCGATCAGACCAACGGTGATTAACGCAAAAATAGCAATCGGCGGAATGCCCAGACTGCGGTTGCCGTCCAGCGCCAATGTCAGCGTGGCCATACCGACGGCAAGCCAGAGGAAGCCGCTGATGTCAAAGCGCTGCGTCCGCATGGTGTAATTGGGCATCAGGAACCAGGTGGCCAGCGCGCCGATAAGGCCAACGGGCAGGTTGATGAGGAAGATCCAGTGCCAGCTGGCGTATTCCACCAGAAAACCGCCGAGTGCGGGTCCCATTAACGGACCGATTTGGCCTGGCAGCGTCACGAAGGTCATCGCCGCCATATACTGATCGCGCGGGACGATTTTCATCACCGTCAGCCGGCCGACCGGCACCATCATCGCACCGCCGATCCCCTGAATAACGCGCGAGGCCAGCAGTTCATTCAGCGTTTCCGACCGGGCGCACAGCAGCGATCCGAGCGTAAACAGCAGAATCGCGGTGAAAAAGATATTCTTCACACCAATACGGTCCGCTAGCCACCCGCTGGCAGGCAGCATCACCGCAACGGTCAGCACATAGGAAACAATCACCGAATGCATATGCAGCGGGCTTTCATTCAGACTCGCAGCCATTGACGGCAGCGCGGTATTCACGATGGTGGTATCCAGCGTCTGCATAAAAAAGCCAAAGGCAACAATCCAGAGCTGCCAGCGGACGGAGGCGGAATTCATTGTTGTTGCCCCTGGCGTAAAAAATTGTACTGAGGCGTAAGCTGGCTCACGGGTGAGTGGCATGGACGCCACGAAAGACAGTGCCGCGCCGGACAAAAACGTCGAGACGTTTTTGAACAGCACTTGTGCTGGCCCGAAGGGCGAGCCCCATTTATGGGGCGAGTAAACGCGTCACTGGCGGCCCGTAAAGAGACTGCTTTTGGCGAAGGCACCGCGTAGCGGTACAATTTAGCGCCACAAGCCAGGGTTCCAAGGGCGACGGCAATTGAGCCGCCCTTGGTCGGGCGCGTTCGGGGCGCTACCAGAAAAATGGTGAAGCTTGAGCGCACGAAACCTCCCCTGGAATAGCATGTTATTAGATCTTTACCGTTACTCATGTTCAGCCAGATAGTGACAGATCCTGCGGCTCATCCGAGAGATCATCTCCTCCTCAGCATCATTTACGCCAAGGTGGAGGTACGTTGAGAGTTAAGCGTTCCTATTCTCTGGTCTCGGCGCGTTGAGCCGCCCTTGGTCGGGCGCGTTCGGGGCGCTACCAGAAAAACAGCGAACGTTAAGCGCACGAAATATCCCCATAAATAGCATATTAATTAGATAGCTAACGCTAATCCTATTCCGTCACGACAGTGACAAATCCTTCTCCGGGGCTTTGCGCCGAATATTCCTCAGTTTGTCGAAAAACAGATACACCACCGGGGTGGTGTACAGCGTGAGGATTTGGCTCATCACCAGCCCGCCGACAATCGTGATGCCGAGCGGTTGCCGTAGCTCCGCACCGTCGCCGCTGGTCAGCACCAGCGGCAGTGCGCCAAACAGCGCGGCTAACGTGGTCATCATTATCGGGCGGAAACGCAGCAGGCAGGCCTGAAAAATGGCGTCCTGCGCGCTCAACCCACCGCTGCGCTGTGCCACTAGCGCGAAATCCACCATCATGATCGCGTTCTTCTTCACGATCCCAATCAACAGCATGATGCCAATCAGCGCCACCAGACTAAACGGCGCGCCGAACCACTCTAGCGCCAGCAGTGCGCCCACGCCCGCGGAGGGGAGGGTGGACAGGATCGTCAGCGGATGCACGTAGCTCTCATACAGCACGCCGAGTACGATATACACGGTGATAATCGCCGCCAGAATCAGCAACAGCTGGGAAGACTGCGACTGCTGGAACGCCTGTGCCGTACCGGAGAACTGGCCGCGTACCGCTGACGGCACGCCCAGCGACGTCATGGTTCTTTCTATCGCCGCCGTCGCGCTGGACAGATCGGTGCCTTCCGGCAGGTTAAACGAGATCGTCGAGGCGGCAGACAGCCCCTGATGGTTTACCGACAGCGGCGCGTTGATCGGCTTCCAACTGGCGAAGTAAGAGAGCGGAATAGGCTTACCTTCGTTATTGATCACGAACATTTTGTTCAGTGAACTGACATCCTGCGTGTAGGCGTCATCCACTTCCATCACGACCTTATATTGGTTTAGCGGCTGATAAATGGTCGAAATCTGGCGCTGTCCGAAGGCGTTATTGAGCAGCGCGTTAGCGGCAGAGACGCTGATGCCCAGTTGCGCCATCGCATCACGGTCGTAGGTGAGCGCCATTTCCGCCCCTTTATCCTGCTGATCGGAGTTCACGTCAGCCAGCTCAGGCAGTTTGCTGAAAGCCGCACGAATCTTGGGTTCCCAGATACGCAGCTCGCTCAAATCGTCAGACAGCAGCGTGTACTGATACCCAGCGCTCGATTCTCGCCCGCCGATGCGAATATCCTGCACTGGCATTAAAAATAGGTTGGCACCGGGCTCTTTTGCCAGCTTGACACGCAGACGGCTGATGACCTGCTGTGCCGACACATCGCGCTCGGACAGCGGCTTGAGCGAAATAAACATCGACCCGCTGTTGGTGCGCGATCCGCCGGTAAACCCGTTCACGTTATCCACCGCCGGGTCGCTGCTGACAATGGTCATGAAGTTCTGGAGTTTCACCGTCATGGCCTGAAAAGAAATGCTCTGGTCGGCTTGAATGAAGCCCATCAGCCGACCCGTATCCTGTTCAGGGAAGAAGGTCTTCGGAATGCTGATATACAGCCAGACGTTGAGCGCGATGGTGCCCAACAGGAGCAGCAACACCCAGCGTGCATGGTTGAGCACCCATTTCAGCGAGCGCCCATAGCCTTGTTGCATCGCCAGCAGGACGCGGTTAAAACCGCGCTTACGTGGCTGGCTGCGTTTGGGCACGGCACGCAGCAGTCGTGCACACAGCATCGGCGTGAGCGTGAGTGAGATCAGCAGTGAAATCATGATCGCCACCGACAGCGTGACGGCGAATTCACGGAATAGCCGCCCCGGCAAGCCGTCCATCAGCAGCAGCGGGATGAACACCGCCACCAGTGACAGACTCATGGATAAGACGGTGAACCCCACTTCGCGCACGCCCTGAAGCGATGCCTGTAGCGGCTTCATGCCCGCTTCAATGTGGCGGGAAATATTCTCCAGTACCACGATGGCGTCATCCACCACGAAGCCGGTGGCAATGGTCAGTGCCATCAGCGACAGGTTATTCAGGCTAAAGCCGCACAGGTACATCGCCGCAAAGGTGCCGATCAGCGATACCGGGACGGCCAATGCCGGAATGGCGGTGGCTCGAGCTGAACGCAGGAACAGGAAGACGACTAAAATAACCAGCGCGACGGCGATAATCAGCGATTGCTCGACTTCCGCCAGCGAGGCGCGAATGGTGGGCGAACGATCTTGGGCGATATCCAGCTGTATTTCTGCGGGTAGGCCAGCGCGTAGCTCTGGCATGGCGGCGCGGATATTGTCTACCGTGGTAATAATGTTGGCATCTGGCGCGCGGCGAATCATCACCAGAATCGCGGGCTTTGAATTTACCATCCCCGCGTTGCGGGTATTTTGCACGGAATCTTCCACCGTGGCGACGTCGCTCAGACGGACGGCGGCGCCGTTGTTGTAGTGGATAATCAGTGGTGCGTAGGCATCGGCGGTTTTTAGCTCATCGTTGGTTTGTATCTGCCAGCTTTTCTGGCTGTTTTCCACATTCCCCAGCGGCTGACGTACGTTCGCCTGCGCGATGGCCTGCCGTACCTCATCGAGGGAAATCCCCTGATTGAACAGTGCCACCGGATTCAGCGCGACACGTACGGCGGGGAGCGAACTGCCGCCGATGGAGACATCGCCGACGCCTTCCATCTGCGAAATTTTCTGCGACAGCTGGGTAGACGCAAAGTCGTACAGCTGTCCCTGACTGTAGGTGTCCGAGGTTAGCGTCAGGATCATGACGGGGGCATCGGACGGATTGACTTTGCGGTAGGTCGGGCGGCTGGACATACCTGACGGCAGCAGATTCTGTGCCGCGTTAATGGCCGCCTGTACATCGCGCGCTGCACCGTTGATATCGCGATCGAAATTAAACACCAGAATAACGCGCGTGCTGCCGAGCGAACTGGTTGACGTCATTTCGCTAACGCCTGCGATCCTGCCGAGTGCCCGTTCCAGCGGCGTGGCGACAGCGGAAGCCATGGTTTCCGGCGAGGCACCGGGCAGCGAGGCGCTGACCGAGATCACCGGGAAATCCACCTGCGGCAGCGGTGACACCGGCAACAGGCGGAAACCCAGTGCGCCACAGAGCGCGATAGCCAGCGTCAGCAGTAGGGTGGCGACGGGGCGGTGGATGAACAGGGCGAAGAACTTCACTCGGCTTCTTCCTCCTGACGCGGCGCGCGGCGGAAACGCATCGCCAGACGGTCAAACAGCAGGTAGATCACCGGTGTGGTAAACAGCGTCAGGATTTGGCTCATGATCAGGCCGCCGACCATACAGATCCCCAGCGGCTGGCGCAGCTCCGCGCCGACGCCGGTACTCAGCATCAGCGGCAGCGCACTGAGCAGCGCCGCCATGGTGGTCATCAGAATCGGCCGGAAACGCAGCAGACAGGCCTGATAAATCGCGTCATACGGTTTCATGCCCTGTTCTCGCTCCGCCGCCAGCGCGAAGTCGATCATCATGATGGCGTTTTTCTTTACGATCCCGATGAGCAATATGATCCCGATAATGGCGATCACATCCAGTTCATTCCCCGCCATCATTAGCGCCAGCAGTGCGCCGACGCCCGCCGTGGGCAGCGTAGACAGGATGGTGATGGGGTGAATAAAGCTTTCGTACAGCACGCCGAGCACAATGTACATCGCAACAATCGCCGCCACGATAAGCCACACGGTGCTACTCAGCGCCGACTGAAACGCCAGCGTACTGCCCTGAAAACGGGTAGTGATATCCGCCGGCAGGTTCATCTGCTGCTCGGCCTGCGTGATGGCATCAACCGCTTCACCCAGCGCATAGCCGTCGGCGACGTTGAAGGAGATCGTCGTCGACGGGAACTGGTCAATATGGTTGATCGCCAACGGCCCCTGACGCTCTTCAATGGTGGCAATGCTGCTGAGCGGAATCGTACCGCCGTCGCTGCTGATGAGGCGCACGTCGTTCAGCGCGTCCAGACCGGTGTTGTTCGTCGTATCGTGCTCCAGCACCACGCGATATTGGCTGGCCTGCGTGTAGATGGTGGAAACCAGACGCTGACCAAAGGCGTTGTATAGTGCGCTGTCGACCTGTGACATCGTGATGCCCAGACGGCTGGCGCTGTCGCGGTTCACGTTGACGTAGGCAACCGCTGCGCCGTCTTGCCAGTCGCTGCTGACATCTTCTAGCTGCGGCAGCTTTTTCAGCTCGGTCATTAGCTTGGGCACCCACTGGCTCAGCTCGTCCAGCGACATTGCCTGCAACGTAAACTGATATTGCGTGCGGCTGATTTGGGTGTCGATGGTGAGATCCTGTACCGGTTGCAGATAGAGCTGGATACCGGGAATCTGCGCAGTCTGCTGTTGCAAACGATCAATGATCTCTGGAATACGTTCGCTGCGTTCACTCAGCGGTTTCAGATTGATTTGCAGTCGGCCGCTGTTTAGCGCGGCATTCGTGCCGTCAACGCCGATGAACGAGGATACGCTCTCCACCGCCGGATCTTTCATGATGATGGATGCAACGCGCTGCTGGCGATCGGCCATATTGCTGAACGAGACCGTCTGCGGTGCTTGTACGGTGCCCTGAATGATGCCGTTATCCTGTATCGGGAAGAAACCTTTCGGGATCCAGATATAGAGCAGAACCGTCAGTAGCAGCGTACCTAGCGCGACGCTAAGCGTCAGCCACGGATGGTTCAGTACCTTGCGCAGCCAGACGCCGTAGGCATCGATCAGGCGAGTGAAGAAACGTTCGCTTGCACGAGTAAAACGGTTCTGTTTACGCAGCGACTGATGGCTCAGCATTCGAGCGCACATCATCGGCGTTAGCGTGAGCGACACGACGGCGGAAATCAGGATAGATACCGCCAGCGTGACGGCAAATTCGCGGAACAGGCGTCCAACGATATCGCCCATAAACAGCAGTGGGATCAGCACGGCGATGAGCGAGAAGGTCAGGGAAATAATGGTGAAGCCGATTTCCCCCGCGCCTTTCAGCGCCGCGTTAAGCGGCTTTTCCCCTTTTTCGATATAGCGGGCGATGTTTTCGATCACCACGATGGCATCATCCACCACGAAACCAGTGGCGATGGTCAGCGCCATGAGCGTCAGGTTGTTGATGGAGAAACCGAGGAAATACATGGCGGCAAAGGTGCCAATCAGCGACAGCGGCACGGCAATGCTGGGGATCAGCGTGGCGACGGCGTTACGCAAGAACAGGTAAATCACCATCACGACCAGCGCGATAGCTAACAGTAGCTCGAACTGGACGTCTTTCACCGAGGCACGAATGCTGGTGGTGCGGTCGGTCAGCGTGGTGACCTCGACGGAGTTAGGCAGGCTGGCTTTTAACGCGGGCAGCATCTTATTAATGCTGTCCGTGGTAGTGATGACGTTGGCACCCGGCTGGCGCTGAACGTTGATAATGATCGCCTGCTGCCGATTCGCCCAGGCACCGAGATGAATGTTCTCGGCGGCCTGCTCAATCGTTGCGACATCCTGAAGCCGCACCGGCGCGCCATTCTTCCACGCGACAATCAGCTTGCGGTAATCATCAACGGATTTCATCTGATCGTTGGCGGAGAGCGTGACCGAGCGCGTCGGACCGTCCAGACTCCCCTTGGCGGAATTCACGTTGGCGGCGGTAATCGCAGTACGGATCGATTCGCTGGTCAAGCCGTACGCAGCTAGCGCTGGCGCGTTCAGCCTTACCCGCACCGCCGGACGTTGCCCACCGGCTAACGACACCAGTCCGACGCCCGCCACCTGCGAGATTTTCTGTGCGATACGGTTGTCTACCATGTCCTGAACTTGTGTCATCGACATGGCGCTGGAGGTGACGGCCAGCGTCATAATCGGCGGATCCGCCGGATTCACTTTGCTGTAGGTTGGTGGGTAGGGCAGATCGTTAGGCAGCAGGTTGCTGGCCGCATTGATGGCGGCCTGCACGTCCTGTTCGGCGACGTCCAGCGATAGTTCAAGCTGGAATTGAAGCGTAATGACGGATGCGCCGCCTGCGCTCTGCGTCGACATCTGTTTTAGTCCGGACATCTGGCCGAACTGCCGCTCCAGCGGCGCGGTAATCGCCGACGTCACCACGTCGGGGCTGGCACCGGGATAGAGGGTAATAACCTGTATCGTCGGGTAATCGACTTCTGGCAGGGCGGAAACTGGCAGCGCCCGATAGCCGATAATACCGGCCAGCAAAATAGCGATCATCAGCAGCGTCGTGGCGACCGGACGCAGAATAAACAGGCGTGACGGCCCACCGCCGCTGGCTGGAACGGTATCCTGCATCAGGATTTCTCCCCGGTGATGGCAGGCGTTTTCTCCGTCAGCGCTGAGGGCACGACTTCCACTTTCGCGCCTTCGGTCAGGCGGTCGATACCGTCAGTCACGACCTGAACATTGGCGTCCAGCCCCGCAGTCACCACAACCAGCTGGCCGTACTGAATGCTGGTGGTAACCTGACGCTTACTCACTTCATTTTTATCATTCAGAATCCAGACGAAGCGGCCTTCATTGCCCATTTGTACGGCGGCGGACGGTGCGACGACAGCGTTTTTCAGCGTGTCGACCTTCATACGGATATTCACGAACTGGTTCGGGAACAGGGCATCATCCAGATTGTCAAAACGCGCCTTGAGCTTGATCGTGCCCGTGGTGGTGTCGATCTGGTTGTCCATACTCAGCAGGATGCCTTGTGAGAGTTTCGTTTGATTGGCGCGATCCCAGGCTTCCACCACGGGCGGCTGACCGGACTTCTGCGCACTTAGAATCGTGGAGATTTCCGCTTCTGGCACGGTAAAGACGATATCGATAGGGTAAGTCTGTGTAATCACGACAATGCCATTGGTGTCGCCGCTGGTGATGTAATTCCCCACATCGACCTGCTTTAAGCCGATCCGACCGCTGATCGGGGCGGTGATTTTGCTGTAATCCAACTGGAGCTGTGCGCTGGCTACGGCACCTTCATCGGCTTTTAGCGTCCCTTCCGCCTGACGTACAGCGGCGGTCTGCGCATCTAACTCCTGACGGGAGATCAGGTTGGTTTTTACCAACTGCTGATAGCGCGCTAAATCCTGTCGGGCATTAGCCAGTGCAGCCTGATCTTTTGCCAGTTGCCCCTGTGCCTGCGTCAGCTCAACCTGAAAAGGACGAGGGTCGATTTCTGCCAGTAAGTCGCCAGCCTTAACCTGTTGCCCTTCCTGAAAGTGCAACGCCATCAACTGACCATTCACCCGACTGCGTAGCGTCACGGTATTGGCCGCCGTCACGGTGCCTAAACCGGACAGATAATAGGGCACGGAAGCGGATTGCGTCAGTGCCGCCTGCACGGGGGCCAGCGTGCGCATAGCGGCACGGCGTCCACCGCCACTGCTGCTGCTTGCCGAATGTGACGTACGGGCGGCGTGCTGTTCGCCCGCACCGGAGGTGGCAGGCGACGTCTGGGTAAAATGGCGCCAGATCAGTACGGCAATAGCGATAACGGCGGCAAGTACCAGCAGGCCTCGGATACGTTTGGCATTCATAGTGATGGATTACTCTCTCCAGGTTGCGCGGGAAGCACGGCGTAGCCGCATACTTCACGCTGCATGTGCGTTGGCTGTCATACCCAGCACGTTAGTAGACCAATAGCCTTATTTTACTAGTTTAAACAGGAGGCGCCGGAGAAAAATGAAGGAAATGTGGAAGATATGTCAGGGTTTGTAGGAAAAAGAGCCGGCAGCACAAGGCTGCCGGATAGGGATAAATAAGGTGTAACGCGGTGAAGGATTACAGCACCAGACCCGCGATAGCAGCGGAAAGGATGCTCACCAGCGTAGAACCGTAAACCAATTTCAGGCCGAAACGGGAAACCACGTTGCCCTGTTGTTCGTTCAGGCCTTTAATCGCACCGGCAATAATACCGATGGACGAGAAGTTGGCGAAGGACACCAGGAACACAGACAGGATACCCACGCTACGTGGAGACAGTTCGCCAGCCACTTTTTGCAGTTCCAGCATCGCGACAAATTCGTTAGAAACCAGTTTGGTTGCCATGATGCTACCAACCTGAAGGGCTTCGTGAGACGGAATACCCATGATCCAGGCGAACGGATAGAACGCGTAGCCGAGAACTTCCTGGAAGCTGATGCCAAAAATGGCGCTGAAAACGGCGTTGACCGCGGCAATCAGTGCAATGAAGCCGATCAGCATCGCTGCAACGATAACGGCCACTTTGAAGCCTGCCAGAATGTATTCGCCCAGCATTTCAAAGAAGCTCTGATTTTCATGCAGAGTCCCCAACTGCAATTCCGGCTCTTCACCGACTTTGTAAGGGTTAATCAGCGACAGCACGATGAAGGTACTGAACATGTTCAGAATCAGCGCAGCAACCACGAATTTGGCATCCAGCATCGACATGTACGCACCGACGATAGACATCGAAACGGTCGACATGGCGGTCGCGGACATGGTGTACATGCGTTTTTCGGACATCTTGCCCAGAATGTCTTTGTAGGCAATAAAGTTTTCGGACTGACCGAGAATCAGGGAACTGACTGCGTTAAAGGATTCCAGTTTACCCATGCCGTTCACTTTGGACAGAACCGTACCAATCGCGCGGATGACGATCGGCAGCACTTTAATGTGTTGCAGGATACCGATCAGCGCGGAAATGAAGACGATAGGGCAGAGCACTTTAAAGAAGAAGGAAATCAGGTTCTTCTCACTGTTAACCATGTCACCGAATACGAAGTCCGTCCCTTGACCTGCAAATCCGAGTAGTTTGTCGAACAGCGCGGCGACCCCTTTAACTGCGCCTAATCCAATGTCCGAGTACAAGAAGAAATACGCGAGCAGAATTTCGATGACGAGTAACTGAATAATAAAACGAATACGAATACTTTTACGATCGCGGCAGACGAGTAGCGCCAGCGCCGCAACAACAACCAGCGCCAGAATAAATTGCGCGATATGGGACAGGGACATGTGTGCTCCAAATATGAGGCAGGCCTAATTTTCCACGTCATTTTATGTAACGCGTGCATTAAAAATGAGAGGAAGGACGCAAAAAAACAATTATACCTTGGGATTTTATCTAAACTAAATGCTACGTCTCGTTATTTGCGTCTTTCTGTTCATTCATTATTCTTATTCCACACAGAAAGTGGCACTGCCGTGTTTTGCATTGCAGGTTGGCGAGGTTTTTTTATGATGTTTTCTGCATGATTCAAAAGGAGAGTGATGATGTCAGTATCAAATACCACACGTGAGCTTGGACGTTCAGGAATCGTGGTGCCGCCGTTCTCGTTCGGCGGTAATGTCTTTGGCTGGACGGTCGATCAGTCGACATCGTTCAGCCTGCTGGATGCGCTGCTGGCGCACGGGCTGAATTTTATCGATACCGCTGATGTTTATTCGCGTTGGGCACCCGGTAATCAGGGCGGTGAATCTGAAACCATCATCGGCAATTGGCTGAAAAAAAGCGGTCAGCGCGACAAGGTCATTCTCGCCACCAAAGTGGGGATGGATTTGGGCGATGGCAAGAAAGGGCTGTCTCCTCGCTATATTCGTCAAGCGGTCGAGGCTTCATTACAGCGTTTGCAAACTGACTATATCGATCTTTATCAGGCTCATGCTGATGACAAAGACACGCCGCTGGAAGAAACGCTGGCTACGTTTGATGCGCTGATTAAAGAGGGTAAAGTTCGGGCTATTGGTGCGTCTAACTACAGCGCAGCGCGTCTGGCTGAGGCGCTGAAAGTCAGTAAAGCTAACCATCTGGCGCGGTATGAAACACTGCAACCGGAATACAATTTGTACGATCGACAGGGTTATGAGGCTGCGCTAGAACCGCTGGTGCGCGAACAAGGCATTGGGGTTATTAGCTACTATTCGTTGGCTAGCGGATTTCTGTCAGGCAAGTATCGCCAGCCAAAAGACGCGTCGAAAAGCGCCCGCGGACAGGGCGTGGTGGAAAAATACCTGAATGAGCGCGGCCGCACCATTTTGGAAGCATTGGATAGCGTGGCGAATGCGCATCAGACGACGCCGTCGCAGGTTGCGCTGGCCTGGTTGATCGCCCGTCCGAGTATCACCGCCCCGATCGCCAGTGCGACATCGCTGGAGCAGGTTGCTGAACTCGTGGGCGCGACGCGGCTGGTGCTGCTGGCTGAAGATATTGAGCTGCTGAACCGTGCGAGTCGTTACTAATAAATAGAGAGTTTTTTGAATACGAGTCTTTTTATCGTACTTGTTAAATTAATTAACAGGACAGACAGCTATGAAGGACGATATCACCTCAGAAAGTCGCATTTCCATTGATTCTCACGATCTTATCAAAACGCTAACCCGCATTGTCGGTAAGCCCCACATCTTAACCGATAAAAATAAAACAGAGCGTTATCGCAAAGGCTTTCGTTCCGGTAGCGGGGAGGCACTGGCGGTGGCTTTTCCCGCTTCGCTACTTGAGCAGTGGCAGGTATTTAAAGCCAGTATTGAAGCGGGTTGTATCGTGCTGATGCAGGCCGCTAATACGGGTTTAACTGAGGGTTCCACCCCGAGTGGTAATGATTACGATCGGGAAATCGTGATCATCAATACCCTGCGTTTGGATAGCGTTCAACTGCTGGATGAAGGACGACAGGTTGTGGCGCTGCCGGGAAGTACTCTGTGGCATCTTGAGCGCGTATTGAAACCGCTGGGGCGTGAACCGCATTCTGTGATCGGCTCTTCGTGTATTGGGGCATCGGTGATTGGGGGAATTTGTAATAACTCCGGTGGTTCTTTGGTTCATCGTGGCCCGGCGTATACCGAAATGGCACTTTACGGCCGGGTTAACGAGCAAGGTCAGGTGGAGCTGATCAACCATCTGGGGATCAATTTGGGTGATACGCCGGAAGCGATCCTGACCCGTCTGGAATCGCAACAATATGATGCGAAAGATGTGGTTTATGACGAGCGTCAGGCATCCGACCACGACTATATTGAACGCGTGCGGGATGTGGATGCAGACACGCCGTCGCGCTTTAACGCCGATGAACGCCGCTTATTTGAGGCCGCTGGCTGCGCAGGAAAACTGTCGGTTTTTGCTGTGCGTCTGGATACGTTTCCGGCGGAAAAATCCCAACAGGTTTTTTATATTGGGACTAATCAGCCGCAGGTATTGACGGAATTACGCCGTCATATGCTCGCAGATTTTAAAAATCTGCCGGTGGCGGGTGAGTATATGCACCGCGATATATTCGATATCGCCGAAATATACGGCAAAGATACGTTTATGATGATCGATAAACTGGGTACGGATAAATTGCCCCTATTTTTCAATCTGAAAGGGCGGATGGACGCGATCTTTAGCAAAGTGCCTTTCCTACCGTCGCATCTCGTTGATCGTACCATGCAGTTTCTCAGCCGCCTGCTGCCTTCTCATCTACCGGTGCGGATGAAAACGTATCGTGACCGTTTTGAACATCATTTGATGGTGAAAATGTCGGGCGACGGCATTGATGAAGCACATCGTTGGCTAGAGCAGTATTTTCATGATGCCGACGGCGAGTTTTTTGTCTGTACGCCGGAAGAAGGTGCGAAGGCCTTTCTGCATCGCTTCGCAGCAGCGGGAGCCGCGATCCGTTATCATGCGGTACACAGCAAGGATGTGGAAAATATCCTGGCGCTGGACATCGCTCTGCGGCGTAACGACCGTGAATGGTTCGAGCATTTACCGGCGGATATTAGCGATATGCTGGTACATCGGTTGTATTACGGTCACTTCATGTGCCATGTCTTCCATCAGGATTATATTGTGAAGAAAGGCGTGGATGTTCATGAACTGAAAGAGAGAATGCTGGCCTTACTCGATCAGCGTGGGGCGGAATATCCGGCAGAGCACAATGTTGGTCATCTCTATCAGGCTAAACCCCAGCTAAAAGCGTTTTATCAGAACAGCGATCCTACCAATAGCCTGAACCCAGGAATAGGCAAAACCACCAAGCTGAAAAACTGGGGCTGTACCGGCTGTGAAGAGCACCACACCAACCATTAAATAGCTGATGCCGCTAACGGGCGTGTTGTGTCCGTTAGCGGGATGGCTCAATGCGTTTCACCGATCGGGACGAAAACGTGTCGTTAGTGTGCCTCTGCGCCGTCGTCTTCAAACCAGGCGGCCAGTTCGCGGCGCAGGTTATCCGACTGAGTGCCGAAGATGGCTTGTACCTGATGGCCGACAATAATCACGCCGATAGCCCCCAGTTTTTGCAGGCTGTCGCTGTTGACCAGCCGCAGGCTGTGAACCTCGACCCGCAGGCGGGTGATGCAGGCATCCAGACTGACGATATTTTCTTTGCCACCAAAGGCGGTTACCAACTGCTGCAAGTTTTCTTTGTCTAGCGGTGAAGCGATTTCAATCTCGGTAATTTGCTTACCCAACATTGATGCGAACAATTTCCGAAAATTGTGAATCTTGCCCATCGTAGTCACCTCTTCGTTTGTTTATCAGCGTGCGTATGATAATGCCGTTCACGTAACATTACTGTTAGGCGACACACGGTGATGATGTTCCGTAGGAACTTCTGCACCGTGCTCGCCCGGTATCGTAAGGCTTAATCAATAAGCATGAGCCTTACTGTAATGCGCGGCGTAGGATCCGGCAGCCGTAGCCTGACAGGTCGAGCACCCCTGAAAGCGTGCTGCCCGTAGTCATTTCTTCGTAGACGGCAGGCAGCGTGATCTGCTGCGGTGTTGCCGTGTAATTCTGTACGAAGATAAACTCACTTTCCCCGTCATCACGGCGATGAGCCACAATGCCGTAAGGCAGGTCGGTCGGCAGCGCACGTGGTAGATCCAGCGTCTGTATCAGCGTGGTGAAGAAATCACGCTGGAAAGCGAGATCGTTACGCGATGCGATGTAATAGGCTTGACCCTTGCCGTAATCATTGACCGTAACGGCCGGACGCCCAGCGTAGAAATCGCTGTCATAGGTCGCCAGCGCCCGCGCGCCTTCAAGATGAATCAGCTCGCACAGGTGGGTGACCTGATACGGGCCGACCAGACGTTGCTCGTTATCGTCCAGACCGCTGATGCTGTTGCTTTCATGATCGTACAGCCCGTCGATTTCTTCCGCCCAGATCCCCATGATAGGGCGCAGCGGGCCGGGGAAGCCGTTTTGGTGGCACAGATCGGTTTCGTTGACGACGCCAGACCAGTAGGTGGTGACGAAGCGACCGCCCTGTTTGACGAAGGCATCGACGCGTTCGGCAAAACCATCACGCACCATGTAGAGCATCGGGGCGATGACGAGCTGATAGCCGCTGAGGTCGACATCCGCGTTGATGATATCCACCGCCACGCCCTGTTCCCAGAACGTACGGTAATGCTCGGTGACGGTTTTTTCATAGAACAGCCCCGCGTTGCGCGGCCCTTGGGCGTTGTCCATCGCCCAGCGGCTTTCCCAGTCGAAAATGATGGCGACGTTGGCGTCAACCCGACTGCCTGCCACCGGTGCGAGTTTGTTGAGTATGTCACCCAATTCCTGCACTTCACGCCCGACGCGGGTGTCGATATGTCCGACATGATCGACGACGGCACCGTGGAATTTCTCGACGGAACCGCGGCTTTTACGCCACTGGAAATACTGCACAGAATCGGAACCGTGTGCGACAGCCTGAAGTGAAGACAGGATATGCATGCCCGGCTTTTTCAGTTTGCTGATCGGCTGCCAGTTGGTCAGGCTCGGTGTTGACTCCATCAGGTAGAAGGGTTTTCCACCTTTTAGCGAGCGCATCAGATCGTGATACATCGCGGTGTAGGCACCCAGCGTGCAGTCATCTTCCGCGTTATGCCACAGCGGGTAGCTGTCCCAGGAGATGAAGTCGATGACCTTCGCTAGCTGCCAGTAGTCATAATCATAGAAATATTCCATGAAGTTCGTCGTCGTTGGCAGAGACGGGTTTTCGGCTTTGAGAGGCGCAATTTCTGCCGCACAGAAATCGCTAACCTGTGAGGTGTTAAAGCGCTTCCAGTCCAGATTCAGGCCGTGAATCGACATTTCACCGATGGGCGATGGAGGTTCTAACTGCGACCAGTCGGTGTAGGTGTGGCTCCAGAAGGTGCTCCACCACGCTTTATTCAACGCGTCTATCGTGCCGTAGCGCGCTTTTAGCCAGCTCTGGAAGGTGCCGCGGCAGGTATCACAGTGGCACTCGCCGCTGTATTCGTTGGAAATATGCCAGCCGATCACCGCAGGATGGTGCGAGTAGCGTTTTGCCAACTGGGTATTCATTTGTTTTACTTTTTCGCGATAATTCGGCGAGCTCAGGCAGTGGTTATGGCGACCGCCGTGCAGCGCCCGCACGCGGTTGCTACCCACACGCAGCACGTCAGGGTATTTCTGCGATAGCCAGGCTGGGCGCGCCCCGCTCGGGGTTGCCAGAAAAACGAATATCCCATTGGCATACAGCGTGTTGAGGATGCCGTCCAGCCAGCCAAATTCATAGCGACCTTCTTCCGGTTCAATCCCGGACCAGCTGAAAATGCCCACGGACATGACGTTGCACTGGGTCTGCTTCATCATCTCAATGTCTTTTTCCAGCACCTCTGGATCGTCCAACCATTGGTCAGGGTTATAGTCTGCGCCGTGCAGCAGAACAGGCACCTTGCTGCTTAATGGGGGGAATTTGAACATCGTTCTCTCCTAAACGGGTTGTCAACGTGTTGAATACGGTTTGCGCGTTCGAGATAGCTGCAATGTGCTTACACGGCGATGATGGGTAGATCGTAAAGACGCGGTGAATACATCCCTGTACGCTCGAGTTGCGCCATCCATGGCGCAAACGCTTTACTCTTCTATCCCATTATCGCTGCTCTTGTGTCAGTTAAACGGATTGTCACGTGTTGAATACGGTTTGCGGCTTACTTAAACACTTTGATGGAAGGCAGGACGTTGCCTTTGCAGTCGAACAGCGCCTGATTTTCCCGCGCGTTGCCTTCCTTCCATTCGTCGTTGTTGTATTTCATGCCCGCTTTCGTAGCCCAGGTTGCGCCGGGAGTGGGCAGCCAGATTGGCTCCCAATAGAAGACGCCTTTGCCACGCTGATTGGGGACGTTGATGACGCTTTGCATCAAATCGTGCAGGTAATTGGCCTGACCCTGAACGGAAGCCGGGTAGCCGCCCGCATCCAGCTCTTTCTGCTGGAAGCTGTTTTCCGCGTTATCGCAGTTTTCGAGCGTGTAGGCATAGGCGGCTTCAACCACAATGATGTCTTTATTGTAGCGTTTGGTGACGTCGTTCATATTGTACTGCAACGCGCTGATAGGGCCGTTCC